>NZ_JAWOTW010000004.1:0-389160 GCF_033339075.1 Vibrio sp. 970
GGACGGATTCGAACCATCGAAGGCAGTGCCGGCAGATTTACAGTCTGCTCCCTTTGGCCACTCGGGAACCCCTCCAGAGGATTTTTATACTTAGTAAGATGTTTTCCCAACTCATCTCCCAAGTGCGGAGCGAATCATAGCAAACTCGCTCAGGCTGTAAAGCGTTTTTCTTACGTTTTTACGTTGAATGCTGTCTTTTTGGGCAAAGATGGTAGAAAGTCAGCGTTTTGTTTGTCCTTTGAACAGAAGAGAGGCGCGCTTTTTACTTGAATTTACACTACTTGACGTTAAACACCGTATCTACTGATAAACTGTAAGCAGTTTAATGACATAAGTTTATTCGTTTAGAAGTCAATATCATGAGCATGAAAGCCACGTTATCGTTATCTGTTTTAACGCTTTCTATATTACTGAGTTCTCCATCGGTTTGCGCTGCGATGCGAGGAGGCTCAGCGGTTACTGTTGTGACTGAACAAGTAGAAACGCATGAGATCAATCAATCCTTAACTCTTATCGGCAAATTAAAGGCAGCGGAGTCTGTGGTTGTCGCATCGGAAGTCGCTGGCAAAGTGAATCAAATCGCTGTTAAAGCGAATCAAAATGTCCAGCAAGACCAGCTATTAATTAAGTTAGATGACGATAAGGCTCAAGCCGCTTTGATTGAGGCAAAGGCGTATCTAAAAGATGAACAGCGTAAGTTAAAAGAGTTCCAACGTTTGGTTAAGCGGAATGCGATTACTCAAACTGAAATCGATGCACAAAAAGCCAGTGTTGAAATAGCACAAGCGAGGCTTGATGCTGCTCAAGCCAATTTAGCTGACCTCCATATTACTGCCCCATTTTCTGGCACTGTTGGTTTTATCGATTTTAGCCGCGGCAAAATGGTCAGTGCGGGTACTGAACTTTTGACGTTGGATGATCTTTCCGTCATGGAACTGGATTTACAAGTACCGGAGCGCTATTTATCGATGCTTTCTATTGGTATGGAAGTCATCGCTAAAACCAGTGCATGGGGTAGCCAGACCTTTACTGGTCAAGTCACAGGTATTGATACGCGGATCAGTGCCGAAACACTGAATCTTCGCGTGCGTATTGAGTTTGATAACCCAGAAAATCAATTGAAGCCGGGCATGTTGATGAACGCTTCACTAGCATTTCCTGCTATTAAGGCGCCAATCATTCCTGTTCAAGCACTTGAATACTCCGGAACTAAACGTTTTGTATATGTAATTGATGAAAATAACAAAGCTACTCGTCAAGAAGTGTCGCTAGGTGCTCGTGTTGGCAACGAGGTGGTGATCGAATCTGGTGTTGAGATTGGTGACAAGATTGTGGTTCAAGGCATTGTTAACATGCGTGATGGTGTCGAAGTGAAAGAAATTGTCGCGCCACTAAAAGCGAACACCACGGATGTGACACGCAATGACAGTGAATCGGATGAGGAAGAAAACTAATGTTACTGTCCGACGTTTCAGTTAAACGCCCTGTCGCGGCGTTGGTTCTGAGCATGCTGTTGTGTGTGTTTGGCTTTGTGTCATTCACCAAATTAGCCGTTCGTGAAATGCCTGATATAGAAAGCCCAGTCGTTTCTATCAGTACGCGTTATGAGGGTGCATCGGCGACTATTATTGAAAGCCAAATTACCTCCGTTTTGGAAGACCAGCTTTCTGGGATCAGTGGAGTTGATGAAATTAGCTCCACTACTCGTAACAGCATGTCGCGTATCACGATCACGTTTGAGTTAGGTTACGATCTCAACACAGGTGTGAGCGACGTGCGTGATGCAGTGGCTCGTGCTCAGCGCTCGCTACCTGATGAAGCGGATGACCCTATTGTTTATAAGAACAATGGCTCGGGAGAGGCGTCGCTCTACATCAATCTCAGTTCTGCAGAGATGGACCGTACTCAATTAACCGATTATGCCGAACGTGTATTGATGGATCGCTTTAGCCTGATCTCTGGGGTTAGCTCCATTGATCTCTCCGGTGGTTTGTACAAGGTCATGTACGTGAAGCTTAAGCCAGAACTAATGGCTGGACGTTCAGTTACAGCTTCGGACATTACATCAGCTTTGCGAAGTGAGAACCTAGAAAGCCCAGGTGGTGAAGTTCGCAACGACTCAACAGTAATGTCCGTGCGTACGGCTCGTACTTATAACACGCCTGAAGATTTTCAATATCTTGTCATTAAACGCGCAAGCGACAATACACCTATCTATTTAAAAGATGTAGCAGATGTCTTCATTGGTGCAGAAAACGAAAATTCAACCTTCAAAAGTGATGGTGTAGTAAACATCAGTCTTGGTGTGGTATCGCAGTCAGACGCAAACCCGTTAGAGGTTGCTAAGCTGGTTCGTTCTGAAGTCGATAACATCCAGAAGTTCTTACCAGAAGGTACACGCCTTGCGATAGATTACGACGCGACAGTATTTATCGAGCGTTCAATCGAAGAGGTGTACAGCACGCTATTTATCACAGGCGGCTTGGTGATTTTGGTGTTGTACATTTTCATCGGCCAAGCTCGTGCAACCTTAATTCCTGCGGTTACGGTTCCTGTTTCTCTGATTTCTTCGTTCATTGCCGCGTACTACTTTGGGTTTTCTATCAACTTGATCACCTTGATGGCGTTGATATTATCGATTGGTTTGGTGGTGGATGACGCAATTGTGGTTGTAGAGAATATCTTCCACCATATTGAACGCGGTGAATCGCCATTACTCGCCGCATATAAAGGCACAAGAGAGGTTGGTTTTGCTGTTATAGCAACAACATTAGTGCTGGTGATGGTGTTCTTACCGATCTCCTTTATGGATGGCATGGTAGGTCTACTATTTACAGAGTTTTCTGTATTGCTGGCTATGTCGGTCATATTCTCCTCTTTGATTGCCCTGACGCTGACTCCTGTATTAGGTAGTCAGATTTTGAAAGCGAATGTAAAACCAAATCGATTCAATGAAGCGGTTGATCGCTTGTTTAGCAAGCTTGAGAGTGGTTATCGCGCATTATTGAAAGGCGCATTGAAAGTACGTTGGGCTGCTCCGCTGGTGATTCTAGCTTGTTTGGGCGGTAGCTATTTCTTGATGAATCAGGTACCGGCCCAGCTGACCCCACAAGAAGATCGCGGTGTGATATTCGCGTTTGTGCGCGGTGCAGATGCTACGTCATACAATCGTATGTCAGCCAATATGGATATTGTCGAAGACCGATTGATGCCATTACTAGGGCAAGGTTATCTGAAGTCATTCAGTATCCAAACGCCAGCGTTTGGTGGCCAGGCAGGAGACCAGACAGGCTTTGTGATCATGATTCTAGAAGATTGGAACGAACGTGATATCACGGCTCAGCAAGCCCTTAACAAAGTACGGAAAGAATTGGCAGGTATCCCAGATGTTCGAGTGTTCCCATTTATGCCAGGTTTCCAAGGTGGTTCGAGTGAGCCAGTTCAGTTCGTATTAGGCGGCTCTGATTACGATGAGCTCGTTGTTTGGGCTGAAATGCTAAAGAACAAAGCAGAAGAATCACCAATGATGGAAGGAGCAGAGATAGATTACTCGGAAAAAACGCCTGAGTTATTGGTTACAGTTGACCGACAGCGTGCCGCAGAGCTAGGAGTCAGTGTTCAAGACATTTCTGACACCCTAGAAATCATGCTCGGTGGTAAAAGCGAAACGACTTATGTTGAGCGTGGCGAAGAGTACGATGTGTATCTTCGCGGTGATGAAAATAGCTTTAATAATGCTGCAGATTTAAGTCAGATTTATCTGCGCACGAATAGCGGTCAGCTAGTGACGTTAGATGCGGTCACAAAAATTGAAGAAGTGGCGGCCTCTATTCGTCTTTCTCACTACAACAAACAGAAGTCCATCACTATTACTGCCAACCTGTCGGAAGGTTATACATTAGGAGATGCGCTGGATTACCTAGACCAGGAAGCCATCGACAACTTACCGGGTGACATTTCGGTGAGTTATTCGGGGGAGTCGAAAGACTTTAAAGAGAACCAAGCGAGTGTTGCTGTTGTGTTTGCATTGGCACTGCTAGTGGCGTATCTCGTGTTGGCGGCTCAGTTTGAAAGCTTCGTAAACCCGTTAGTGGTCATGTTTACGGTGCCGATGGGTGTATTTGGTGGCTTCCTTGGTTTAGTTATTATGGGCCAAGGTATGAACATTTATAGCCAGATCGGCATGATCATGTTGATTGGTATGGTGACGAAAAACGGTATTTTGATCGTAGAATTTGCCAATCAGCTACGTGATCGTGGCGTTGGGTTTGAAAAAGCGATCATTGATGCAGCTGCGCGACGTCTACGTCCAATCTTGATGACTGCGTTTACCACACTTGCTGGCGCAATTCCGTTGATCGTATCGACAGGGGCGGGTTATGAGAGCCGTATTGCCGTGGGTACGGTAATCTTTTTCGGGATGGGGTTTGCGACATTGGTGACCTTGTTTGTTATCCCGGCAATGTACCGATTGATTTCGGCGAAAACACAAGCACCAGGTCATGTAGAAGCAGAGTTAAACAAAGCAATTAGCCATGATACGAAGGGCCGTATAGCGCACCCTTAAATCAAACGTTAAAACATAAAAGCCGAGGTAATAACCTCGGCTTCTCTTTATCGGTTTAAAGTTAGCTCGGAAGCGTTCGATTAGAAGCGTTTCCCTAGGCTGATTTGTACACCTTCGTAGCTGTCGTAAAAATCTTCAAAACCCATATCCGCGACATTATAAATGTACTCTGCGCGTAACCAGATATCTTTGCTCATATCCCAATGGACACCAGCACCGATGTTGAATAGCGCGCCTGAATCATCTGTGACTTTTTGTTCGTTTGGAACATACATTTCAGCTTGAGTGCCAAGCGCAGTTACGCGACCAAACAGTGACAGCGGCGTATCGCCTAAGTTATCACTTGTTACAACAGCAGACATACCTGCTTGGTAATAGTGAAGATCTAAGTCAGTTTTTAGAGCATCGTTCTTAAGTTCATTTTGTGAATAGCGCAGAACCCCTTCAAACGCGAGGTATTGGTTTATATGGTAACCCCAGCCAACTGTGATATGTGGTGTTGACCACTCATTGTCTCTATCCGAGCCGAAATACGGTGTATCAAAACCAACGTTACCAGTACCCAGATAAAAATAAGATTGATGAGCTTGTTCTTGAGCAGCTAAAGTTGGCACGCTAATGGTCAAGGCAG
Organism: Vibrio sp. 970; assembly: GCF_033339075.1. Lineage (NCBI taxonomy): Bacteria > Pseudomonadati > Pseudomonadota > Gammaproteobacteria > Vibrionales > Vibrionaceae > Vibrio > Vibrio sp. 970. Next base: position 5,199 of record NZ_JAWOTW010000004.1, read on the forward strand.
ACAATAATAGAATGGCGTTTTTCATAACTAGACGATAACCTTGGTAAAAGACCGTTGTAATGATTTGTTTAAATGTTAATTTAATCAATAGGATGGATGGTAATTATCATATCAGCTTTTATCAAAGGTAGTGATTTTAGAATGGGAATTGTTGCGCTAAAGCATACTTCTTACTCATGACTACCGACTAACTAGATATGGTGACGAAAGCTAGCTAAATAAGAGAGAAGGAAAGGAAAGTGGCTGAATTCAAATACAAAAACTTGACTCAAGAAGAACAAGATAAGTTAGACGCGGCGACATTTCGCCGTTTATTGGCGCATTTAGATGCTAACAAAGACGTACAAAACATCGACCTGATGATCCTTGCGGGCTTCTGTCGCAACTGCTTTAGCAAATGGTATAAATCTGAGGCTGAAAATCTCGGTTTGGATTTAGATATTGATGACGCTCGCGAACGTGTTTACGGCATGACTTACGATGAATGGAAACAAAATCATCAACCAGCGGCAACGCCAGAACAATTGGCTGCGTTTGAAGCGCGCCAGAAAAAGTAAAACCCAGCGATAAAAACAGCCCACATGAAGTTGGGCTGTTTTTTAAAGTCCAGTTTGCACGTTAAGCGTTAGTTGAGCCGCAACAAGCTGGCTCAACGCAACCTTTTGCTTGAATGACTTCGAGTTGAGCTAAGTAAGGTTGAATATCGCCGATGTTCTCTTTTACCCATGTTAAGTCATAATACGTATCTAGGTAACGCTCTCCAGAATCACATAGAAGCGTCACGATAGAACCCTTCTCACCGCGTTGTTTCATCTCACAAGCCAATTGCAGCACACCGTAAAGATTGGTGCCTGTTGATGCGCCGACTTTACGCCCAATCAGCTGAGATACCCAATGGGCGGTTGCCACACTGGCAGCGTCTGGAATTTTGCGCATCTCGTCAATAACACCTGCAATAAAGCTTGGCTCGACACGTGGTCGACCGATGCCTTCAATTTTGCTGCCGGTCTCACCTTTTAATGAGTGATTACCTGACTGAAAAGCATCGTAAAACACTGAGTTTTCAGGGTCTACCACGCAAAGCTTAGTGTCGTATTTTTGGTAACGAATAAAACGGCCAATGGTTGCTGATGTGCCGCCTGTTCCAGGACTCATCACTACCCAGCTAGGAATCGGGTGATCTTCTAACTCCATTTGGCTAAAGATAGAGTTCGCGATGTTGTTGTTACCGCGCCAGTCAGTAGCGCGTTCAGCATAAGTAAACTGGTCCATGTAGTGACCATTTAACTCTTGAGCCAAGCGTCGAGACTCGTCATAAATCTGATCTGAGCGCTCTACAAGATGCGCTTTACCACCATAAAACTCAATTTGTTCAATCTTTTTACGTGCGGTGGTTTTCGGCATAACAGCAATGAACGGTAAGCCAAGCAAGCGAGCAAAATACGCTTCCGAAACGGCAGTGCTGCCTGAGGACGCTTCAATCACTGTGGTTTCAGGACCAATCCATCCGTTACAAATCGCATAAAGAAACAACGAGCGTGCCAATCGGTGTTTCAGAGAGCCTGTTGGATGCGTGCTCTCATCTTTTAGGTAGATATCGATACCATCAAGAGAAGGCAGTTCAAGTTTAAATAAATGAGTATCAGCAGAACGTTGGAAGTCTGCTTCAATTTTACGCACTGCATTGTTGATCCAATTGTGGTCAGTACACATGGCGTCTCTCCTTGGGAAATCGATAGATAAGTATTAGATAGGGATAATTTATCTATAATTTTCGAGAAAAACTTTGCTATTGTTACTCTTAATAAAGATTTTTGTAGAAAAATTTTCTACATTTTATGGGTTTATAGAAATGAGTTTAGATCGAATAGATAAGCAGCTGCTTGCTTTACTACAAACCGACAGCACCTCGTCATTAAATGACGTGGCTGAGCGAGTCAATCTTACTACAACACCATGCTGGAAGCGCTTGAAAAGGTTGGAAGAAGAGGGCTACATCGAAAAACGCGTGGCGTTGTTAAGTGCAGAAAAGCTCGAGCTATCTTTCATTGCATTTGTTCAGTTAAAAACGATTGATCATTCCGAAGGTTGGTATCACCATTTTGTTACAACTGTGAGTGACTTTCCTGAGGTAATGGAGTTTTATCGTATGGCTGGCGAGTATGACTACATGATGAAAGTACTAGTCAAAGATATGAAGTGTTTTGACGAATTCTATAAGCGGTTAGTTAATAGCGTAAAAGGGCTATCTAATGTGACTTCAACATTTGCTATGGAGTCCATTAAATACACAACAGAGTTACCAATCCTAAAATAACTCGCCCTATAAGAATTCTATCTAATGTTAATTCTACCTTTTAGTATTTTAAATGTTAAAAGGTAGTTTGATTATGCTTTTAAAACTATTTCCTATCAGATTTTCATAAATATAAACGATATTTATTCTCTCTTCTATTTTTCATTAACCATTTGTTTTTGCAGTCCATTAGTCCCATATATCATAATGAAAGAAAAAATAACGCAATTTTTTCTCTTTCTTTTTCATGTTTTATTTTATTGAATATTAATTTTTACTAAATTAATGGAAGAGTTTGATTTAAACGTTTGCTTTTTGTGTTTTCATGTAATTTGGTCGCTATTTTTGAGTATTTGTTTTTAGGATTAATACAGTAGCAATTACTTAAGTAATAAAGTACTCAAAAATGGGGATAGTGATTAATAAAACATCGTATTATTATCGCCCCATCTTGTATGTAACAAAGTATTACTAAAAATGAACAGAAATTACTATTTGCTTTTTCTCGCAGCTTTACTCGCTGGCTGTGGCGGTGGGGGAGACTCTAAGCCGAACAATACGAAGACACCAACTACGGTAACAAAGCAGAACCGTCCGCAATTAAAAGTGGAAGACACGGTGTTGAAGTTTGAAGGAGTGGGAACGGTTACTGAAGCAAAACTGAGCAATGTACATGGGTCGGTATCTTACCAAGTCATTGACTCTAATCCGCCAAATGTCGTGAAAATTAATGACTCAGGAATACTACAAATTCTGCGCCCAGGAACGGCGACTATTCTTGCTACAGATAGTAGCTCTGCTTATGAATCTTCTGAAGCAAGATTTTCTGTCACTGTAGAGCGAGGCATCAATACTGAACTTTCAGTGAGTGATCTGAATTTCAATGCGATTGAGTCAGAAGGAAAAGCGTTGATCGTCCGTGGCCAAAAAGGCGAACTGAGTTATGAGGTAGAAAGTGGTCATAACTTGATTCGTGTTGATGAGAACGGTTCGGTATATTCATTAGGTTCAGTTGGTCAGGCATCGGTGCTGATTACCGATTCAGGTAACGACTTTTACTTGCCGAAACAAGTTCGCGCTACGGTTAAACTGCATGCAGTAGCTCCGGGGCAATTACAGTTCGCTTTGCTTGAAGACGAGTATCGAGAAGGGTTGACGTTAGAACCAGTGCGTTTAGATAAAGCTCAAACGCAACGTATTTCTTACAAAATCATAAATAGCGTACCAGACAGCAAGGTGGCCGAGTTGCTAGACCCTGAAACGGGTTTGCTTCTTGTTCATAATGTTGGGCGATTAACGGTTGAAGCGACTGCAACTTACAGCGACGCGTTTCTAGATAAACAGCAAACAGCGCAATTTTTTGTGGATATAAAACAAGGCAAGCGTCAAGAAATCAGCGCAGCGGATATTGTCACAACTTATGAGGAAGGTGGACGAATTTTCCCTAAGGTGACGAACGCCTACGGTGACTATGAGCTGAGAATCATTCGTGGTGAAGACGTTGTCGCTAAAACTGAAAATGGTGAAGCATTACTGATCAAAGGTGTTGGTGCTGCTGAAGTGGAAATTTACGAGCATGACATGCGTAATTATCCTGCAAGCAAAACTCGTTTTGATCTTGAAGTTAATCGCGCGCCTCATCCCGTTATAAAAGACATTGAAATGCCGCTTACCTATCAACCAAATCTTTCAATCCCTCTGGCGTTTAAAGGGCAAAAAGGTAACGTAAATCTAGTTAGCAGCTTACCTAATGGCTTACGAATGACTGACGGCAAGTTGGAGGTAGTGACTGCGGGTGAGTACGACCTTAAGTTTGAAGACGATGGTGGGGAGTTCTACCAACCTATTCAATTTAATGTCGTCATTAAAGTTGCAAAGGCTGAAGGCCAACCCATGGCAACGCACGATTATGACGTTGTATACAGCAACAAATACAGTTTTGATCTTCATCGTGATTTTGGTTTGAGTGCTGACGAGCAAATTGAGATTGTAGATAACACCGCACCAGATGTTGTCGGTGGTTTTAGTGAAGGACGTCTCCATGTGTATAAAGCGGGTAAAGCGACGCTAACTGTGCGCAGAAAAGAGAGCGCGAATTATACTGTTGGTCCTGATCAAAAAGTCTACGTGACAATTTTGAGTGCGCCGAGCCGAATTGAAGTTCAATCCGATGTGGAAGAGATTTGGAAGGTTGGCCAAACATTTGTTGCGCCGAAAATCTCTGGTACGGTTGGGGAAGTTACGTACCGATTTGCAGACAACGCAGCAACAGATGTAGTTTCCTTAAACAGCCAAACGGGTGCCATGCAAATTCTTAACGCGGGTAGCACAAAAATTATTGTTTCGGATGCGGGGGACGACAAAGTGGATCCGGGTGAAAGTAGCTTCTCGGTCACGATTAAACAAGGCACAAACCCTGTATCGGTTACTTACCCAACGGTAGAATTCTCCGCTGGTAGTGTTATCTCACCAGTGATGAGTGGTGGGACTGCGAAGGCAAGTTACCGTCTTATTAACCAAAAAGATCCTGTGGTCGAGCTAGTTTCCCCTGATACGGGGCGTTTGAAGATTTTGCACGCAGGCGAGTACCAAGTAGAGGTTACTCTTACTGGACGCAACTACAAAGCTAAAACAATCGTCGTAAATGGCACTATTAACAAAGCGAATCACCCTGGTTTAAGTGCTTCTACAATGAAGGTGGAATTTGAACCATTTAAAAAGGTTAAGCTAGACTTTGGTACACCAATAGGAAACCGCAGCTATCAAATATCCAGCTCAACAATTAAAGGAGTCGCTTCATTAGATGTTGATAAGGAAGAGCTGACGTTACTTGACCTCCCACCAGTAAAAAGACGTTGGATTTCTCTCGACGTTTCGGAAGGAGAATCTCGAGATTACAAAGCGCTGGAAAGTAAGAAAGTCCAGCTGTATCTAAGCTTTGCAGATGAAGGTGTTGCGGATCAATATACATTGCTTGAAACTGAACAAACAGTATTGTTTAGCACGCTAAATGCACGTGAGTTTTCTAACTTAGAAGAAAGTGAGTTTGGTTTGATGAACGTTCGTTCAGTGCGTGAGCCAACGGACGAAGAATTGAAATTATACGGCAAAGGTAAGATTGCACTACTTGCATTCAAGCCGGTGGGTAACGATGACCAAACTCTAATAAAAGGAGCGTGGGTACACTTAGCTCGATTTGATGGATGTACATCAGAGCTGTTCGAAGATGATCTCAAGCCTTTTGAAGCAATTGACTATGATGACCCAGGGTACTGCACCAACGGCAGCACGATTCGTATGACTCGGTTCTTAATAATTGATGACTCGAAGATGGAAAAGGTAGAGTATGAGTTAGTAGCACCTGTGATTACTTACCGTCGTGGGGTTCGTGAATTTTTAGCAACGAATAAAGGTGGATTCTATGCCGACCCAAATGTCATTTACGGGAAAAGCGAATATGGTTACCCGAAATCACTTTACGAATGGTCGGTTATTAACATGAAGTATCAACCAAATTAATCATCGTTTGATACCCCTTAAAAAAGGAGTGCGGAACAGCACTCCTTTTTTCGTCTGGCGAACACGAGCTATTTCGTGTAGCGCATCACCCCTTCTTGCACGGCGGTCGCCACTAAGTGACCTTGCTGGTTGTATATTTCGCCACGGACCAACCCACGAGTATTGCTCGCCGTTGGGCTCTCTATCGCATATAGAAGCCATTCATCCATCTTAAACGGACGATGGAACCAGATAGAGTGGTCAATGGTGGCCACTTGAAAGTTAGGCGTCATTAATGAGACTTCATGTGGATGCATTGCTGTCACAAGGAATCCCCAATCGGATGCGTAGGCCAGAAGGTACTGGTGAATTAGCTGATTCTCTGGCATTTCACCATTAGCACGAATCCAAAGGTACTGTTTGGGTTCTGCTTTTTTGGGCTTCAAAGGGTTGATAACCGTAACGGGGCGAGTTTCGATTGGCTTTTCCCCGCAAAATGTTTTGCGTAAGCGTTTGGGTAGAAATTCTGCAATATGGCTTGCGAGCTCACTCTCTGAGGCAAAGTTTTCTGGACCAGGGATATCTGGCATTTCTTTTTGATGATCAAACCCAGGTTGATCGCCATGGTAGGATGCGGTTAGGTAAAAAATAGGGCGTCCATTTTGAATTGCTTTTACGCGTCTAGTGCTAAAGCTACGGCCATCTCTCAGATTTTCTACATCATAAATAATAGGTTTTTCTGGATCGCCAGGGTACAAAAAATAGCTATGGAAGGAGTGTACCGTGCGTGTTTCTTCAACGGTGTAGCGCGCAGCAGAAAGCGCTTGCCCAATTACTTGACCGCCATAAACTTGAGGCAAACCTAGGTTTTCACTTTGGCCACGAAACAAGCCTTCTTCTAATTTTTCGAGTTGTAGTAGGCTGAGCAATTCTCGTAGTGGTTTACTCATTGTGTCTCCTCACCGTTGTCTTTCATTCCAAGTTACCTCAACAGCCTCACTCTTGTGAAGTGGCATAGTTAAGAACTATTGAGTAACTTAGAAATAGTATTGTTCCAATTATGAAACAAAATCAATTGTTTGATAAATTCTAACTCAGTCAAACTATTGTCAAATAAAGTGACAGGAAGCAGACAGTTTTATATTCCAGACCTATAATTGCTTCGGTTTAATGCTCTTTTCGAGGAATATATGAAAAAAACACTACTACTTGTTACTTCTCTACTCTTTGGGGCTGCGTTAGTGGGTTGCCAAACTTCTCAAAATACAGAAATGGAATCTACAGAAGCGTCAATGAAGACGATTACAGGTACAGTGGCTTATCGCGAGCGGATTGCCTTGCCACCAAACGCAGTGGTTACTATTGCGTTAGAAGATGTGTCCTTGGCGGATGCGCCAGCAAAAGTGTTGGCGAAACAGACATTCGAAACAGAAGGTAAGCAAGTTCCTCTTTCTTTTGAGTTGAGTTACGACAGCAATGAAATCAAACCAAACCATCGTTACAGCGTTCGTGCTCGCATTGAGGTAGATGGAAAGCTGCGTTTTATCAGCGACACACATAACGGTGTTATTACAGATGAAGCACAAACTCACCAATTAGATATTCGTCTAGTTGGAACACGTTAATACGACGTACTGAGAACAAAAAATGGCAGCTTAAGGCTGCCATTTGTATTTTTTAAGTGAAGTTTTGCCAACTTCCGATACTTCAATCCCTTCTGCTTCTAATTTCTTTTTTTGTCGCTCTAAGTCTCTGCCTTTTAAAGATATTTTTCCTTGGCTATTTACCACTCTAAACCAGGGGAGTTTGCTGCCTTCTGGTAGGTTACCCAGTGCTTTACCAACATGTCTCGCATAGCCCGGATAACCGGCCATTTTTGCAATTTCCCCATAGGTGGAGACTTTTCCTTTTGGAATTTGGTGAATTACAGCAAAGATTTGCGCTAAAAATTGGTCCATACTCAAAAGTGTCTATTTTGGATTACTAAGGAATGGTAAACCATTGGACTTGTATATTGCTAACGGTTCTTAACCCTTGTGTTGTCAGCGACTCACTTTGAAGAATTACATTTTCTGTTCTTTAGTGTCGTTGGTTGATGAGCCTTAAACAGCATGAAGCAAACGCAAGCTAAGCTTGAATCTAGACCCTCTCAACGACTTTCAATCCCAGTTTTTGCCGTTGAGTTACCAAGTAGGTGGGGAAGCCAGGAGGCGCTATGATTTTATCGACACTTCAATTTTTCGTTACGACCTTACTCGCTGTTGTCTGCGTTCGGGCGATGAGTTTGAGCGAGGGTGACATTCCCGTTCTTGCACTTATGATCCCCGCGCTGTGGGTTCTGCCACAAGGTGGGTTCGCTGGCCTAGTATTACTGGGCGCGATGATGGCTTTTGGTGCGACACTCTCAATGCAGCCAATTGCTTTGTCGGTTGGTGTTTTGATCCTTTTCCCACTTTTAATGGTGGTATTTTCTCGTAGAAGCTCTTTAGGTGTGTTGCTCACCGCTGGTCTTATTGTACTTACACTGCAAGTTGGTCTTATGGTCACACAGCAAGGCGGTAAGCTGGATGGTTTTGCTTGGGTTACAGTGGTTCAAACCATTGCGGTTATGGCGATGTGGTGGTCGGCTGCGCATTGGACGCCATCCAATAAACACAGCTGGTGGCCGTTGTTTTTGTTGCTCCCATTGTGGATTGCAGGCCTACCGTACGCCGTTCTTATGGCGTTAAGTTTGACGGGAATGTTAGCGTCAATGGAAGCACTTGCGAAGCTTCAACATACCATTCGTTGGAGCAAATTATTATGTTGGACATTGCCGACTGTGGGTTTTGCCGCTTTAGTCGTCAGCCCGACCACGGATGTGCCAAACCCTGTTTTCGTGGTTTGGATCTGTTTGTTAGGGACGGCTTGGATGACTGACTATATTTTACGTAGTAGCGATGAACAGGCTGAATTATGAATTTTTAGTCAGGTAAAAAGTGACATGTGCGGCAGAGTATCGAATTGGTTGTGGAACAAAATGGAGATTAGTATATGTTCTTCATTTCATATTTACTACACTTCCAATAATAATAACCACAATATAAGTGGTTGATTTAAGATAAGTTTGTCATGACAACTTTTGCTCGAACACTGTTGCTTTTTGCATGTTGCCTCTTGAGTTTGAATGTAAAAGCCGAAGCCCCTTTAATTGCTCATTATAAAGTCGCGACTGAAGCGGATGATGTCGTCACTCGTGTTCTTTTCAATGCTGCTTCAAAGGAGTTTGGCTTTACCGTTCAATACGTGAACTACTCCAGCTTTGATGCCATTCTAAATTCAGTAGCGAATGGGGAAGCGGACTTTGCTGCGAATATCACTTACACACAAGAACGTGCTCAACGTTTTAGTTATTCCCGCCCAACAAATATCGAATATACCTACCTCTTTGGTTTAAAAGATTCGACGTTGAGTGACATTTCGCGTGTTGGCATCCCCAAAGATACAGTTTATGCCCAATTACTTAAACAACACTACCCTGAGCTAGAACAGATCTCTTATCAAGGTCATGAACAAGCAGTAACACTGCTACGTTCAGGTGCTGTGGACGGCGTTGTCGATGCCATTAACCAGCTCAAGCCGATGCTGATGGAGGGGTTTGACGCCAAGATGCTCAATGATCAGATTTCGATAAAGCCCGTATCCATCATCAGTAAAAAAGATCATCATCTTGAGGAGTTGGACACGTTCGCTACGTTTATTCACGGGGAAGCGGTGCAAAAGCAGCTTCGCGAAGAAATTTCCCAGTATCAATTTGAATTAAGGCGAGCAGCGTTGCGTGATTCTATTCGTTTATTACCCCTTGATTTTAATGAACCAATACGGATTAAGCTCGAATCTATCTTTCCATATGTTGTATACAACGCAGATGGTAGTGTCGAAGGGATGACGGCTGATGTAGTCCTGAGAAGTTGTGAGATCTTGGCTTTAAACTGCTTGATCATTAGTGAGCCTGGTGAAAGCTGGGGTTCTATGTACCATGAGTTTATCCAAGGTAATTTCGAAATTTTGGCGCCGTTAACGGTCAGCCGTGAGCGGCGCGCATTTAGCTACTTTCCAAAGTCCCATTACGCGCCAGCATCGGTGATGGTCAAGCGTTTAGGTTACAAACCGAGCACATACTCTCATGTTTCACAGTTGATATCTGAGCGGATTGGCGTAGTTAAGGATGACTTTTTCGATCAAATGATGACGCAACTGTTACCGCTAAAAGAACTCAAACGTTATCGTACCCAACAAGAACTCATTCAGGGGCTATTAAATGAAGAAGTCGATTACATTCCGATGGATACGGCGATGCTCAATCATTTTTTACGTCTCAGTGAACTGGTTCCGATAGAGCAGGATACCGCTATTGGCGAGTTTTATGAGTCTCAACTCTCTGTTGGATTGGTCGCGAATGAAAAAGGAGCCATGCTTGCGCCTTTCTTCAGTCGAGCGATAGCGATGTTAGAAGTTGATAAGATCATTGCTCAGTACGATGTACGCCCAGATTGGCGTACCGCACTTGAATATGAGATTCGATTAGCGACGCAAACACAAGCTGTGTTTATCTTTGTATTATTGTTTGCTATTTGTGTTTCGCTTTATCTTTACCGTCAATCGAACACTGACAACTTAACAGGGTTAAGGAATCGTCGTGCGTTGCAAGTAAAGTATCGAAAAGGAGTAAACAAAGATCTATCCATACTTTACTTAGACATTAATCATTTCAAACGAATCAATGACACTTATGGGCATCGCGCTGGGGACGAAGTTTTACAACTACTGGCACTAAAAATTCATTATGTCTGGTCGGGAAGATGTTATCGAATTGGAGGGGATGAGTTCATATTGCTGGGTTATCCAACGCAAGCCGAGTTAACTAGAGCAATGAGAGAGCTCAGTAGAATCGACGTGAAAGGCAAATTATGTAGTGATTTGGAGTCTATAAGTATCTCTATTGGTTTCTCTGCAAAAAGGGAACGGCACATGAGCTTAGAGCAAGCGATGCATTTGGCTGATGAAGACATGTACATGAGTAAGCAGTCCTCACGGCACGACTCCTCTTATCGTGACTGCACGGTTTCATCATAAAGGAATGAATTGATCGAGTTTTGTTCAAACGGTAATGAAATGATGAAATTCAAGGTTTTTGCTCTTGCATTATGAGAGCTGATACTGAATAATCGCCCCATCGATTGAGGCAAGACCTCTCGAAAAGAATTATGGGGCTCTGGTCCTCTCGCAACAATAGCTCGTGAACTCGGTCAGGTCCGGAAGGAAGCAGCCGCAGCGTGTGACTTGTGTGCCGGGATGTGGCTGGGGTCCCACCCTTTGAAAGCCCTGCGTTATCGCAGGGCTTTTTTCGTTTTTGAGCTTTCTTTTATTTTGGCTACGCTTGGTGTTCAACGTCTTCTGATGATCAAGCTTCTTGAGGTTATTTAGGTATAATTTATAATCTCATCCGCTCGATACCGAACTTTCGTGAAGATTGTTTAGGGTACACTCGCCGAATAACCATTTTCACCTGGGATACTTTAATGATTTCAAAAAACCAATTAAAACTGCTTCGTGCTTTAGGTCAAAAGAAACAGCGTAAAGCGCATGGCTTATTCCTAGTTCAGGGTGAAAAGAACGTACTAGAGCTAGCAAGTAGTTCATTGAAGGTGAAGCAGGTTTTTGCAACAGCGGCATTTCTCGAACAAAATGCTGGTACGCTAAATCGTTTTGATTGTGTTGAAGCATCGCTTGATGAATTGACCAAAGCGAGCACGCTTGTGAGCAATAATGCGGCCATTGCTGTGGTTGAAATTCCGAGTGTAAAAGAGCCTCAAGCGAAAGGCTTGATGATTGCGCTAGATGGTGTATCCGACCCTGGTAATCTAGGTACGATTATTCGTGTTGCAGACTGGTATGGCATCAAGCACATTATTGCGAGTACAGATTGTGCTGATCCTTATAATCCTAAAACGATCAGTGCGACCATGGGCAGCTTTGGCCGCGTACAAGTGAGTTTGGTGGATTTGCCAAGTTACTTGGAACACGCCAAATTGCCAGTATATGGCGCGTTTTTGGAAGGAGAGAGCGTTCATAAAACGGATTTCGCTGCTGAAGGTATTTTGTTGATGGGCAGCGAATCTCATGGTGTGCGCGAAGCCGCAGCAAAATTCGTGACAGATAAGATCACGATTCCGGCGTTTGGCGGTGCCGAATCACTGAATGTCGCGATGGCGACTGGCATTATTTTAGACAACATGCGCCGCCAACATAGCTAATGCAACAATTACTTAATAACAAAGCCAGTCTATTTGACTGGCTTTGTTGTATTTTGCCTAGAAAAATCAGCCTGGCTGAATCTTGCGTTTAACGAAATACAGTGAATGTTGTTCGGTGAGTTAATTTTGTTTTAGTTCAATAGGCTGTGCCTATAAATAAAATTACTCCTTTCCATTTAGTAAAATCAGGAAATTAGGCGACACTTATCTAAAGGCCGCAATAAAATGCCCTTAAGGAGATAAGAATGCATTCATTAAAAGTAAAAGATTACATGACGTTGCAAGCGGTGACTTTCACGAAAGATATGTCACTTTCGGCAGCTTTAAACAAAGTAATGCAAAGTGTCACACTAGGTGGCCCTGTCATTGATGAAAATGAAAAAGTGGTTGGGTTTTTATCGGAGCAAGACTTATTAGATAAGTTGGTGAAAGCAAGTTATCACTGCCAAGATACACATACGGTACAAGAGTGTATGCATGATGATGTCTTATCTGTTTCTCCAGAAATGTCAGTAATTGAACTGGCTGACATGATGAAAGTTGGAAAGCCGAAAATGTATCCAGTGGTGGATGGCAAAGGTAAGTTGGTTGGTGTTATCACAAGAAGAGACGTGCTGCGTGCCATAGGAATGACATTAAATGAGTGTTTTAAGCATCCCGTTTAACCTCTCTGTTTAAACTTTACGGAATATTGCTTTTAAACTGGTTTGGAAAGACGCTTCGGCGTCTTTTTTATTTTCTATCGCCGAACTGTACAAATTTATCTTGACCTTGGAGCTTACTCTAAGGTTTATCCTTAGCAATAGGTAAATCACCGATACCAATAAGGAAAAAATTATGTGTACAAAACATCAAGGTTGCCAATCTAGCAAAATCAAAACTGCGGTGCCGCTTGGTGCAAGCGAGTCATGCTGTGCGCCAGTAAAATCTTCGCTCAATATCTCTCAGGCCAGTGTTGATGTTTCTGAAAGCTCTTGCTGTAGTGGAGGAGGCTGCAGCGTTGACACAGGCGAGGAAGACGATCCCACAAGGGAGAGTAATTCCTCCGTTCGGAACGCTTGGCTTGTGTCAGGTATGGATTGCCCATCTTGTGCGCAAAAGCTTGAGAAAGCCATTACGTCTTTACAAGGCGTCAGCCAAGCCAAGGTTTTGTTTGCAACAGAAAAACTGGTCGTCGATTTTGATGGTCTAGAGCTGATAGCTACGATAGAGCAGACAGCCCAAAAAACGGGTTTCCCGCTCTCTTCACTTGATGCTCCAAAACCAAGCACTACAAAGAAAGGCTGGCTTGGCGTCATAAGAGACAACATCCAAATTCTCTCGATTGCTGGTGCAATGGCTACTGCGGCAGTAATTTCTAAGATCGACCCTCAAATAAGCGCTTGGTTATTCACTTTGACGTGTTTACTTGGTTTATACCCAATCGCGCTCAAAGCATTTAAGTTGGCGCGTAGCGGTACGCCTTTTGCGATTGAAACGTTAATGAGTGTAGCGGCGCTCGGCGCTTTATATTTAGGTGAAACCGCCGAAGCCGCAATGGTGTTATTGCTTTTCCTTATTGGTGAAAAGTTAGAAGCATATGCATCATCTCGCGCGCGAAGCGGTGTCCAGGCGTTAATGGACTTAGTCCCAGAAAATTCAATTTTAATTATTGATGGAGAGCGTAAAGAAGTACCAGCTGCTCAGCTTAAACCAGGGGATATCATAGAAGTCGCACCCGGAGGTCGTTTGCCTGCCGACGGTGTTTTGCAAGATGCGCTTGCGAGTTTTGACGAAAGTGCGTTAACGGGAGAATCTGTTCCCGTTGAACATCAAACCGGTGGCAAAGTGATGGCCGGGGCTGTGGTTGTCGATAAAGTGGTTCGCTTACAGGTGACTTCCCGTCAGGGCGAGAATGCGATAGACCGAATTCTTCATTTGATTGAAGAAGCCGAATCTCGTAAGGCACCATTAGAACGCTTTCTTGATAAATTTAGCCGTTGGTATACGCCGCTAATGATGCTGGTGTCTCTGATGGTTATCGTTACGCCGCCATTACTATTTGCCCAACCGTGGGAAACGTGGATCTATCGAGGACTCGCCCTGCTGTTGATTGCTTGTCCATGTGCATTAGTCATTTCAACGCCTGCGGCGATCACTTCTGGCTTGGCGGCAGCTGCTAAGCGGGGCGCATTGATCAAAGGTGGTGCGGCGCTTGAGTTGCTTGGCAAGGTTGAGTCTGTCGCATTTGATAAAACTGGGACACTGACGCAAGGTAAACCAGAAGTGACTGACGTCTTTGCTTTTGATATGGATGAAGACAAGTTACTTAGCCTAACTGCGTCAATCGAGGTTGGTTCAAGTCATCCTCTAGCGGTTTCTTTAGTTACCAAAGTGCAAGAGCAGGGGCTTACTATTCCTGAAGCGTTGGATAAAACCGCGCAAGTAGGCTCTGGTGTCACAGGTTACGTCGATGGAAAAATGGTCCAAGTGGTCACGCCTTCAAAGGCAGACTTTCCACTTTCTCAAGAAGCCAAAGAGCAAGTGGTTACGTTGGAACAACAAGGTAAAACGGTTGTCATTGTGCGTTTCGATGACGAGGTCATTGGCGTGATCGCATGGCAAGATACATTGCGCTCAGATGCCCAGCAAGCTATCGCAATGTTGAAGGAACTTGGGGTCACGTCGGTGATGCTAACGGGTGACAACCCGAGAAGTGCAGAAGCAATGGCAAATAGAATAGGCTTGGATTATAAAGCGAGTTTGTTACCTGCAGACAAGGTGCATTACGTCGAGAAACTATCACAACAACATACCGTTGCGATGGTGGGAGACGGTATCAATGATGCTCCAGCCATGAAAGCTTCGAGCATTGGTATTGCGATGGGAGGCGGTACGGATGTTGCGCTCGAGACTGCTGATGCGGCGTTAACACACAACCGGTTGATTGAGCTACCTGCCATGATAGAACTGTCGCGTGCGACGCTAAGTAACATTCGTCAGAATGTCGCGTTAGCGCTAGGTTTGAAAGGTGTATTCTTAGTGACAAGTTTACTTGGGGTTACTGGGTTGTGGGTTGCAGTATTAGCTGACAGTGGTGCAACAGCACTGGTGACATTGAATGCGTTGAGATTACTTCGTTTTGAGTCCAAACAGATCAAATAACTGACCTAACCAATGATCCCACTCATTAATAGCCCGAGGCATTCGTGTATCGGGCTTTTTTTAACCGTATTAACCTGATGCGATCAGACGTTTTTCTTGTCCTTGAAATCACGCATTGCTATGCAACAAAATGATCTAACGCCCCTTAAAGTGTGATCAATACCAGTTTTGTTTGAAATTTCATTTTCATTACATTTTGTCATTGTGATTGTGATCACTCTATGTTGGTGAAAGGTTCGCTACAGTGCATCTGTACCCAATAACTGATTAATGAGCTTATTGTTCATAAAATAAGCCACAATAAGGAGCGACTTATGTCTCAAGCTGTATTCCATTTAGGTGTTACTGAAGCTGATCTTAATGGTGCGACTCTAGCGATCATTCCTGGTGACCCAGCGCGTGTTCAAAAAATCGCAGAACAAATGGAAAATCCAGTATTTCTAGCAAGCCATCGTGAATACACGCTATACCGTGCAGAGCTAGACGGTAAACCTGTTGTGGTTTGTTCTACAGGTATTGGTGGTCCTTCTACCTCTATCGCAGTTGAGGAATTGGCACAGCTTGGTGTTCGTACTTTCCTACGTGTTGGTACAACGGGTGCAATTCAACCGCATGTAAACGTGGGTGACATGATCGTAACGACGGGGTCAGTTCGTCTTGACGGTGCGAGCCTACACTTTGCTCCTATGGAATTCCCAGCAGTTGCTGACTTTGAAGTAGCAACCGCAATGAAAGCAGCGGTAGAAGAGTCTGGCGCTACAGTTCACATGGGTGTGACTGCATCAAGCGACACGTTCTACCCTGGTCAAGAACGTTACGATACGTTCTCTGGTCGTGTTGTTAAGCGTTTCCAAGGCTCTATGCAAGAATGGCAAGACATGGGCGTACTTAACTTCGAGATGGAGTCTGCAACACTGCTAACAATGTGTGCGAGCTCTGGTTTAAAAGCGGGTTGTGTGGCAGGTGTTATCATCAACCGTACACAAAAAGAGATTCCAGATCATTCAACTCTGAAAGAAACGGAAGCGCGTTCAATTAAAGTGGTTGTAGAAGCAGCGCGTAAAATGCTTTAAGCCCCTATAGTTGGCATTTAAACAAACAGAAAAAACCAGAGGCTAACCTCTGGTTTTTTTCTAGTTATAGAAATGCGTACAGCTAAAATTTAGGTATAAAAAAAGCAGCATTAATGCTGCTTTTTATCGTTGTGAATTTTAGCTTTTCTTAATGGCACTATATCTCGTCTGAACCGCCCGCGTCTTTAAACCAAGCAGTTAAGTGCGTTCTTAAATCTTTAAGCTCATCAGGGCCAATCAGGGCTAGCCCTAAGTCTTCAGCACGAGTAATGTCATTGTGACGAAGAGGACGGAAGCTCACCAACATTGCGCGCGCTTGTAAGCCACCTAATAGATCGCGAAGCGATTCTAACTTATATAAAGTATCGTCGCCGTCATCTCTCATGCCTTTGGTTTTGCACTCGATGATGTGCAACTTGTTGTTTACAACTGTTGCGACATCTAACTCATTGCGTACTTCACTTTCACCAAGTTTGCGATAAACCTGAACATTTAACGATCGATCTTGGATCGTCGGCATGGTGTCTTGGATTTGCTTCACGGTGCTGTGAACCAAAGTTTCTAACCACTCACCGTTTGAAAAGCGTCGAGCATCTTCATCTGCAAACGTTAAAACGCCATTCTCATAGGTGGCGATTTCTGCTTCTACTAAATCTGAAAGCAACATGTTGAGCTCACGGTAGCCCTGCTGTTTTTCGGAGAGCTCGACATCAAGCTTTTGTTCTTTGCGGCATGTGGTTGCAAGGTAGTTAAGTGTTGCTAGACCTGGCCCAAGCTCAAGCGCATTTGAGGCCCATCGTTCACCAAGTTCATACAATTTTTTATCAAGAAGAGGTGGTAAATCAACGTGGTGAAACTCGCCGCGTGCACCAAAGATAGTGAGGTAATCTGCAATCGTAATGTGATCTTCGACTTGGGTATCTTCTTTGCCATCAGGGTATAACCAACAAAGCTTATCGCTACTAGGCTCAACCACAAAAATTGGCCAGCGATAGGTACGGAAAACTTCGTACACCGACAACAAGCGATGACGAAGACCACAGCTCGCGTTCAATTTTACATCTTCGCCGCGTTCATGGAGATCTTTTGCCAGTTTTTGAATTGCTTGTTTGATCAGAGATGTATTAACAGCGGATGGAATTTCAAAAAATTCAGAAGTAATTTCTCGTTGATCTAAAACGGCACTCAGTCGGTCAAATATATCTAACTGGCTCTTGTCTCCGATGAAGACGATATGTGTGCTTAGCGTACGATTATCTAATAGAGGAGTGACCAATCTCACTGGGTCTTGGTCGATAATACCAACATGAACAGCCATAGATTTTCCTTTTTATGAGGCCGCTCGAAAAGAGTTGTGCAAGGGGATGAGCTGGCCTTATTAATCATATGTAGACATGGCCGACAAAAAACAAGGGCGACTTAACAAAAAGTCGCCCTTATACAGTTAATTGCACTAATTAATACTCTTAATTATAAAGTATTTATAACTTAAAGCGGTGGACCAATTCATTTTGCTGATGAGCCAAGTGGGTCAGTGATTCACTGGTTTGTGCGATACTCGACATGGCTTGGAAACTTTCATCGGCGATGCTGTTGATATCTTCAATACTGCGAGCAATGTCTGTTGATGTTTCACTTTGCTCTGCTGCTGCTTGTGAAATGTGCGTACTCATTTGGCTGATCTCAATAATTAGCGCCTGGATCTCTTCCATTGAGCTGTTCGCTTTTGACGCTTGCTCAACCGACATCTCCATATCGCTCATACAGCTTTGTATGACTTGGTTCGCCGATTGCGAGCTAGATTGCAGATTACTGATCATGGATTCAATTTCAGTGGTTGATTGAGTCGTTCTTGATGCGAGTACTCGTACTTCATCTGCCACTACCGCGAAGCCGCGACCTTGTTCACCAGCGCGAGCCGCTTCAATTGCCGCGTTCAATGCCAGTAGGTTGGTTTGCTCCGCAATGTTGCGGATCACATCAAGGATAGACCCAATTTGACCACTCATTTTTTGTAGCTCAGAAACTGCGGAGACCGATTCGTTCAAACGTGTTTCTAGTTGATTAATGGTTGAGATGTTACTGCTCATAACATTTCTGCCTTCTTCAGAGGCAGATTCGACGCGTTGCACCATTTCTAGCGAGCCTTGCGCACTTTGCGCGACTTCCTGCACTGAATGAGACATTTCTGTCATCGCGGTAGCGACGTTTGCCGTTTGTTCGCGTTGAGAGCTCAATTTAATTTGTGCTTGCGAAGAGGTGCGTTCGTTGGTTGTCGCGGTTGACGATAGGTTTTCTGACGCTTCGTTGAGTTTCACCAAGATCTCGTGAAGGTTGTCGGCGAGTGAGTTAATGTGTCCACTCACACGGCTGAATTCGTTGTTATAGCGAATGTCGATACGCTGTGTCATATCACCTTCAGTCAGGCTTTCTAACACTTTTAGAATACGAGTCAACGGTTCGCGAACGCTTTGTGCGATGTGGTAGCCAATAGCTGTCGCGAGTAAAACGACAATAACGCCAATGATGATGGCTTTCGTTACACCCGCCGAATATATGTCACCTGCGTCTGCCAATGATTCATTGAGCTTATCTGTTGCGGTTGTCGTGAATTGCTCAAGAATCGCCATGGTTGAATCCACTTTATTTGCTAGGTTGGCGATATTGTTATACAAAGCGGCGCGGGCATTGAGGTAATTATTATGTTGGTCTAGCACACCGCCACGCATACCAACGTCACGAGTAAATTGCTCTACAGATTCGCCAAAAGCTTTTTCTAGCTCAGGAAGCTGAGTCACCAACCCGCGGAATGCGTAATTCAAGTGCGTTACTGCTTTGCGGTTTTTAGCTACGGCTTGCGTAACAAACTCAGGGTTGGAACTGGCGAGGGCATCAGAGGTAATTACTTCGGCATCTTTTAACTTGATAAAGTAGCTCTTTGCCATGACTTTGACAGAAATGCTGGTTTGATCTGCCACATATTCTTTAAGACCAACCGAAAGTTCGGTATTCAGTTTTTGGAAGCGGCGTGAGGATTTTTGCACTTCTTCTTGAGCCGCAAACATTGCTTCGTAGTTGTCCATGGCCTCTAGAGCTTCTGTAAAATAGCTCTGCTCTAACGTTTTTAACTGTGAAAACGGTTCGGCAAGAGAAGGGTAGATTTGGCTTGCGGTTTTCAGTTGAGCCAATGTGGATTCGAAGCGCTGTTGAGATCTAGCAAATTCCTGACGCATTTCATCCATGCGTTGTTTATTCTCTGTCGTCAGGAAGTCTTTAAATGATTTGTCGGCAGAAAGCAGCTCAACACTGGTTTGATTAGATAACGATACCAACGGTAGGGATGATTTAGAAACCGTGCCAAATTTTCCGTGAATATCACTCATTCCTCCCATCATAATGGCAATTGTGACGGCAAATAGGATGATGATCAGTGCAAAGCCGGCATACATCCTTTTAATAACTGAACCTCGCATAAGTGAGCTTCCTCTCCCAAAAATAGACAAGCTACCCAAGTATTTTTGAATTTACTTGGGTATAAAAATAATAATTGTCTTAAAAAAGTAACAAAATTCATTGGATTGTATTCAGTTTGTGATGCGCATTTTATGACACACACGACAAAAAAAGCTTCGTTAATTAGCATTTGATTAATAATGTTAAGTGAACACTGTTTTTATTGAGCTCCGCTTTTGGTTGGAGCATACTAATTGGGGTCTAATTACGTTTATAAAATGGAGTCCTCATGGCGGAAGAAACGATCTTTAGTAAAATTATTCGCAAGGAAATCCCTGCCGATATCCTTTATCAAGATGATTTGGTGACTGCGTTTCGCGACATTAACCCTCGCACACCAAGCCATATTCTCATTATTCCGAATAAACTGATCCCAACAACGAATGATGTAGAAGCTGAAGATGAAGCAATGATGGGGCGTTTGTTCACTGTTGCTAGAAAGTTAGCGAAAGAAGAAGGTATTGCTGAAGACGGCTATCGCCTGATCGTTAATTGTAATCCACATGGTGGCCAAGAGGTTTACCATATTCACATGCACCTACTAGGCGGCCGCCCTCTAGGTCCAATGGTATTGAGCTAAGCTTTTAAAAGTGGGTGGCGATTCACCCGCTTCTTTTTCCTGTCGAATGACACATTTGTGGAGATAAATGTGAAACTAGGTGTAAAGCTGTTAGGGCTGATGAGCTGGGCTTTAATGGCCTCTGGCTGCGCGAATTTATCTGCGGGCAATCTGTTTAGCCATTACAGCAACCAGAATCAAGAAGTTTATCAAGCCGTTGTTGCAGGGGAATATGCCAAAGCAAAACAACTTCAATCAAGTGAAGTGGGTGGCGAGATACTTGGCAATTTTGAAAAAGGTCGTATCTCTTTTCTTGCTGAAGATTACCCGACAAGTTTGAATGCGCTAGAAAGCAGCGATCGTGCCGTACGTGTCCAACAAGATCGAGCGACGATATCTGTGTCAGACACGGCAACGAGCGTCGGCTCTCTCGCAGTGAACGACAATCTCCAAGATTATCATCCCGCCGATTACGAACTTGGCTTTTTGCACCTGTATCTAGGACTAAATTACTTACAGAAAAACGATTTAGAAGGGGCACTAGTTGAAGTGCGTCGAGCTAATCAAGTTCAGGAAGCAGCAAGAAAGGCGCGTGAAAAAGAGCTAAAAGCAGCAGAGAAAGACCTTAACAAGCAAGGCATGTCTGCCAATTTAGGCAGTGTGTTAGCGAACTACCCTGATGCTGGTAAAAAACTAAGCGCGGTACAAAATGGTTATCTGTTCTATCTTTCTGGCTTGTTATATGAAGCGTCGCGAGACTTAAACAGTGCTTATGTTGATTACCGACGAGCACTCGCTGTAATGCCAGACAACAAGCAAGTTGTGGAAAGCACCTTATACGCTGCTAAGAAGCTGGGCATGCGTGAAGACTTGCGCATGCTAGAGAAGCGGTATGGCAAAGCACCTTCTGGATTAACTCAGTCACAAGGGCGAGTCATCGTTATTGATGAGCAGGGTGTTGTTGAGGCGATGAAAGGGTGGCGTATTGATTTACCGATTTACGACAGTCGCGATAATGGCGCGATTTATTCGTTGGCGCTTCCTTATTATCAGAACCGAGGTGCTCAACGTTTTAGCGATGTTGTTTTAAATGGTCAGGTATTGCCTTCCAGTACGCTGACTGATGTTAATGCGATGGCGCAAAACGATCTTAATGAACGTCTTACTACAATAGTGATCCGTCAAGCTCTTCGTGTTTGGGCAAAAGATCGAATCCGAAAAGAGGCGGCGAAAAAAGGCGATGATGTGGGCAACATACTTTTCAATGTATGGAACACATTGACCGAACAGCCAGATACAAGAAGTTGGCAAACATTGCCAGCGCAAGTGAAAACGGCTTCAAAAATCGTGAAACCGGGAACACAAAGTTTAAACTTGGGTGATCAAACCTATCAGTTTGAAGTGCCTGCACAGCAGACTACATTGGTATGGGTATCTCGTCAGGGAGCACACTCAACCGTGTGGCATAAACAGCTAGGGAGACTGTAATGAAAGCATGGCTTGTTTGTTTAGCAATGGCTATTGGTTTAGTTGGATGCGCCGAAAACACGGCTGGTATTCGAATTGATGGCCAAACGCAAAAAGTATTTTTTAATGATAACGTTTTAGGTAGTCGCTTATTAGTTGACAACATCACCACCACTTACGTTGATGATCGCCCACGAGGAGTCGTGCAGCTGAGTAGCAATTACAAAGGTGATCAGCACATTCTTTACCGATTTTATTGGTATGACAACAATGGTTTAGAAGTGAATACCAAACCTGGTCCGTGGCGAAAAATGATTGTGCGAGGATTTGAGCAAGTCACGTTATCTGAAGTTACTGTGAATCCAAATGGCACAAAATTCCGTGTGCAAATTAGAGAAGCACAAGACGATTAATCTTAACGGCTCTGCCGAAGCTGCCGCGCTAACGATGCGCTGGTATTGAAAAACTAAGGAACTCTCATGAAAAAAAGTATTATTGCTCTTTTAGGTCTTGCCGTCATTTTAGGTGGCTGTTCTAACAAAGTCTCTTACGGCGATGCGCAAGCAACAGAAACCACGACTATCGATTTTGGCTCAACAGATTTACAAAAAATCGCGGCTGAAATGGTGGATAGCATGATGATGTCGGGCTCTGTAGCAGCAATTACTCGTGACCAACGTCCTATCGTTTTTGTTGAGCGAATTAAGAACAAAACCAGTGAACATATTGACACTGAATCCATTACTGACACGATCTCTACTAAGATGTTGAACTCAGGTAAGTTCCGTTTTGTTGATATGGATCGTGTTGAGTCTGTGCGTGAACAACTTAACTTCCAAAACACGGATGAGCTTGTTAACCAAAGCACAGCTATCCAATTTGGTAAAATGGTTGGTGCTCAATACATGCTTTACGGCAACCTATCTAGCATTGTGAAAAATGCAGGTAGCGATAAAGATGTATACTACAAGATGACCATGCGCCTAATGGACCTAGAAACAGGTTTGATTGAGTGGGCGGATGAAACTGAAATTCGTAAAGCGCAATCTAAGAGCCTATTCGGTCTTTAATCGAACAGGGTGGAGAAGTCATCAATGGCATGGTTTTCTTGGCAACAAGCAAAACAGTTAGATCCGAGTCTTAATGCTCTCGATGGCTTCTTTACGGAGCCTCCGGTAAAAGTACAAACTGTTACCGGGGGGCTAACCAACCGCTGTTGGCGGTTGGAATCTTCTCAAGGCCTTACATACATCTGGCGACCGACCAGTCATGTCTGCAAGGCTTTTTCAATTTCTCGTCACAGTGAATATCAAGTGCTGAATGCAGTCTCTTCATTGGAAATTGGCCCCAAGCCAGTTTTTATTCATGAGCAAGGGTTGCTGGTGGAATGGATAGAAGGAGAGGCACTGACGGAATCAGGCTTAGCACTAAGCAATTTATTATCCATTGCGGCGAAGATTCATCAATATCCGATAAGCGCAATTCCTTTGGTTCCATTTTCATATATTTCTCGCATCGATCATTATTGGCTTGAGCTTGATGGTCAGTATGTGGGTACGGAGTTTGAGGCTTTGTACATGAAGTGGCGCACGGAACCGAACGTTGCACCTGTTCCGCTTGCCCTATGTCACTTCGATCTGGGGTGTTACAACCTAGTGCGAGGGGAGAATGGGGTGAAAGTCATTGATTGGGAGTATGCCGGGATTGCTGACCCTAGGCTTGATTTGACCTTAACTATTCAGGTCGCGAATGCGCCTGTGGAAGAAGCGGTGAAGCAGTATTGCCAAATTCGCGGTATCGAAGATGTGTCTCTTTGGCTGAGAGGTGTACACGCTTGGCAACCAAGAACCTTGGTGATGGCGATGCTCTGGTATCTACTTGCCTATAAATTGTGGGGAGATGAACAATACTTAAACAGTGCGTATGAGTTGAAAGGCTCATTGTGTATGGAAGATCACTGTTTTGAGAACTCGTGATATTTTCCCCTTTAACAGTAAGGAAATAGTGGTAGTTTTAATAAAAGTACCAGATACACACAGGGAGAGGTACACATGATTATTTACTTACACGGTTTTGACAGTACAAGCCCGGGTAACCACGAAAAAGTTCTTCAACTGCAATTTATCGACGACGACGTTCGTTTTATCAATTACAGCACCCTTCACCCAAAGCACGACATGCAACACTTGTTAAAAGAAGTGTCTAAAGTTATCGATCAATCTGATGACCCAAACCCGTTAATCTGTGGGGTTGGTTTAGGTGGTTACTGGTCTGAGCGAATTGGTTTTCTATGCGGTATCAAGCAAGTGATGTTCAACCCGAACTTGCACCCAGAAAAAACGATGGCTGGTCGAATCGATCGCCCAGAAGAGTACGAAGATATCGCAACAAAATGTGTTGATCAGTTCCGAGAGAAAAATCAAGCGCACTGCTTAGTGATTCTCTCAAAAGATGATGAAGTGCATGACAATTCGAAAACGGCAGCTGAGTTAGAAAAACACTATCAAATCATTTGGGATGAAACTCAGTCTCATAAGTTCAAAAAAATCTCTCATCATTTACAAGCGATAAAGGCATTTAAAAATACTTATTAATGTTGAGTGTAGACAGTAAAGCGGCGTTTTTATCGGCTGCTTTGCTGCGATTCCTTCTCTTGAGTATGCCGAGCCACTGTCTCTTTGAAAGGCACATTTTCTTGGTTTAACGCTTTGAATATTGTGTTCTCCTTACCGTTTTCTTACTTCCCTCCTATGTAGCACGAACACCTTGTTGTAGAGTAGTCGAAAAGTAGTCAATCCGTACTCGTTACACGGATTTTGGTTGCCTTCAAAGTTGGTCTCTATATAATGAACCGGACTAAAATAATTTGATAAATATCAAAAAAAATTGAGAGCGAGTAATAAACTTGCCCAAAAACTTCTGGCGTCGTATGCGTACCAGATAAACATGCCAAACCCTGACAAGTCATTGATAGATAAAGAATCAAAGTGGGTGGTAGTTTTTTAATCCAAGTAATTGAGACACCTCTAAGAACCAAGAATTCATCGGTTGGATGGATGCCACAAATGTTTGTGAGTCATGCATCGAGCTGAACCCCATATATTCATTTTTGTAGAGGAAAATCATTGTGACACGCATTATCGTTGTAGGCGGCGGTGCAGGTGGTCTTGAGTTGGCAACTAAGCTTGGTCGAACTCTAGGTCGCAAAAACCGTGCGCGAATTACGCTAGTCGATCGAAAAGCGAGCCACTTGTGGAAGCCATTATTGCATGAGGTTGCTACAGGTTCTTTGGACGAAGGAGTAGATGCACTGAGCTATCGAGCTCATGCAAAAAACCACAGCTTCGACTTCCAAATGGGTAGTCTTCAAGACATCGACCGTGA
Organism: Vibrio sp. 970; assembly: GCF_033339075.1. Classification (NCBI taxonomy): domain Bacteria; kingdom Pseudomonadati; phylum Pseudomonadota; class Gammaproteobacteria; order Vibrionales; family Vibrionaceae; genus Vibrio; species Vibrio sp. 970. The sequence continues at coordinate 30,429 of NZ_JAWOTW010000004.1, forward strand.
ACGTAAAGTGATCATCTTAAGTGAGCTTAAAGACGAACACGGTGAACTTCTTATGCCAAGCCGTGAGCTAGAATACGACATTCTAGTGATGGCGATTGGCTCGACATCAAACGACTTCAACACGCCTGGCGTTCGTGAAAACTGTATTTTCCTAGACAGCCCTGAGCAAGCACACCGTTTCCGTACAGAAATGAACAACGAGTTCCTAAAGCTGCACGCGAAAAACGGTAACGGTACGGTCGATATTGCGATTGTTGGTGCTGGTGCAACTGGCGTTGAACTATCAGCTGAGTTACATAATGCTGTTAAAGAGCTGCGCACTTATGGCTTCGGTGATCTTGATTCTAGCAAGTTGAACGTCAATCTGATTGAAGCAGGTGAGCGTATTTTACCAGCGTTACCTCCACGTATTTCTTCTGCTGCTCATCAAGAGTTGGTGAAGTTGGGCGTAAACGTGCGCACCGCCACTATGGTGACTAAAGCTGAAAAAGATGGCCTTACTACAAAAGATGGTGAGAAGATCCCAGCTCAAATCATGGTTTGGGCTGCGGGTATCAAAGCTCCAGACTTTATTAAAGATATCGCTGGCTTAGAAACGAACCGTATCAATCAGCTTGTAGTGAAAAACACACTACAGACAACACGAGATGATGACATCTTTGTTATTGGTGACTTAGCACAATGCACCCAGTCTGACGGTTCGTTCGTGCCGCCACGCGCTCAAGCTGCACACCAAATGGCAAGCCAGGCATTTAGTAACATCGTCGCGAAGATCAACGGGCGCGAGTTGAAAGACTATGTATATAAAGATCACGGTTCATTAGTGTCTCTAAGTCGCTTCTCAACCGTTGGTAGTCTGATGGGGAACCTAACTAAAGGGTCGATGATGGTAGAAGGCCGTATTGCTCGTGTCGTTTACATCTCATTGTATCGCATGCACCTAATGGCGTTGCACGGTGTATTCAAAACCGGTCTGATGATGCTCGTCGGCCGCATTAATCGCGTGCTGCGTCCAAACCTTAAGCTGCACTAAGGTTTTAAATCCACTCTGTGTGGATGTGTTGTATCTTAAAAAATGCAGAAGCCACCACAAGTCGGTGGCTTTTTGTTTATGTTAGATCTGTCGGTAAAAGTGAGTACACAACGCCATCTTTAGGCTTACCATGAAAAATAAACCGGTTTCTGGCGATGGCTTCTTTTTGTGCACCGACGGACTCAATTAAGGCTTGGCTAGCTTCGTTGTCGGGGTCACAAACAATCTCTAGTCGAGTTAAACTTAGCTTTGCGAAGCAGAATTCTGCTAAGGCTTTAACGGCTTCTTGGGCATAGCCTTGCCGTTGATAGCGGTCGGCAACCCAGTAACCAATACCCGCCATATTAAACGTATGATATAACTCATTAACCGCTGCCATTCCAACCAAAGTGTTACTTTGCCGCTCATAGATACCGAAACCAAAAGCCTCAGTTTTGACCCAGTTAAGACGGGTTGCTAACAGAAAGTCCTGCGCGGTTTTCAATGTGACGTTTTTATCACACCAGTCAAGCCATTGGTGCAGCGAAGGGGATTCTGCAAGTAATCGTTGTAGTGAATGTGCTTCTTCAGCAGGGATGAGCTTGAGCGCTAAGCGGGGCGCAATGATTTCAAAGTCTGGACTCATGAACTAATACGACTTCCATGTTGAGTGTAAGTAAATTGAAAGCTGTCTATTTATACTTGAACGCAGCTATTTTCCTTGCTCTGCGTTGGTTAGGAATAACTGAGGTATAGCAGATAAAAACAAAGCGCAGCTTTGCTGCGCTTTGTCGAACTGCTCGTGCTTATCGAACCCGACGAACTTGAATGATCATACCCATCAACGGGTTATCTAGGTAATGAGTCTCGCTGCTACGCATACGACGTTTTTGATCCATTCGATAACTCTTCAGGAATTTCTCTTCGGTTACTGTCGGCGATATTTCTGCCAAGTTACCGACTTGGACGTTACCATCTACTTCACCTAAGTCATCCGCCAATTGCTCTGTTGAGGTTGGTTCAAAACGCACCTCTCTAACACTTGGTTCGCGCAGATCTAGTGTTGTTTCGGCGAAGAGGAAATGCTGTACGTATATTTGGAATCGACCATCTAGTTCATATAAAGGACCATTGACCGTCTCTTCACTGTAACCGTCGCTGGAAAATGTTTGATTGCCATTGATTGGGCGGCCATCTGCTTGATAAGAATCAGAGAAATCTCGCCCGCCAACGATGCGGAAAATTGGGGCGCTAGATTTACCTCGGTCACCTTGACGCCAGGCTACGTGTTTAAGCACTTTAAAGCCGGCATGATTATTTAGTGCCGCTTCTTGCGCGTTGAGACGGAAAGAAGAACTTGGCAAAAGCGTCACGCCTTTAGAGCGGCGGTAGGATTCACTCTCTAGGCTACCGACATTTTCCATATCGATTTTTGGCAGTTGATTCGGCCAAGATTCTGTTGTGCTTTCAGCGTCGACTGCTCGCTTGAAAATGATCACTTCAATATCAAATTGGCGCTGTGCCCAAGAGGGCATTGAGACACATAGAAGCAATAACGGGATCAGTATTCTCATTCGACTATTAGCTCGTTGGTAATAAATTCTGTTTAAAATCATTCAGTAAGTCTTGAACAAACTGAATGCGTTTACGTCGGTCCACCAATGGTACGCTAAACTTGAACTTAGTTGGACCTTCCATTGCAAATTTTTGCGGCTGTGATTGCAGCAGTTTAACTAAATACGCTGGATTTATGTCAGCATCAGGGTAAAACTCGATAAATCCACCTTTATCATGGGCTTCTATCTTTTTCGCTTTTAAACTACCAGCCGAAATTTTCAATTCTGAGACGGCAAGTAAGTTCTTTGTTGCGTCTGGAAGCAGACCAAAGCGATCAATCAGTTCCACTTTTAGCTCTGATAGTTCATCACTGCTTGTGACACTCGCAATGCGTTTGTACATCGACAGTCGTGTGTTTACATCCGGAATGTAATCATCTGGTAAGAGCGCTGGGATTCGCATTTCCACTTCAGTTTGCTCACGAAGCAGCTCATCCAAAGATGGCTCCTTGCCTTCTTTTAATGCTTGCACTGCTTGTTCCAGCATTTCCATATAAAGTGTAAAACCAACGGATTGAATTTGCCCACTTTGCTCATCACCAAGCAGCTCACCAGCACCACGGATTTCTAAATCGTGGGTTGCTAACGTAAAGCCAGCACCTAAGTCTTCCAGTGAAGCAATCGCATCAAGACGCTTGATGGCATCTTTGGTCATGGCTTTTGGATGTGGCGTTAATAAGTAAGCATAGGCTTGATGGTGCGAACGTCCAACACGGCCACGTAATTGATGCAACTGCGCCAAGCCAAGATTGTCCGCACGATCCATGATTATGGTATTCGCCGTTGGTACGTCGATACCGGTTTCGATGATGGTTGTACACACCAACACATTAAAGCGCTGATGGTAGAAGTCATTCATGATTCGCTCAAGTTCGCGCTCGCGCATTTGACCATGAGCCACGGTAATGCGTGCCTCTGGGATGAGTTTCTGTAAGTCTTCTGCCGTTTTTTCAATGGTTTCAACCTGATTGTGCAGGAAGTAAACCTGACCACCACGCATAATTTCACGCAGTACCGCTTCACGGACCACTGGCTCTTCTTTTTGTCGAACAAAGGTTTTAATGGCTAAACGGCGTGCAGGAGGTGTCGCGATGATCGACAGGTCTCGCATGCCACTCATTGCCATATTCAGTGTGCGTGGAATTGGTGTTGCGGTGAGGGTAAGAATGTCCACATCCGCACGCATTGCTTTGACTTTTTCTTTTTGACGAACCCCAAAGCGGTGTTCCTCATCAACGATCAACAAACCTAAATCTTTGAATTTAATGTCGCTCGAAAGCAGCTTATGCGTACCAACGACAATATCGACTTTACCATCGGCAACGTCTTGCAGAATGACTTTTTGTTCTTTGGCAGATTTAAAACGAGACAGTACTTCAACTCGGATTGGTAAGTTGGCAAAACGGTCACGGAAGTTTTCGAAATGCTGCTGAGCAAGCAAGGTTGTTGGTACGAGTACGGCGACCTGTTTACTGTTATCCGTTGCGACAAATGCTGCGCGCATAGCGACTTCCGTTTTACCAAAGCCCACGTCACCACACACTAAGCGATCCATCGCTTTTGCCTGGCACATGTCTGACAAGACGGCATTGATGGCCATCGCTTGGTCATCTGTTTCTTCAAACGGGAATGTTGCTTTAAATGTTGCGTATTGCCCACGATCTAGCTCAAATTTGAAGCCAGGTTTTAATTCTCGTTTAGCATACACATCCAGCAATTCTGCCGCGACATCACGCACTTTTTCTGCCGCTTTACGACGTGCTTTTGCCCACGCTTCACCACCTAATTTATGCAGTGGCGCACTCTCTTCAGCGCCGCCAGAATAACGGCTGATAAGATTCAGTGATGAAACTGGCACGTAGAGCTTGGCATCGTTTTGATACTCAAGAGTGACGTATTCCGTTTTCATACCACCGGCTTCAAGTGTTTGTAAACCGATGTAGCGGCCAATACCGTGATCAATATGAACCACAGGTTGACCGGGTTTTAGTTCCGCAAGATGGCGAATAACGGTGTCACTGTTGACAGCTTTTTTATCTTTGCGGCGTCGCTGGATAACACGGTCACCGAGTAGATCACTTTCGCAGATCAGAGCGAAGTTCAGCTCTTCGTGAATGAAACCATGCTCTGCTGCGCCTAAGATCAAGCTGAATCGATCACCCGAGTCTAGAGCTTGGTAAAGTGAGCCATGTACGACTGGCCGAACTTTGATGCCTTGCAACAGCTCCGTTAGTGCTTCACGACGACCTTCTGACTCTACCGAGAAAACGATTTTTCCGCTGAATTGCTCACTAAACTGACGAAGGCGCGAGAGCGGCTCTTTATTTTGTTGCTGAACGCCAAGCTCGGCTAACGATTGTACGGGTAGGTTTTGACGACCGGCACGCTTAACCACTTTATCTAGGCCCAATTGAGCGATAGGGAGCTGTTTTAGTTGACTGAAAAGTTCGTCTTTTTTCAACCAAAGCTGTTCAGGAGTCAAAAGAGGACGCAACGGATCAACTTTTTTCTGGTCGTATCGATATTCGACATCGGTTAAGAAAGTATCGACCGCAGATTCGATATCACCATATGTGATGACTTGAGAGTCTTCTGGCAAATATTCAAATAAAGTCTCGGTATGGTCAAAAAACAACGGCTGCCAATACTCAATACCAGCGGGCCACGTGCCTTTGGTCACTTGCATGTAGATTGATTCAGGCTCGCGGCGTGCGTCGAACTGGGTGCGCCAACGTGTACGGAAATCTTCAATCGCTTCTTTAGTGGTTGGGAACTCATGTGCAGGCAGCAATTGGATTTGCTGAATATCGTCGATAGAGCGTTGGTTCTCTGGATCAAACGTGCGAATGGTATCTATTTCATCATCAAAGAAGTCGATGCGGTACGGGTCATTGCTGCCCATAGGAAAGAGATCCAGAATAGACCCACGACTTGCATATTCACCTGGTCCAAATACTTGATCTACATGGCGGTAGCCAGAATTTTCAAGTTGTACACGTAACTTCTCTAGCGAGAGCCGATCACCAGTTTTCACCATTAAAGTGTGTTGCAACAGAAAATCACGTGGCGATTGGCGTTGCAATACTGTACTGACCGGGACGATGGTTATGCCATCACGTTGACTTGGCAGTTGGTATAGGCGTGCGATACGTTCAGAGATGATTTCTTGATGCGGAGAAAAGTTATCGTAAGGCAGCGTTTCCCAGTCGGGGAACAGGCTTACCGTTTGGTCGGTGAATTGCTCAATCTCTGCCTGAAGCTTTAAAGCGATTTGCGGGTCAGGCACAACGAGTAGCGAGTGACTCGAATGCTGCTTGGCTAGCTCTGCAATGGCTAGAGGTAGAGCTGCGCCCGGCAAATTACCTAGCTGTTTTTTGTCGCCACGCTCTGAAGGGTTGGTGACGGAAAGAATCGTTGCTTTTGTCATAGGAATTATTTTTTATCTCGCTCCATCGAGCGCTGACGTAAAAGTTTTTGTTGTTGATACAGTGCCGCCTTTATCAGTAAATCTTGATCAGATTCTCGGAGCATCTTGTATCTAAGCGTGATAATGAAATCTTGCTCTGAAGCATCACATTCTTCTACTTGAGCGTAACAGTAAATCGCCGCAGCAGGGTGATCGAGGAACAGTTTAACACGAACGAGTTGTTGAGTAGTTAACGCTGTATCTGAGCGGAAACTGAGTTGACTAGCACCAAACTGCGTCGTTTGATATCGAATGGAGGCGTCATCTTGTTGTGAAAGCATAAAGCTCAACAAGAGGTTAAGTTTCGCGTTTTGCGTATCAAGCAAGTTGATCACATGCTTTAACTCTTTGTTTTTCAGCTCTAGACGCGCGTTGTCTGCCAACATATCTAAGTGACTAAATTCACTGGCGACAATAAATGGTGCTGGAATTTCGGAGGCAAATGTTTCTTCATCTGGCAAAGCAAAGTCCGCACTCAACGTTTCGACGTTGATGGTGAGGTTATGATGGACGGTAAAGTATTCTTGCTCTGTCATATAGTCGATCCTTTTGCCAGTGAGCGCTCCCTGTTCACTCAACAAACAAAGAGAAATAGGGCACTGATTATCGCTAACTGAATGAAGTTATCAAGTTTAGCTGATTTGTCCTTGAACTTTTTGCCCTAAATACAGACTTATTGCATGTCGTTGACAAATTTAGCGATTCTCTTGTCTTCTTAATGAGAAGAGTAAGGTAAGATAATCCGCTAAAGCTTTATATCAAAACAACCAGTTGGTTTGTCTTATATGTATCATCCTATCTCATTGTTTATTGGCTTAAGGTATCTTCGGGGACGCTCTGGAGATAGGTTCAGCCGATTTGTTTCTTATATGTCGACGGCGGGTATTACGATCGGTGTAATGGCGTTGGTGACGGTTCTTTCTGTGATGAACGGGTTTGAATCGCAGTTAAAAGAACGCATTTTAGGTGTGCTACCTCATGCCGTTGTTTCGCAACACGATGGAAAAACGCCTATGACCGAGTCTGCTCCTCCATTTGTTCAAGCGATGTCGAGTGAATCCCAGCCGGAGCCTATCGTTAGAGGAGAGGCTGTTATTCAGAGTTCTGCACAGCTGACGGCTGGTTACCTCATCGGTATTGAACCTAAGAAAGGCGATCCGATTAGCAACCATTTGATTGCCGGACGATTATCGTCACTTCAAGCAGGTGACTACAATGTATTTTTGGGTCACAGTTTGGCACGTTCACTAAAGGTCTCAATCGGGGATAAAGTACGCTTGATGGTGACCAACGCGACGCAGTTTACCCCACTTGGTCGTATTCCTAGCCAGCGAAACTTCACTGTCTCAGGCATTTTCAATACGGGATCGGACGTTGATGGTCAATTAATGATTGTGAACATGACGGATGCATCTAAGCTGATGCGTTTCCCTAAAGACACGGTTTCTGGTTGGCGTGTCTTTTTCTCTGACCCATTTATGGTGACGGATTTTGCTGACCAACCCATGCCTGATGGATGGGAATGGAGTGATTGGCGCGAACAGCGTGGTGAGCTTTTCCAAGCGGTGAAAATGGAAAAGAACATGATGGGACTTATGCTAGGTCTAATTGTGGGTGTCGCTGCATTCAATATTATCTCCGCTTTAATCATGGTGGTAATGGAGAAGCAATCAGAAGTCGCAATATTGAAAACTCAAGGCATGACTCAATCTCAAGTGATGACCATTTTCATGGTGCAAGGTGCAAGCAGTGGTGTAATTGGCGCGATTGTTGGTGGCGCTGCGGGCGTGATCTTGTCACTTAATCTAAATGCGATTCTTGAATCTGCTGGTGTGGCGCTATTCAGCTTTGGTGGTCATCTACCCATCTTGATTGATTCACTGCAAATTCTTTTAGTGGTGGTATTGGCGATTGCTCTTAGCCTTGCTGCTACGCTTTATCCTTCTTATCGAGCATCTTCTGTTAAACCTGCTGAGGCACTTCGCTATGAATAAGCTATTAGAATGTCGTGATATTCGTAAAGTCTACCGAGAGGGTTCGTTAGATACGGAAGTGTTGAAAGGCGTAAGTTTCGATATCGACAAAGGGGAGTTGGTTTCTATTGTTGGCTCTTCTGGTTCGGGAAAAAGTACCTTATTGCATATTTTAGGTGCGTTAGATGACGCAACTCATGGTGAAGTTGATTTTCTAGGGCAAAACCTATCAGCTTTGAGCTCGAACAAACAGGCGGCATTACGCAACAAGCACCTTGGTTTTGTATACCAGTTTCATCACTTGTTGGCTGACTTTACTGCGCTTGAAAATGTGGCGATGCCACTGATGATTGGCGGTGCTAAAGTAGCGGATGCAAAACAGGCGGCTAAAGCGCTGTTAGATAAAGTTGGTTTGAGTCATCGGATACAACATAGACCCTCCGAGTTATCGGGCGGTGAGCGTCAGCGTGTTGCGATTGCGCGTGCATTGGTGAATAAACCTGATCTGGTCTTGGCTGATGAACCTACGGGGAACTTAGATCACAATACGGCACTGTCTATCTATGATTTGATGCGCGAGCTCAATAAAGAGTCAAACATTGCATTTTTGGTTGTCACGCATGACAAAGAGCTGGCAGCAAAAATGGATCGTCAAATGCACATGCAAGATGGTTTGCTCGTAGATCGTTTTGTGACTGATACAGCATCTGCGGAGGGCTAGTTTTGTTTACCTCTTTAGCTTTGATGATTGGTGGTCGCTTCAGTCGAGCGAAAAAGCGCAACAAGATGGTGTCTTTTATATCGCTTTCTTCGACTATTGGTATTGCGGTTGGCGTTGCCGTGATTATTATCGGTTTGTCTGCAATGAATGGCTTTGAGCGCGAGCTGCAGTCGCGTGTGTTGTCTGTGATTCCACACGGCGAGTTAGAAGGTGTTAATGGACCACTTCATAACTACACCAAAACGATGAATCAAGCTCTAAAACATGAACATGTTGTTGCGGCAGCACCGTACGTTCGTTTTACGGGTTTGGCAGAAAAAGGTAGTAAGCTAAAAGCGATAGAAGTTCGTGGCGTAGAGCCTACTTTCGAGCAAGCGGTGTCGAGCTTATCGAATTTTATTGACCAAGAAGCTTGGCAAAACTTTTATGCCGGTCAGCAGCAAGTGATCTTAGGCCGAGGTGTAGCAAACGAGCTAAATGTCGCCGTGGGGGATTACGTTACGTTGATGATTCCGCAAGCAGGCGGCGCAAATAAAGTGCAGGCTCCTAAGCGTGTGCGCGTGAAGGTGTCAGGATTCTTAACGTTGAATGGCCAAATCGACCACTCTCTAGCGTTAGTACCATTAGCGGATGCTCAGCAATACGCGAGATTAGGGGAAGGGGTCACTGGCATTTCACTAAAAACGGACGATGTTCTCAATGCACCTACGATCGTTCGCGAGGTTGGTAGCATGGTTGATGTTTATGTGTATTTGAAAAGCTGGCAGCAAAAGTTTGGTTTTTTGTATCGCGATATTCAGCTCGTGCGCACCATTATGTACTTGGTGATGGTACTGGTGATTGGCGTGGCATGTTTTAATATTGTGTCTACGTTGATGATGGCAGTGAAAGACCGAGCGGCGGAAATCGCAATTTTGCGAACAATGGGAGCAAAAGATAGCCTAATCAAACGGATCTTTGTTTGGCAAGGTGTATTCTCTGGTGTATTTGGCAGTCTCGTCGGCAGTGTTATCGGTGTCTTAGTGGCGTTAAACCTGACTCCGTTAATTAAAGGGTTAGAGAGCTTAATTGGTCATCAGTTTTTATCGGGCGATATTTACTTCGTCGACTTCTTACCATCACAACTACACTGGCCAGATGTGGCATTGGTGTCAGTGACGGCGATAGTGCTTAGTTTACTTGCGACGTGGTATCCTGCTTCTCGTGCCGCAAGGTTGAATCCGGCGGCTGTACTGAGTTCTAAATAGCTGATTGTTTTACAATATGCGAAAAACAAAAAAAGGACCGAATTCGGTCCTTTTTTGTATTTATCCGACTTGAGTAACATCGCGTTTCATTCTAACTGTTAGATGCCCCTCAACTGATAGCTCAAATGCTGATTTTTACGCAGTAAGGTCTTATCTTATTTTGCGTTTTTGCCAGCTCCGTACCACTGAGTAGCGCCAAAGCCCTCGAATTCCGAAGTAGCCAATAATCGCGGATACAACCCCACAAATTGCGCAGCCCAATAGAAATGGAGGTCCAATGGTGCTCATTTGCTGCATGATGAATTCCCACGATAGTTCAAAGTGAAAAGGTTGCGGGGGAAGACGCATCACTAGAGCACCTAGCTTGTACGCAAAGTAAAATAGCACAGGCATAGTGATAGGGTTGCTGATCCATACTAAAGCGACGGAGAGGGGCAGATTGACACCCAACATAATGGCCAAGCCAGCGGCCATGATCATTTGGCTCGGCAGCGGAACAAAAGCCATAAATAACCCGACAGCAAAAGCCCCTGATGCCGAGCGGCGGTTTAAGCACCACAAGTTCGGGTTGTACAACACATTGCCGAAGACCTTCAATGCTTTTTGGCGTTTGATCAATTCATGATCTGGCATGAAGCGTTTTATCAGCTTTCTAGGCATAGGACAGCATGACTCTCTCAGAAAAAAGTTGGACCTTGGCGTTATTTGTAGCGAGCGTAATCTCGTCGGCTTGGTGGCCGACAATACCAGATTGGCGTTGGTTGCTGCTGGGAATAATAACCACTGGCTCAATAATCAAATTACGTCGTGGCTTAATTAGCATAGGCGCAATTGCGGGCTTTATGGTTGTCATCGTCCACGGCAATGTATTGGAGTCTCAGAGACAAGCCCTTTTTCAAGCAGGGGAGAATATTACCATAATTGGTAAAGTTGACAGCCCTTTTACGCAAATAAGTCACGGTTATGAAGGTATTGTCGCTATAGAAGCGGTAAATTCTCAAACTCTGTTACCTTTTCTTAAACCTAAAATCCGTCTTATTACGCCTTTTCCACTCGATGTTAACAGTGAGTTTACGACATCCATCTCGTTAAAGCCGATTACAGGTCTACGCAACGAAGCTGGCTTTGATGCTGAAAAGCACGCGATGGGTAAAAATACTATCGCCCGAGCGGTTGTTAACAAAGACGCTAAGTGGATTGTTCGTTCTAATGTATCTCTGCGTCAATCCATTATTGCCGATGTCGCTGATGATGTGTCTTCCCTTCATCATTTCTCGTTAATAAGTGCGTTAGTTTTTGCTGACCGTTCTTGGTTGTCTAAGGAAGATTGGCAAGCGCTCAGGGACAGTGGTTTACTGCATTTGGTCTCCATTTCTGGTTTACATATTGGTATGGCGTTTACTTTTGGGCTAGTCGTGGGCGGTACCGTTCGTTATCTATTACCCCAATACCAGTTGTTACCTAGCTTATATGGGCTGATCTTCGCTGTTGCCTACGCTTGGTTAGCGGATTTCTCTCTGCCTACTACGCGAGCAGTGTCGGTATGCGTTGTTTACGTTCTCCTGAAGTATACTCTAGTGCACTGGACTTCTTGGCGAGTTCTTTTGCTTGCAGTATCTCTACAACTGCTTGTCCAACCTTTTGCATCCTACAGTATGAGCTTTTGGTTATCATACCTCTCCGCTTGTGCGGTATTGTTCGCAATTAATTTGATTCGACATCAAAGGGGAGGTTGGAAAGCGCGATTAAAAGCGTTATTGCTTACTCAATTGATGTTGAGCGCTTTAATCGTACCTGTTAGTGGCCATTTCTTCTCCGGTTTTAGTTTGTCCTCAATAGCCTACAACTTGGTATTTATTCCTTGGTTCGGATTTATCGTTGTACCTTTGATGTTTCTAGCCCTGTTCTCATCTTTGTTTCTTGAAATGATAGCGAAGCCTCTGTGGCATTTGGTGGACTGGTCATTACAGCCATTGAGCACGTCAATACAGTACGCAATAGGTTCTTGGCAACCTATTAGCATGGAAATGACAATGCTGGTTATGGCGATAGTGGTTTGCTTAATATTTCAACGGTTCATGTCTCAGTACGCGTGGTATTTGTTACTCGGCATCGTTATTAGTATCAAGCTTGCATCGGAGTATGAACCGCATTGGCGTATCGATGTATTAGATGTAGGTCATGGCCTTGCAGTGGTTGTAGAAAAAGACGACAAGGTGTTGCTGTATGACACTGGTAAAGCATGGCAAAGCGGCAGTATCGCAGAGCAGGTCGTCACTCCGGTTTTGCATCAACGAGGTTATGAAAGCATAGATACACTGATTCTAAGCCATTCCGATAATGATCACGCAGGCGGCCGCTTTTTCATTGAAGATGCCTTTTCTCCACAGCGTAAACTTAGTAGTCAATTCTTTATCGGATATGAGCCTTGCACTAGAGGCGACCAATGGAAATGGCAAGGATTAAAGATGGAAGTACTCTGGCCTCCTGCACTTGTTCAACGTGCGTATAATCCGCACTCCTGTGTATTACGACTTACTGACCCTATTTCTAACTTTAGTATGCTTTTTACTGGTGATATTGAGGCCATTAGCGAGTGGATTTTGCTTAGAGAACCCGGAAAGTTACAAAGTGATGTGATGCTAGTCCCTCACCACGGGAGTAAAAGTTCATCGAATCCTCGATTTATTGAGGCGGTGAGCCCGAGTGTGGCGGTTGCTTCTTTAGCAAAAAACAATCGATGGGGAATGCCAGCGGAAAATGTCGTTGCTTCATACCGAAAACTTGGCATTACTTGGCTTGATACTGGTGAGGGTGGTCAGGTAAGCTTCTTTATTCACCGTGATAATTGGCGCTCAGAAACCAAACGTAGCGATACATTTGAGCCTTGGTATAGGCAGATGCTGCGTAAGGGAGTAGAATGAGAGTCTTAATGTAAGAAAATAAAGCACTTCTATGTCGATAAATACTGATGAAACGACTTGGCAGACGTTTAAGCGTCTATGGCAATTTATTCGCCTTTATAAGTCAGGTCTTGTCGTTGCAGTCATTGCATTAGTTATTAATGCCATATCAGATACCTATATGATTTCCCTGCTAAAACCACTACTCGATGAAGGTTTTGGGAACGCTGAATCTGATTTTTTACGCACGCTTCCATTGATTATTTTTGCCATGATGTTCATCCGTGGCATAAGTGGATTTGTCTCCACCTATTGTTTGAGCTGGGTATCTGGCAACGTAGTTATGCAAGTCCGTCGCATGGTGTTCAATCACTTTATGCATATGCCAGTATCTTATTTTGATAAGGAAAAGACGGGCAACTTATTGTCGCGTATAACCTACGACTCAGAGCAAGTATCAGCGGCAACTAGCCAAGCGTTGGTGAGCATTGTGCGTGAAGGCGCAAGTATCATTGGTCTGTTAGTTTTGATGTTTTACAACAGCTGGCAATTGTCGCTAGTGCTGTTTGCTGTTGCTCCCGTTGTAGCATGGGGTATTGGTGTTGTTTCTAAACGTTTTAGAAAAATATCCAAAAATATGCAGACCATGATGGGTAACGTAACTGCATCAGCAGAGCAGATGCTGAAAGGCCATAAAGTTGTGTTGAGCTATGGCGGCCAAGACATCGAACGTAAACGATTTGAAAAAGTCAGCAACCAAATGCGTCAACAAAGCATGAAGTTGGTGACGGCTCAAGCGGCGGCTAACCCTATCATCCAAATGATTGCATCACTTGCAATTGTTGCCGTTCTTTATTTAGCAAGTATTGATTCGATTAAAGAGCAACTGACTCCAGGTACATTTACTGTTGTGTTCTCTGCAATGTTTGGTCTGATGCGCCCACTTAAAGCGCTGACTAACGTTACTTCTCAGTTCCAACGTGGTATGGCCGCGAGCCAAACGCTCTTCGCGTTAATTGACCTCGAGCCTGAGAAAAACGAAGGTAAGTTGACAGTTGAACGCGCAAATGGCGATGTTTCAGTTAAAAACGTAAGCTTTACTTACACTGGTGCAGAAAAACCAGCATTGGAAAATGTCAGCTTCGATATTCCAAGAGGAAAAACGGTGGCGCTAGTTGGCCGTTCTGGCTCAGGTAAAAGTACCATCGCGAACTTGTTCAACCGCTTCTATGATGTTGACAGTGGATCTATCACATTAGATGGGCATGATATTCGTGATTACGAGCTAAAGAATTTACGTCAGCAATTTGCACTAGTATCGCAAAATGTTCATTTGTTTAATGACACGATAGCAAACAATATTGCGTACGCAACGGATGGCCAATACGAGCGCAGTGATATCGAGAAAGCGGCAACACTCGCGCATGCGATGGAGTTCATCGGCAAAATGGATGATGGACTTGATACCATGATTGGTGAAAATGGTGCTAGCTTGTCTGGTGGTCAACGCCAACGTGTTGCGATTGCGCGAGCTCTATTGCGTGATGCTCCAGTGCTGATTCTTGATGAGGCAACTTCGGCTTTGGATACCGAATCCGAGCGAGCTATTCAAGCTGCACTTGATGAGCTGCAAAAAGACAAAACGGTACTTGTAATAGCGCACCGCTTATCCACAATCGAGAAAGCCGATGAAATTCTTGTGGTTGATGATGGTGCCATCATTGAACGTGGCAACCACGCTGAGCTTATTGAGAAAAATGGTGCGTATGCACAATTGCACCGTATTCAGTTTGGTGAATAAGCGCGGTGATTGAAAAAATCTGGTTTGAAAACCATCCAATAAAATACCTCTTGTGGCCGCTTTTGTGGCCACTGAGTTTATTATTTGGAGCGATAAGCAAGTCAAAGCGAAAGCAATACCAAACTGGCCGCAAGCAAGCTTATAATGCGCCTATACCTGTTGTTGTGGTTGGCAATATCACTGCTGGTGGCAATGGTAAAACACCAGTTGTTGTGTGGCTTGTTGAGCAACTACAGCAAATGGGCTTTAAGCCGGGGGTTGTTTCTCGTGGTTATGGGGCAAAGGCTCCTGCCTATCCGTTAGTGCTAAAAGAAGATACGCCAGCGAAGCATTGTGGCGATGAACCTAAGTTGATTCATCGCCGTACAGGAGCACCTGTTGCGGTAGATCCTGTGCGTTCAAATGCAGTGAAAGCACTGCTAGATTTGGATGTGGATATCATAATTACGGATGATGGATTACAACATTATGCGTTAGGCCGTGATATTGAGTTAGTGATTGTGGATGGGAATCGCCGGTTTGGGAATGAAAGCCTGATTCCATTAGGTCCTTTACGTGAAGGTATTGAGCGACTTAAAGAAGTCGACTTTATCATCACCAATGGCGGTCAAGCGCATACGGGCGAAATCGCAATGGCTTTAGCACCCTCTAAAGCTATTAATCTTAAGACTACGCAACATGTGGATGTCTCGGAGTTGAAAGATCTCGTCGCATTTGCGGGCATTGGGCATCCTCCGCGTTTTTTTCATACACTAAACTCGATGGACGCAGATGTTAAAGTCACAAAAGGTTTTGCTGACCATCAAGACTTTGATCAACAAGAATTAGAAGCATTGGCTCAACAAGGGACCAATGTGATTATGACCGAGAAAGATGCCGTCAAGTGCAGCCATTATGCGCAAGATAATTGGTGGTATCTGCCTGTATCTGCCCAGTTTGAATCAAACGATGCAGAGCAAATTTTAAATAGAATAAAAGAGGTTAAAGCGGCTTATGGATCACCGTCTACTTGAGATTGTAGCTTGCCCTGTTTGCAAAGGTAAGCTGACGTACGATAAAGATAATCAAGAGTTGATCTGCAAATTGGATCGCCTTGCTTACCCGATCAAAGAGGGTATTCCAGTTCTGCTAGAGCCTGAAGCTCGCACTATGAGCATGGATGAGGGACGCTAATGTCTTTTACGGTTGTCATCCCTTCGCGCTACGCATCGAGCCGTTTGCCTGGTAAACCGCTAGCGGATATTGGTGGTAAGCCTATGGTTCAGTGGGTTTATGAACAAGCGCTACAAGCGGGTGCGGAAGATGTCATCGTTGCAACTGATGACGAGCGTGTTGCGAAAGCGGTTTCGTCATTTGGTGGTAAAGTTTGTATGACCTCTCCCCACCACGAATCAGGTACGGAGCGTCTTGCCGAAGTTGTTGAAAAGATGGCTATTCCGTCAGACCACATTATTGTTAATGTGCAAGGGGATGAGCCTTTGATTCCGCCGTCCATCATTCGTCAGGTTGCTGATAACTTATCTGGGTGTGAAGCCCCGATGGCGACGTTAGCTGTAGAAATAGACTCGGAAGAGGAAGTGTTCAACCCGAACGCTGTTAAAGTTGTCGCAGATGAGCAAGGCTATGCGTTGTACTTTAGTCGAGCAACCATCCCTTGGGATCGCGATAGCTTTGCTAAACAAGACAAAACTATTGCCAACCCATTAATGCGTCATATTGGTATTTATGCTTATCGAGCTGGTTTCATTAATACGTATGTCAACTGGGCACCAAGTGCATTAGAGCAGATTGAGTGTCTTGAGCAACTGCGAGTGCTTTGGTACGGTGAAAAAATTCATGTGGCGGTAGCGAAAGAGGCACCAGCGGCAGGGGTTGATACGCCCGAAGACCTAGAAGCCGTGCGCGCGATTGTTGCAAAGCAAGCGTAACAAATGCTCATATAGATTTAAGAATAAACAAGGCTCCTGAATTAGGAGCCTTTTTGTTTTACTTGTATCGCGGTATTAGTTAAATATTAGTGTCGTATTGGTTCCGTTTAGGGCAGGTTGCTAACACTTCTCGGTGACCGGTGTCTTTCACTTCTTGGAGAATGACATCAAAGCCCCATAATCGGTACACGTGCTTTAGAACTTCTTCGTAACTATCATCAAGTGGGATGCGGTTGTGAGGAACGTACTGCAACGTAAGCGATCTATCACCACGGACATCGACATTAAACACCTGAATGTTTGGCTCAAGATTAGATAAGTTATACTGAGCAGCTAAGGTTTCTCTAATGCGTTTATAACCCATCTCATCGTGTATCGCAGCGACTTCAATAAAGTTCTTATGATCATCATCGTTGATCGCAAACAGCTTGAAATCACGCATTAATTTCGGAGAAAGGTATTGGCTAATAAAGCTTTCATCTTTGAAATTATGCATCGCGAAATGCACTGCATCTAACCAGTCGGTTCCTGCTAGGTCTGGAAACCACTCTTTGTCCTCATCAGTTGGTTCTTCACAGATACGCTTAATATCTCGGAACATGGCAAAGCCTAACGCGTAGGGGTTAATGCCATTAAAGTAAGGACTGTTATAAGGCGGCTGAGCCACGACACTGGTGTGGCTATGTAAGAACTCTAGAATGAATTTTTCAGACACCAAGCCCTCATCATAAAGATGGTTGAGTATGGTGTAGTGCCAGAACGTTGCCCAGCCCTCATTCATAACTTGCGTTTGTTTTTGCGGATAAAAATACTGACTGATCTTACGGACGATCCGAACAACTTCACGTTGCCACGGCTCTAGCAACGGCGCATGTTTTTCGAAGAAGTAGAGCAAGTTTTCCTGAGGCTCGCTTGGGAATCGCTCTTTAATGTCTTCCTCTTTCGTCTTGGCTGTCGGTACCGTGCGCCAAAGCTCATTAACTTGAGATTGTAGGTATGCTTCGCGTTCTTCTTGTCTTGCTTTTTCCTCTGTAATTGAGATTTTCTCTGGACGCTTGTAGCGGTCTACACCAAAGTTCATTAACGCGTGACAAGAGTCGAGCAGCTTTTCCACTTCTTTTACGCCATATCGTTCTTCACATTCGGCTAAGTACTTTTTGGCGAACAGCAGATAGTCGATAATAGAACTGGCGTCAGTCCACGTTTGGAATAGGTAATTACCTTTGAAAAAAGAGTTATGGCCGTAACACGCGTGCGCTATAACGAGTGCTTGCATTGTTACCGTATTTTCTTCCATCAAATAAGCAATACAAGGGTCGGAGTTAATCACAATCTCGTAGGCTAGCCCCATTTGACCATGTTTATAGTTCTGCTCTGTTTGGATGAATTTTTTACCAAATGACCAGTGATTGTAATTGATTGGCATGCCGATACTTGAGTAGGCATCCATCATCTGTTCTGAAGTAATCACTTCTATTTGGTTAGGGTAAGTGTCTAGGCGATAATGCTCCGCGACACGCTTAATTTCTTTGTGGTATCGCTCTAACAGCTCAAATGTCCAATCTGGTCCATCTGGCAACACTTTACTGTTACGCTTCTTAGGCGCCTCTCCTGAGAGGTTTCTCGTTGCGGTATTCATCGCTAGCCTCCTTACGCCGTTTCTTTTTGGAATAGTTCACGAAAGACTGGGAAAATATCCTCCACAGAGCGAATGTTTTTCATTGCGAAATTAGGAAACTCTTCAGTGAGTTTTTCGTACTCATGCCATAGAGTTTGGTGCGAGCGCCGTGTGATCTCTATGTAAGAGTAGTACTGACAGTTTGGAAGTAATTTGTTCACTAATAGATCCCGGCACCTTGGCGAATCATCTGCCCAGTTGTCACCGTCGGATGCTTGAGCTGCATATATGTTCCACTGACCAATCGGGTATCGCTCTTTTACTATTTCATCCATTAACTTGAGTGCGCTAGATACAATGGTGCCCCCGGTTTCTTGTGAGTAGAAAAATTCGTGCTCGTCCACTTCCTTCGCTTGGGTATGGTGGCGGATAAAGACGACTTCGACATTCTCGTAGGTACGAGTTAAGAACAAGTACAAAAGAACATAGAAGCGTTTTGCGATGTCTTTCGTTGCCTGATCCATCGAACCGGATACGTCCATTAGACAGAACATGACCGCTTGGCTCGATGGTACCGGGCGTTTCTCATAGTTCTTGAAGCGTAAGTCGAAGGTATCGATGAACGGCACGCTTTCGATTTTCTTGCGCAGTTCTTCAATTTCAGCCTTCAAGCGGTTCTCTTCAAACTGCTGAGCAGGTTCAATATTTTTGATGCGAGCAAGTTCGTCTTCTAACTCTTTAAGAAGTCGTTTTTTACCGGCAGTCATTGCAGTACGGCGCGCAAGAGATTGTTGCAGAGAACGTACTACGGCGATATTGGAAGGGATACCGGCAGTTTGAAAGCCTGCACGGTGTGTTTTCCATTCAGTGATTTTGGCAATTTGGTTTTTTTCTAGATTAGGCAGCTCGAGATCTTCGAACAAAATATCGAGGTACTCATCTTTTGATATTTGGAATACAAATTCGTCTTGGCCTTCTCCATCTGGACTGGCGTTCCCTTCTCCTGAGCCGCTACCCTGACCGCCACCTTTGGGACGCTCAATTTTATCACCAGTAATAAATTGATCGTTACCGGGATGAACTCGTTCGCGAACACCACCTTTGCCTTGATGAAATATAGGCTCATTGATGTCTTTGTGAGGGATAGAGACGTCTTCGCCCGTTTCCGTATTCGTAATCGAGCGTCGATTCACTGCGTCTGCTACCGACTCTTTTATTTGCTCTTTGTGGCGCTTCAAGAAGCGCTGTCGATTAACAGCGCTCTTGTTCTTGCCATTGAGCCTTCGGTCTATAAATTGCGCCATGAAATAGCCCTCTTCATGTTTCACAAGCGACCTAACTCAATACTGGGTTAGGATGACTTACGTACTCGTAGGTACCACTCAGAAAGTAGGCGAACCTGTTTCTCGGTATAGCCTTTTTCCATCATGCGAGCGACAAAGTCGTCATGCTTCTTCTGATCTTCAGAAGAGGTTTTCGCATTAAATGAGATAACCGGAAGTAGCTCTTCGGTATTGGAGAACATTTTCTTCTCGATTACTGTGCGCAGTTTTTCGTAGCTGGTCCAAACCGGGTTTTGACCATTGTTATTCGCTTTCGCACGAAGCACAAAGTTAACGATTTCGTTTCGGAAATCTTTCGGGTTAGAAATACCAGCTGTTTTTTCGATCTTCTCTAGCTCAGCATTCAGTGAAGAGCGATCAAATAGCTGACCAGTTTCTGGATCTCGGTACTCTTGGTCTTGAATCCAGAAGTCTGCATAGGTGACATATCGGTCGAAGATGTTTTGGCCGTATTCAGAGTAAGACTCAAGATAAGCGGTCTGAATCTCTTTACCGATAAATTCAACGTATCGAGGTACTAGGTAGCCTTTCAAGAACTCGAGATATTTCTCTGCTGTTTCAGCAGGGAACTGTTCGCGCTCAACCTGTTGTTCAATCACATAGAATAGATGTACAGGGTTGGCTGCCACTTCGGTTTGGTCGAAGTTAAATACGCGTGACAAAATCTTAAAGGCAAAACGTGTTGAGAGACCGTTCATGCCTTCATCGACACCAGCATAATCACGATACTCTTGATAGCTTTTTGCCTTTGGATCCGTATCTTTCAGCGTTTCACCGTCGTATACGCGCATCTTAGAGAAGATGGACGAGTTTTCAGGCTCTTTAAGTCGAGAAAGAATACTGAATTGTGCCAGAGTCTCGAGCGTGCTTGGTGAACAAGGGGCTTGAGACAACTCACTGTTTTCGAGAAGTTTTTGGTAGATTTTGACTTCTTCTGAAACACGTAGACAGTAAGGTACTTTCACAATATAAACACGGTCCAAGAACGCTTCATTGTTCTTGTTGTTACGGAAGGTCTGCCACTCAGATTCGTTTGAGTGAGCCAGAATCATACCGTCGAATGGAATCGCAGAAAGGCCTTCTGTACCGTTGAAGTTGCCTTCTTGCGTTGCTGTTAACAGCGGGTGAAGCACTTTGATTGGTGCTTTGAACATCTCAACGAATTCCATTAAACCTTGGTTTGCTTTACACAGCGCACCGGAGTAGCTGTAAGCGTCTGGATCGTCTTGCGAATAGTGTTCAAGCTTACGAATATCGACTTTACCAACCAATGATGAGATATCTTGGTTGTTTTCATCGCCTGGTTCAGTTTTGGCAATACCGATTTGGTCAAGGATAGAAGGGCGTACTTTCACTACTTTAAATTTGGTGATATCACCACCAAACTCGTGAAGACGTTTAGCGGCCCAAGGAGACATGATCGAGCGAAGATAACGGTGCTCGATGCCATATTCTTTTTTCAAAATATCGCCATCTTCTGTGGCTTTGAATAGGCAGAATGGATGGTCATTCACTGGGCTGCGTTCGCCGTTAGCAGTAAGAACATAAATAGGCATCTGTTCCATCAGAGCCTTAAGCTTTTCTGCAAGCGAAGACTTACCGCCACCTACAGGGCCGAGTAAGTAAAGAATCTGCTTACGCTCTTCTAGGCCTTGCGCCGCATGTTTTAGGTAAGACACAATTTGTTCTATGGCATCTTCCATGCCATAAAAGTCTTTAAAGGTTTCATAACGAGAGATAACACGATTCGAGAAGATTCGGCTTAGTCTCGGATCCTTTGCCGTATCGATTATCTCTGGTTCACCAATCGCCATCAGTAGGCGTTCTGCTGCATTAGCATAAGCGCTTTTGTCATCTTTACACAGGGCTAAAAACTCCTGTAACGACATCTCTTCATCTTTTGCAGCTTCATATCTTGATTGATAGTGGTCGAAAATACTCATGTCGCTTTCCCCTTTAATAGTCAGTCTACCGACGAACGTTGATTCAGGCTTTCCACCAACAGTTATGCTCGTTGTTGTTTGAATATACGTCCTGTTATCACATTTGGTTCGTACAGAATGTAAGATTGGCGACACCAAAGACTTTGCTTTATGGACGGTTTTTTCGTTACAACGGTGAGCGGTGGATATGAATTTTTCAATCACAGCCTTTCTCTACTTAAGCCTAGTCGGGGATTTGCAATTTTGCTTAACAATTATGAATTTATTGTAAAAGTGACATTTGAATCACTCTTTTATTAAGGACGAATTTATGTCGTGAATAGGTGCAATAGAAATCAAATATTTGGCAAAGACAGAAGAGTCTCAGTGATTCGTTGTTCTACATTGAGCAAGGTAAGTGAAAGAGGTAGGAAGAGAGCAAAGTCTTAGATAAGTTTGTGACAGGGTAAATAACAAGGAGAGCGGGCGCTCTCCTCATTCTTAGACGACCATTTTATGCGCTGAAGATTTGCGCTAGTTCGTTTTCACATAAATGATACTGACGAGGGCAGTTACGCCAAGTTTGCAGCATACGGCGGTATTTATCTAGCATCGGCATTTGGCTGTTAAAGTGATGATCTGCCTTGTCAAACTGAGGGTACAAACCTTCAGAATCGATGAGAAAACGTACGTAATATACTTGTTGCGCTTCTGAAGCGATATCAAATCCCAAGAACTTCAAGCGGCGCTGATCTACGTTGCTGCGGTCTTCATCGTCTAGCATGTTGTAAGATTCTTGCATCGCATGATACATCTCCATAACGTCGATGATCTCACGACATTCTGCTTCTGAGAGGCAGCCGAAATCTTTGTTCAACTCTCGCATTTGTAGTTCATAACCACGTTCAACGATCGTTTGTAAGCGTTTGTATTTGGCCGCATTACTTGGATCAAGTTGAGACATAAGGTTGTATTGGTTTGATAGAATCAAACGTTGAGCGTTTGACATTTCCATGGTGACCTCACTAGATATCTAATACATTTTTAATGTGCTTAGGTTAACGCTTAAGACATGAGTGAAACATGATCTCAACACATATTTAATACTAAAAAATGGCAAGAACTGTCACTTTTGACCAGTTTGAAAACACTTATTTATGGTAATGATTGTATATGTAGTCTCGGTCTGAAAATACTCTCAGCCACTCTGGCTTGAATACGGTTAAAACCGCCAGTGCCATACCATTTAATAGACCTTCTGGAAAGGCGAGCAACGGCACAAAAACAAAGTAGTTATGTTGAATGGTTTCCCAATCGTAGTGACCAACTGATAGGTGATAAAAAGAGTTAATGATGAGGTGCAGACTTCCTGTTATCGCGCCATTGAAAAATCCAGCAACGAAGATGAAAACAAAAATGTTTCGTGGCAAGTAGTGGTAACTCAGAAGAAACACTAAGTAACTAATGAAAATCGGAATTAGGGCAGATAGAACTAACGACGTGGGTAAGAGTAGCAAGGACACATCATGTAGTAGGTGGTTGACCAACATAGCGGGAATGCTGAGTATAAATGCCATGCGCCAACCATACATCATCGTCAGCGTTGTTAGTGCAAGAAAATGAATCTGTAATCCTTCTTTTACACCTGCTTGAGCGGCCCATAAAATACTGAAAAAGAAGAGCGTTGCAAAAACGAGGTGCTGAAATCCTTTTTCTTTTTCCAGTTTGGGCCAAACGACTTTTTTCCAATCTGGTAGGCAGTAGACTACTACTATCCAAATTGAGACAACAAGAGAGCCTAAGTTAAACAAATCCATGTTACTTCCTTCCTATGCGAACATGACGCAATCATTTCTATCGTTCTTTTTATACCTAAATGACCGCAGAGAAACTCACTGATAAGGCTTAGATATAATCAAAAAAATACCAGCAATAAGCTGGTATTTTAAAGAGGTTAGTCTTGCGGTTCACTTAGTATTTTACGTTATCGTTGTATTGAGCAAGAATGGATTGAATTTCATCCATGGTTTCTTTCGGTGGCGGGTTTACGCCTTCGAGTGGGTATTCTAAGCCTAACGCTTCCCACTTATGAGCCCCTAATTTGTGGTAAGGAAGTAACTCGACCTTTTCGATGTTATCCATGTCTTTAATAAATTCACCAAGCATGTGTGCTGCTTCTGGGTCATCTGTGTAACCAGGCACGACGACATAGCGAATCCATGTTTTCTTTCCGATTTTTTGCAAGTAACGAGCAAAGTCCAATGTGCGTCGGTTGGATACACCGATGAGATCTTGGTGCACTTCGTCTTTCATGTGTTTGATGTCAAGCATGACTAAGTCTGTTGCATCCAGTACTTCATCGATAACATCAGTGTGCTTACGAACATAACCGTTAGTATCTAGACATGTATGAATGCCTTCGGTTTTAGCTGCGCGGAAAAAATCACGTACGAATTCCGGTTGAAGCATCGCTTCGCCGCCAGAACAAGTAACGCCACCACCTGATGCATTCATGAAGTGGCGGTAACTTTTCGCTTCGGAAATGATTTCTTCAACCGTGACTTCTTTGCCATCATGCGTGTCCCAAGTATCGCGGTTATGGCAATACTTACAGCGCATTAAACAACCTTGCAAGAAGACGATAAATCGAATACCAGGTCCGTCTACGGTACCACATGACTCAAATGAGTGAATACGACCAGCTGTTGACATCTTTTGCTCTCATTACTAGTAAATTCTAGCTGTTATTTTATTACAAAAAGCAGGGTTAAAACAGCTTTGTCGGTACTAAAGGCAAGGTTATTTGAAGAAAGAAAATAGATGGAGCCAATCTGCATAAACGCTTGAACACGAGGTGGTTAATACCTACCCCGAGAACTTGCCGTGTATCTAGATTGACTTCGATGCTGGGATAATCCAGTTTTTAGAAAAAGGCGAACACGGAGAACGAGCCTGTCCCATAAACATCGGTTTGGGCTTCTTCATAATCCGGTGTTTTAATTGTAAAGGTGATGCTTGCACCGTAATTTTGGTTGTACCAAGATACTCCCGCGACGGCACTTGCTTGCCAATTTTGCAGTGTGACGTCGTATGGCGCTGACGGTTCAGGAATGCCAGGACGATCTCCTTCGATAGTCATGTCATTAAAGCGGTAACGACCTTCAAACCCGGTGAACAAGAACCAACTCGACGTGTTCTGAGCGATCATACTTGCTGAAAAAGGGCTTTCGACACTGATATTGGCGGCTCCGATGCTATTCGCTAGGTTTGTACCCCAACGAAACATGACGCCTTGAGAGACATCACTACGGAAGTTACCCGCATTGATGTCGTTAATGTTGGTGATCTCCCATTGTGTTTTTTGTTCTTCGCTGCGCATCAATTTGTTAAATACGCGGTAACCAAGGCTGAACGCAACTTTATCTTCAATCTGGTAATCCCAACCTTGAGGGTCCGTCGATCCTGTTATGCCGTGAACGATTTCTTGCGCCTTTTCTGATAGCGAACTTTCACCCGTAGCTCCTATGGTGAAATTGTACCGTACAGCTTTGTCACTCGTTAGGGAAAGGTAGTTGATTTCGGTGTGTAGGTAACCGGCATATGGGCGATCATTGATTAGTGGATAATCGGCTTCAATGTCGCTTGGAGTCCACATTTTGTGGCCAAGAACCAACTCTATTTTATCGATATTGGCGTGCTCTGAGTTAGCTAGACTCAGCCATTTCCATTGGCTTTCTTGTATCAGTTGGTCTGTCGCGTACGAAAGGAAAACACCATTCGTATAGTCTTGATCGACGCCAAAAATACCATCGTTGTCGATGGTAAAAGAAACCGTAGACTTAGTGGATGCTATTGCAACTGGAGAAAGAAGGGTAAGAATAATTAATTTACTAAATCTCATAGACTTTATTTGCTAACTTTTTTCGCATCATACGTAAGAATGCGGGCAAAAGTCTTTCGCGATATCACAACTTTCATTCAAGAAATAAAAAAAGGCTGATGCTACTTAGCATCAGCCTTTGTTGTATTACTAGAACGTTATTTCGCTATAGTCTTATAGAGACTCAGTGAATGTACGTGCGATTACGTCAGCTTGTTGCTCTGCAGTTAGAGAGTTGAAGCGAACAGCGTAACCAGATACACGGATTGTTAGCTGAGGGTATTTCTCTGGGTGCTTAACTGCGTCTTCTAGAGTTTCACGGTTAAGAACGTTCACGTTTAGGTGTTGGCCACCTTCGATACCCGCTTCGTGGTGGAAGTAACCATCCATCAGACCAGCAAGGTTAGCGCGTTGTGAACCCTCATCTTTACCTAGTGCGTTAGGTACGATAGAGAATGTGTAAGAGATACCATCTTGTGCGTCAGCAAACGGCAGTTTAGCAACTGAAGTTAGTGATGCTACAGCACCTTTCTCGTCACGACCGTGCATTGGGTTTGCACCTGGAGCAAATGGAGCACCAGCACGACGACCATCAGGCGTGTTACCAGTTTTCTTACCGTAAACCACGTTTGAAGTGATAGTAAGAATTGACTGAGTAGGGATTGCGTCACGGTAAGTCTTAAGCTTACGGATTTTGCCCATAAATACAGAAACAAGTTCACATGCAATGTCATCAACGCGTGGGTCGTTGTTACCGAATTTAGGGTAATCGCCTTCGATTTCGAAGTCGATTGCTAGACCGTCTTCGTCACGAATTGGCTTAACTTTTGCGTATTTAATTGCAGATAGTGAGTCAGCTGCAACAGATAGACCAGCAATACCACAAGCCATAGTACGTTTAACGTCACGGTCGTGTAGAGCCATTAGTGCCGCTTCGTAGCTGTACTTATCGTGCATGAAGTGGATAGCGTTTAGTGCAGTCACATATTGTTTCGCTAGCCAATCCATGAAGTGGTCCATTTTCTCCCACAGTTCATCGTAGTTAAGAACATCGCCTTCGATCTTAGGCATTTGCGGGCCAACTTGGATTTTTAGCTTCTCATCCACACCACCGTTGATGGTGTAAAGCATTGTTTTTGCAAGGTTCGCACGAGCACCGAAGAACTGCATTTGCTTACCAACAACCATTGGAGATACACAACATGCGATCGCGTAGTCGTCAGAGTTCATGTCTGGACGCATTAGGTCGTCATTTTCGTACTGAATAGAAGAAGTATCGATAGATACTTTCGCACAGAACTTCTTGAAGCCTTCAGGTAGTTGCTCAGACCAAAGAACAGTGATGTTTGGCTCTGGAGAAGGACCCATAGTGTATAGTGAGTTTAGGAAACGGAAGTTTGTACGAGTAACTAGCGTACGACCGTCAAGACCCATACCACCCATAGACTCAGTTGCCCAGATAGGGTCGCCAGAGAATAGATCATCGTACTCAGGAGTACGTAGGAAACGAACCATACGTAGTTTCATTACGAAGTGGTCGATCATTTCCTGAGCTTGTTCTTCAGTTAGCTTACCAGCCGCGATATCACGTTCGATGAAGATGTCTAGGAACGTAGAAGTACGACCTAGAGACATAGCCGCACCGTTTTGAGATTTAACAGCAGCTAGGTAACCGAAGTAAGTCCACTGAATAGCTTCTTGCGCAGTTTCAGCAGGACGAGAAATATCACAACCGTATTTTGCAGCCATTTCTTTGATTTGACCTAGAGCACGGTGTTGCTCTGCGATCTCTTCACGAAGCTGCATTGTCATTTGTAGGTCTTCGCCGTTCTCAAAACGCTCTTGTAGAGAAGAGAACTGCGCGAATTTATCCTTCATTAGGAAGTCAATACCGTATAGAGCAACACGACGGTAGTCACCGATGATACGACCACGACCGTATGCATCTGGAAGACCAGTCAGTACGCCAGATTTACGACACGCCATGATTTGAGGAGTGTAGATATCGAAAACGCCTTGGTTGTGAGTTTTACGGTATTCTGTGTAGATTTTTTTAACTTGTGGGTCTAGCTCGCGGTCGTAGGCTTTGCATGAACCTTCAACCATGCGGATACCACCGTTAGGGATGATCGCACGTTTTAGAGGAGCGTCAGTTTGAAGACCTACGATAGTTTCTAGGTCTTTTTCGATGTAGCCTGCATCGTGAGCAGTGATGGTAGAGATAACTGAAGTATCAAAATCAACAGGAGCGTGAGTCGCGTTCTCTTGTTTGATGCCTTCCATTACCTTAGCCCAAAGCTTGTTAGTCGCTTCAGTACCTTCAGAAACTAGGAAAGATTCGTCGCCTTCGTACGGAGTGTAGTTCTTCTGAATGAAATCACGAACGTTTACTTCGTTTTGCCAGTCGCCTGCAGCAAAACCTTCCCAAGCTTTAGCAAATTGCTCTGCCATGACATACCTACCTTTTTAGTAGAAAAAAATACGTACTGCTTCGCCGTTGAGCCAGCTATCCCCAGATAAAAGAGGGGAACAGTACACTCTTATGAATAACAATATTTATAGTCTTAAATTTACGTATTCGATTTACAAAACTATAAATATTGTCACTAGTTTTAACGTTTCTCTTTTTAAGCAACAGTTAGAGGTTAAACTAAAATTTTTTTGCAAACCTTAAACTAAATCAATAAATCCTCAAAAATCTCGATAAAAATGGGGTAGCGACGAGCGCTACCCACAAATTTCTGGACTGCTAGCTTATAGCCAAGCTTGGATGCCATACTGGCCTTCAAGCATACCAACTGCAAGCATAGCAACTAAACAGATAACAAGTACGCTTACTGGGATCACAATCTTGTCTACAAATGATAGGCGAGACGCGCGCTCTTTATCTCCAATTAAACCGTTGTTATCTAAAAGCATAGTTAGTGCCCAAGCTAGAACTGGGTTAACAACGGCAGAACCAAAGATACAGATACCTGCTGCTTGTGAGTCTTTCGAGTCCTTCACCATCTGCATGCCAGCTTCAAGCAGTGGTAGAGATACACCAACGAGAAGAGCAACGCGCATAACTGGAGGCCATACTGCAACGTCCATAGGAAAACCAAGGATTGCAACAATAATACATAGAGAGCCTAGTAAGATGGCGCCAGCAGGAATAGGGCGTTTCGCGATTGCAGCAGGGATCATGTAAGTCCCCCAAGATGATGTGATGTTACCACCACCCACTGCAGTACCGACCATTTGGCGAACGGAACACATTGTCATTGTGTCATCAACGTCCATCAGCACTTTCTCACTCTTACGTGGATAGTTCATCTCTTGGAAGATACGGTGACCCAAGAAGTCAGGTGACCACATTGCTACCGCAAGAATGGCGAATGGTAGAGAAGCGATGAAGTGTTCCATATTAGGAAGACCAAGCATCCAACCTTCTTCTGTTGAACCCCACCAGTAGATTGGATTTAGGTTTGGAAGGCCTGTCTCGGTTACGAATTTAATATCGAAGCCTGCGCCAAGAGCAAGTGCGATTGCAAGCCCAGTGAAGGCACAAACAGGGATCGCTAGCCAGCGTTTGTTCACTTTAGCAAGGAACGCGTATAAGCCAATGGTAACCGCAAGAACAATTAGACCGATGTAACCCATGCTACCAGCGGCAACCGTATCGGATTGCAAACCAACAGCCCAAGCTTGAATAGAGTTAATTTGGCTCATGGTTCCGGTTAAACCTAGGAAAATAAGAAGGCCACCAGCCGTACCTTCAGAGGTGAGGTTAACCAGTTTTGACCCACCTTTTAAGAGGCTCAAAATCAAACCAAACACACCAATGAGAATTGCTAATGCAAGAGGGTGAGCACCAGCAAGAGCGATGGTACCAATAAGAGGGATCATTGGGCCGTGGTTGCCTGCTAGGTTGGCTTTAGGGTTAATAAAACCAGAGGCAAGTACACAGAAAAGAAGTGCAGGGATGAGCATTTCTACACGCGCAACTTCGATAGCAAAGTCCTTGCCTAAGTTTACGTGGTCCCATGCTGCAGTAAGACCTTCAGCCCAAGACATCATTACCGCAGAGTACATTGCGATAATACCGATAGTACCAGCAAGCGCTGGAACAAGGTCTTCAAGCTCAAAGCGGAAGTCACGACCTGGCAAGTTCAAGCCAAAACGACGTGGCTTCATAATTTGTAGTTCGTGGTCTAGGTAGTCTGAACGGCTTGCGAACTCAGATGCTGGACGATGAAGCTCACGGTAGCTCTTGGTCTCGATATCTGAATCAGAGTGCGTTTTGTTAACTGCGTCTGACATAGATTCCTCATATATTTAAAAGTTATGAATTCTTCATTCAATTGTGTTAATCCGCATCCTGCGGCACGCTTATGCTAGCTATTGTTAGATTTGTTACACGTCGACACTGTGCCTAAGCATAGCTAATAACTTATTGTGTTGAGGCACAAAAAAAGCCTCATCTTTTGGCAGGAGTCTAGCAAGATAGCCATTTAGGGTGATTGATTTAGATCACTTTAAGAATGGTTGTGAAATAAAACTACAGAAAGTTTCTGGCATGCGAATGAGATGCGGAGATCTTGTGTAATTTCATTACACAAGTTGCATAAAATTAGAACTTTTTGTCCTTTTGCACGAGATGCAGATTAAATGTCAATATTCACGGTGATTATATAAAGCTGGCTTTATTCTTGCTTTGGACAGAGCAAAGACAATTTTTTGGCTAATCATTGCCGCTCAGTTTAGGAAAAAGACATGAAACAGCTTAAAGTACTGCCACTAGTGGCAATCATCTCAGGGTTAATGGTCGGTTGCGGCGGCGGTGGCGGCGGTGGCGGTGGTGCAGCGCCGAAAACTGCGTTTACTTTTGATTTTGCTATACCAGCAACAATGACTGAAAGTGAAGCAACTACGAAAGGTTGTACTGTATATGACCACAAAACTGAGCTGAACGGCGATAAAACGGTTTTAACCTACAGTGCAGCGTCAAAAGAGCAAGTGACCAACTATGTTATCGGTTACTACTCTGATGCCGATGGCAAAAGATCCGGAGACATTATCAAACCTACCACTGATAACTTTAAGTTTTATCTTGAAGATATCCCTGACGGCGGCTTTGTAACGTTTCAAGCAATAGAATTTAACGGCAAAGAAGCTCGCGTAAACACGTTTTCAAAAGAGTTCTTGCAAGATAAGAAACTACGTAATGCTACTTTTGCACTAAACCGAGACTCTTTGAACAAATGCTTTACTGGCGGTAACTTAGCAAGCAATAAGTTTACTAACTTAGATTACCGAAACGCTGAATCAGGTGGCGGAGATTACAACTTTGTCTCGCAAACCGATATTTTCACGTCTCCGAACCCTGATATGTTGCCTACTGATGAACTGATGGGGCTTAAAGGTGAACCAACGGCATTGTTTCAGTATGAATCAGGTTCAAGTGACAAAGCGCTTTACCAGTATGGTATTGGTTCGTGGGGAACTGGTGAGATAGCCTTAGTTAGAGCGGATAATACGTCAAACATTTATTCGTCTTCTGACTATACTTACGACTCGCTCAACATTGGCTTTGTTACTAACGGTTTTGCATATGACGCGTTGAAGCTGGATAAAACGGCCGTTGAATATAATCGCCCTAGTGCAACGAATAAAGAAACTTGGGTATACATGGCGTTCTCAGAGAATCAAGTTAATGGTTGGGAGTCTCTACTTAACGAAACGATCTCTGACGGATGGGATATTGACGTTGATCCGAGTGCTTACTTAAATATTGATAACCTGCCGAACACAAAACCAAGTGTATCAACGCAAGGAAGTGCAGAGTCCGTGATTGATCTGGACATGGGCTTAACATCGTCTACTGAAGGCTTTACTCGTGTCGCTTACTTTGCAACTTCAGGCGACTACAGAGTCACACATCGCATTTTCACAACAAGTGATAGTGATTCTGTTGTTGTTCCTGAATTGCATTACTACAACTTCCCAACATCGGCCGTTAACGGTTTGAAGGTTTCAGCTTCGGACGATTTTAATCGCACTGCTTTAGTAGTGAATGAAGATAGTAATATTGATTCTAAAGTTTTCATGAGCTTCTTCTCCAATGGTGAAGCGTCAGAGCCTGAACTAGATGAAGACCTAGATGGCATCATTACTTCTGAAAAAGAAGGCTTAGAAAATGAAGTGACATTACGTACTTCAAACTCGTTGGTAGTCAGTCGTTTTAATTAATTCATTGCGACCTCGAATAGGTTTCAATTAACACTTTTGTAAATTTATTAAGCCCCTTTGAAAGGGGCTTTTTTATATTTAATATTCAACTTTTGAAGAATATGTTGCTATATATTGCATATTAATTTGTTTATCGTATCTTTCTATTCGAATTATTTAGGTTAATAATTTGTTGCAAGTTTCAAGGGGCGGTGCTAATTTGTTCCGAATTAGAGAGGGCGGAGTCCCTTAATTGCAGTGACAAAAACACAGGGAGTAGGGCGCATGAATGATGTACCAGCGCTAGATATAAAAGACCTGCACAAAACATTTGGACAAAATGAAGTTTTAAAAGGCATTTCACTTGCCGCGCACAAAGGAGATGTTATCTCCATCATTGGCTCTTCCGGCTCAGGTAAGAGTACCTTTCTCAGATGTATCAACTTGCTAGAAACGCCTACCGCGGGCGAAATTTGGGTAAATGGTGAATTAATCCAAATGAAGAACAACAGAGCAGGTGAATCTGTTCCTGCTAATGAAAAGCAAGTCCAACGTATTCGCTCACGCCTGGCAATGGTTTTCCAAGGTTTCAACCTCTGGTCTCACCTAACCGTACTAGAAAACGTGATTGAGGCGCCTGTTCATGTCCTAGGCGTGCCAAAAGCTCAAGCGATTGAAAACGCAGAAGTCTTGCTTAAGAAAGTAGGCTTGTATGAGCGTAAAGATTATTACCCTGGGCACTTATCTGGCGGCCAGCAGCAACGTGCCGCTATTGCCCGTGCGCTAGCAGTTGACCCAGAGGTGATGTTGTTTGACGAGCCAACTTCTGCGCTTGACCCAGAACTTGTAGGAGAAGTTCTGGGGGTAATGAGAGATTTGGCAGATGAAGGGCGAACTATGCTGGTGGTCACGCACGAAATGGCGTTTGCGCGTGACGTATCAAACCATGTGATGTTTTTACATCAAGGCTTAGTGGAAGAACAGGGAAATCCAGCTAAGCTATTTACAAACCCGGATTCAGAACGATTACAGCAGTTTATCTCATCCATTTACTAATATTTGTTAGGCGGCAGACTATTGCCTCCTAAGCCAACACAACAAACAAAACGAAATAAAATAGCAATCACAGGAGTATGGAAATGAAAAAGTGGTTATTAGCAGCAACGATTGCTGCAACGGCAGTATCAGGTGTTGCCCAAGCGAAAGAATGGAAAACAGTTCGCTTTGGTATCGAAGGTGCTTACCCTCCGTTTAGCTGGACAGAAACTGATGGCTCAATAAAAGGCTTTGACGTAGACATGGCAAATGCACTCTGTGAAGAGATGCAAGTGAAGTGCAAAATCGTCGCTCAAGATTGGGATGGTATTATTCCTTCTCTGCTTGCACGTAAGTACGATGCCATCATCGCAGCAATGTCTATCACTGAAGAGCGCAAGAAAAAAGTCGATTTCACTGGCAAGTACGCACAAATTCCAAATAAATTTATCGCTAAGAAAGGTGCTGGTCTAGATTTTGATAATCTTAAAGATGTCAAAATTGGCGTGCAACGTGCGACGACACATGACAAGTACTTAACTGACAACTACGGCGATGATGTTGAAATTGTGCGTTATGGCTCTTTTGATGAAGCGTATCTTGATCTAGAAAATGGTCGAATTGCTGCCGTTTTAGGTGATGCGTCTGCTCTAGAAGAGGGTGTGATCAACAAAGCAGGTGGCGAAGCTTATGAGTTTGTTGGACCATCGTTAACCGATCCAAAATGGTTTGGCGAAGGTATGGGTATCGCTGTTCGTAAACAAGACAAAGATCTGACGAAGAAACTCGACGCAGCAATTATTTCACTACGTGAGAAAGGTGTTTACCAAGAAATTGCTGGTAAATACTTTAACTACGATGTGTACGGTGAATAAACCGTAATTAAGCGACCGTTGGCTTGTTCCTAGAAGTAGTCAACGGTCGATTTTTTGAGTTTAGGGATTAGGAACTCACCTATGCTAGATTTACAAGGATACGAAGCTTCGATTTTGAAGGGAGCTTTAGTAACAATAGAAGTTGCAGTGCTTTCACTCATTCTCGCCATGGTCTTAGGCATGCTTGGCGCATTAGCTAAGTTAGCACCTTACAAATGGGCAAGGGCGATTGCCACTCTTTACACCACCGTTATTCGCGGCATTCCAGATTTGGTTCTGATGATGCTAATTTTCTTTGGTGGACAAATACTTTTAAATAACAGCCTTTACTCCATCAACGAAACGCTCAACGAGTGGTTTGCCTCGAGTGATCCAAACCATGAATGGACGTCTTACTTACCTGATTATATTGATGTCAGCCCATTTATAGCTGGTGTACTCACGATTGGTTTTATCTTTGGCGCCTACATGGCGGAGACTTTTCGTGGAGCGATCATGGCGGTGGACAAGGGTGAATTAGAAGCGGCGAAAGCTTATGGGATGAGTTCTGCTTTATCGTTTAGAAGAATCTTACTTCCTCAGATGATTCGTCATGCATTACCTGGATTTGGTAATAACTGGTTAGTGTTACTTAAGACCACAGCGTTAGTTTCCATTATTGGTCTGGATGACATGGTGAGAATGAGCTCATTGGCAGCAGGTACAACGAAAATGCCGTTCACCTTTTACATGGCTGTCGCGCTCATCTTTCTATTTTTTACCAGCGTTTCGACCGGGCTACTCAAGCTTGTTGAGCGTAAGTTCAGTATTCATGCGAGGTAAGTTATGGACTTTTCTTTGATTATTGAAAGCTTTCCAACTTATCTTCAGGGACTTTGGACAACAGTTTGGTTAGTGGGATTAGCGTTGGTTATTGGCTTGTGTGTCTCTATCCCATTAGCCGTGGCACGCAATAGTACCAATTACGCTCTAAGCTTACCTTCTTGGGGATTCATTTACTTTTTCCGTGGAACGCCGCTATTGGTTCAGCTGTATTTGATTTACTACGGCATGGATCAGTTTTTCCCTGTGAAAGATACCTTGTGGGAGAACGCTTGGTTCTGTGCTTTGGTCGCTTTTATTCTGAATACATCGGCTTACACCGCAGAAATTATTCGTGGTGCGATTAATGGTTTGCCGAAAGGTGAGGTGGAAGCTGCGAAAGCCTATGGCATGAGTAAGTTTATGACATACAGACGTATTATCTTGCCGAGTGCATTGCGTCGAGCATTACCAGCTTATTCCAACGAGGTCATATTTATGCTGCACGGAAGTGCAGTCGCGGGCATCGTTACCATCATGGATTTAACTGGTGCTGCGCGTCTAGTTAACTCGCGCTACTATGCACCATTTGAGTCTTTCCTGACGGCGGGGCTGTTCTACATGGCACTGACGTTTATGATTTTGTGGTGTTTCAAAGTGGCAGAGAAGCGTTTCTTAGCTTATCTGCGTCCTTTAAGCTAATTATCAATAGAGGCAATAGCACCGGAGTGGGTGCTATTGCTTTTGATAATTTTGTTATCTTCATTCCTATTTTTCCAGCCGATGTAAAAGACTCTTTCTTATTATTCATTAACTTACATTAACATTCGATAAACTCATTGTTTAGTAAGTAAAAATGAAAAAAACAATTCTATCGTTGGGCATTGCCGCCTTAGCCACAGGATGTGGTGGGGGAGAGGGAGAATCACAACCTAATGCTCAAGTAAAACCAACGCAAGCTCCAGTTCAACAAGCTCTGGAAACTGGTAATGCACTGCTCGTTTCTGACCCGAGCGATTTCATTCGAGAAAGTCGTCAGGTTGTAGAAGCCCACAAGATGCAGTCGAATACGATCAAATCTGCAATTGCGAAAAGCCTTTCAGGTCTTTATTGGGATCCAACCCATGATGCCGCGATCTTGGCACCTCAGTATGGCTTCAACGACACCATCTTGATGACCAATAAGGCCATGGCAAGCGGTTACAAAGATCAAGCTCTGTCAATTGGCGTTGCCGGGGAAAAGTCTAATGGTCAACGTTACGCACTATTAGGTAGTAACCCATTTAGAACGGCACAACGTTTTCCCGACTCTTCCAACGCAGCGATGACGAAATGGTTAAGTAACCTGGTCACTTGGTTGTCGGGCGGAGTTACTTCAAACGTCGTCATCGCGCAAATGGATCAGTCTTATTACTTTCCGGATGAGCAAGCGACTCGGAATTGGCTGAAAGACAATGTTTCACAAGAGTTGGCGTTTAACGAGGCCAACCTATGCGATGGTTCGAAGCTACTTAGCTGCTTGCAAACCAATACTCCAAACTTATTGATCTTGTCACAGCATCTGCAATCTGGAGATACCAACAAACCAGTACTCGAAGCTTTGGAATACGCTGAGCAAGTCCAAATTCCTGTTCTATACCTGCATTGGGATGGAGGACTAACTGATCTTGGCCAAGACATTTTGGAAAAATTCCATGTTGATTATGTGGGAGATAACTATTGGCGTAAGTTAGGCTTGGTCAACTGGGAACCTTCATCGTTGATGAACGTTGTGCCGGACTCTGTCATCACACAACAAGCGCTGTTGTCTCGTTTTGAATCTCAAAATTTCAACGTTGACTTGTCAAAGTGTGATGACAAATCCTGCCCTGACACTGCGAATATGGACAGTCAATTTTATGCAGGGGCAAACAGCATTCGCCATTGGTTGCAAAAGCTTGATGAACAAAAAGTAGATTTGTTTAATCAAAACGGCTACCAATACGAAAAACTCATGGTATTGCTGGCTGATCATTATCGTCAAACGGTTGTCTTCCCGATGGACAAACAATCAACCCAAACGACCGAATTCCTAAAGTCGTACTTTGCCGATTACGTGCAATACAACAGCCGAAGCGTAAACCCAAAACAACCAAATATGGGGAACTTCAGCCGTAGTGAGTTTAGCCCTGACATAAAGAGAATCAGTGCAACGATTAATATGGAATCAAAGCGTAACTTCCGTTCGGCTGGTGTGTATGCGCTTCCTGGGGAAACCTTTACGGTTAAACGTAATGACAGCAATGATGTGGCGACTAAGATTGTCATCAACACTTTAAGAAGTGGTGCAACTCATGAGTTCAGCAAAGATGGATACACGCGACCAAAACTGCTGACTTCATTCGGCTATGAAGTAAAGCCGGGTGAAACCATCACGCTGACTTCTCCTTATGGTGGTCCAGTACAGGTTCACTTTGACAAAAATGATGTTCCGGTTGAACTGAAATTTAATCATGTGGCACAGCATCCAGTTTGGAGAAGTGAGAAGGACAACGACGCTTTTATTCAACAGTTAGAAGCCAATTTATTCGATTGGGCTGAGCTGATCACTCCTGGGTTTGAAGTACACTCAAAGCGCGACAAAATGTTGGAGTCGGTCAACGATGAAATGTGGTCTACCCCTTCGGAAATGGCGCTTGCAACAGAAGAATATGTTCACAACTACCCGCATGTGCTGGCAGGTTTCCAAGGGCCGGGCATAGATGAAGTGCCTGAAATTATTCAATACGCCCAAAACCAAGGTTGGGAAATCGCCAATATTGATATAGTGAAGCACATGAACGCTGACCAAGCGACGTGTGGTTATGGTTGTTCGGGTAACCCTTACGATACTTACTGGTCATTCAGCCCACTCGGTCACGGTGATTTACATGAGCTTGGTCATGGTTTAGAAAAAGGTCGATTCCGATTTTCAGGCTGGGAAGGGCATTCAACGACCAATTACTACTCGTATTACAGTAAGTCTCGTTTCTTCCAGAATACGGGAAAAGTTTCAACTTGCCAAAGCTTGGATTTCAAAGGCCAGTTTGAATTATTGCAAGCTAGCCGAACTCAAGCGGATCCAAACGCATACATGGCTGCGCAAAATCAAACCAGTTGGAGTTGGGGCGCTCGTGTTTACATTCAAATGATGATGGCGGCGCAGCATGAAGGTGTGCTTAAAAATGGTTGGCATTTATTGGCGCGCTTGCACCTGATTGAACGTGAGTTTAACCGCTTAAAATCGGACGACGCGCTTTGGGATGAGAGACGATTGAGCATTGGTTTTGCCAACTACTCTCGGGAAGAAGCAAATAGCATCTCGAACAACGACTGGTTGCTTATTGCTCTGAGCTACATCTCTCAGCGAGATATGACTAGCTATCTCGATATGTGGGGGTTCTCGTTCACAGAAAAAGCGAAACAGCAGGTTGTGGCGCTGAATCTACCGCCGATGCCGCTCACTTACTTTGCAAGTAGTAATACAGGCTACTGTCTGAACGAATTTGCTCAAACACCGATAACTATTGATGGTCAAACGGTTTGGCCGCTAAATCAGTGATTAACTGGTAATTTGTATGAAAAGGGAGACTGAGTCTCCCTTTTTATTGGACTAAGCTTAGCGTTGAGTCTCGCTTATAGCTTTGCAATAAATTACTTAAATGTCGACCAGATTGGTGCGTGATCTGAAGGCTTCTCGATACCACGAAGCTCATAGTCGATACCAGATTCAATACACTTTTCCGCTAGAGAAGGGGTTGCCAAAATGACATCAATTCGTAGGCCACGGTTATCATCAAAACCGCGAGAACGGTAGTCAAACCACGAAAATTGATCGTTCACCTCTGGGTATAGCTTACGGAAGGTGTCCACAAAGCCCCAGTCTAGTAAGGTTTTCAACCATTCGCGCTCTTC
The DNA here is from genome assembly GCF_033339075.1 of Vibrio sp. 970. Classification (NCBI taxonomy): domain Bacteria; kingdom Pseudomonadati; phylum Pseudomonadota; class Gammaproteobacteria; order Vibrionales; family Vibrionaceae; genus Vibrio; species Vibrio sp. 970. Next base: position 68,713 of record NZ_JAWOTW010000004.1, read on the forward strand.
AGGTTGGAATGAACATTTACCTGTTTTTAGCCAACGTTTACGGTTTGGCTCGCCGATACCGATATCTGCATCAATAGGGCTGATGTTGATGTCACCCATAACAATCAATTGCTCGTCGTTATTGTGATGATCGTTTAGGTAGGTCATCAGATCTTTATAGAATTGGCGCTTGTATGGGAATTTGGTTTCGTGGCTGATGTTATCCCCTTGAGGGAAGTAGCCGTTTAGCACAGTGACCTTTTCGCCGTTTTCATTTAAAAACGTTGCCATGATCATGCGCTTTTGATGTTCTTCGTTATCCGTCGGGAACCCTTTTTGTACGTGTAGAGGCTCTTGCTTACAAAGCATTGCTACGCCGTAATGTGCTTTTTGACCATGAAAATACACTTTGTAGCCCATGGCTTCGACAGCTTCAATCGGGAATGCTTCATCGTGAACTTTAATTTCCTGAAGACCAATTACATCAGGTTGGTGTTTGTCGATTAGCGCTTGGAGTTGGTGCAGTCGCGCACGTAGTCCATTGATGTTAAAGCTGATTACTTTCATTATTTATCCTTTTGGGGCGTACTTTTTATGAATAGTATCATTGTGTAAGAGCACTGAAAATGAGTCTCGGTGAAAGGAGTGAAACGCTCTGAGCTACTTTGCTTTTAATTTGTTTTCTAAGTCGTTTTGCACGATCTTTAAAGCGTTAAGCGCAACTTCTGGATCTATCTCATTGCTCTCAAGCAAATAGATTAAATCGACAGCCAGTTTGATCTCTTCAGGTGCGTCATCTAAAGGCGAGGTTGGTTGGTCAGCCATTATTGATGTTTTTCCCTATGTGTAATTTGGTTCTCTAGCTTAAGAAGTGCTGCTTCACAACGCGCTAAACGTTGCTCGGTTGCTAGTAATACTTTTTGAGCGTCGGCACGCATAAAACTCGGAGCGCTTTCGACAGCACGTTCTTTTTCTAACACCATCTCGCGCAAGCGTCTTGCCCACTCTTGGTGTTGAGCGAGCTCCTGATAAAGCACGTTGATAGGCTTACGGAAATGGCTGCTATGTTTGATTTCATTCTTACGAATTTTAGTGGTAGAAATCTCGCGTTGAATCGCACCGATTTGCGCCACTAACCGTTCAGTGAGGTACTCAGCGCGCAAAGCGGTGAGCTTACCTTCATTTTGCTCACGCACAATCGCATCCAGCGTGGCTTTTGCTTCTTTTACGCAAGGAGTAAGTAAGCGAGAGCGGCAACCAAATAAACGCTCATCAAAAAGCGGAACATGATGTTCGCCTCTTTGACGGTCAAGAACAGCGGCTTGCTTCGCCATTTGTTCTAGATTTTCCTGGAGTTGAGAAATGTTCATGACAAACCTACAAACCATGCGTCATAAGCCAATTTAATGGCTAGTATGCTGACGACAGTAACAAATACAGGACGAATGAATTTAGAACCAAATCTAATAGCGGAGTGCGCGCCAACAAAAGCACCAGCCATTAAACATACTCCCATTGTTAAGCCTAGCACCCAGTTGATATGTCCGAGGAATGCAAAAGTGATCAAAGAGGTAAAGTTACTGGTAAAGTTCATTGCTTTTGCTAAGCCAGAAGCGAGCAAGATATTCAGCCGGTACAGCGCCATTGAACTTACTGTCCAAAAAGCCCCAGTTCCAGGCCCTGCGAGTCCGTCGTAGAATCCTATGGATAAGCCTTGCATGTACTGTTTTTTATGAAGTTTTGGACAAGGCTCGGGTATTGGACTTTGATGAGCAGAGTGGGGTGTTTTATGAAAAACGGTATACAACGCTGCCGCCAAAATAACAAGCGGCAATCCTTTTTCCAGCCAATCCGTACTAATCGCATCTACAAATAGCGTACCTAATGTCGCTCCGACGAGTGTTGCCACGAATGCACGCCTCCAGCATTGAGGTTTGAATAGACGTTTTTTGTAGTACGTAAATGCTGCAGTAGAAGAAGCAAAGGTAGCGGCAAGTTTATTGGTGCCTAGTGCAATATGAGGCGGCAAGCCTAGCGAAAGTAGAGCAGGTACGGTAAGCATGCCACCACCACCGGCAACTGCATCAATAAATCCTGCGACAAAAGCGACAAGCGCCAACACCAACAGCATGGTTGGCTCAATCATTTCCATAAATGGTGATTCTTCTAATATTCTATTTTACGTTTAAATGGAGGTAGTGAGTCGATTAAGGCTTGTCCGTATCGCTTAGTGACTAGGCGTCGATCAAGAATCGTTACTCTACCAGAATCTCTCTCTTTACGCAGTAAGCGACCTACGCTCTGGATCAGCTTTTTGCTTGCGTCAGGTACAGTTATTTGCATAAACGGGTTTCCTCCTTTTTTCTCGATGTATTCGGAGTGAGCCTGCTCAACAGGGGAGGTTGGAACACCAAATGGAATTTTTGTAATCACCAAGTTTTCAAGTAATTCGCCAGGTAAATCTAGCCCCTCAGAGAAACTGCCAGTACCAAATAAGATGCTGGTTTTATTTGATTCTATTAACTTTTTATGTTTTTTTAGAATTTCTTGACGTGAGCTTTCACCTTGAACTTGCAACGCCCAGCCTTTTTTTATGAACTCCGAAGAGAGTGCCTTCGCGACTTGGTTCATCTGCCAATAGGATGAGAATAATACTAAGTTGGCTTTCTTGTCTTCCAAGTACTTAGGCAAGGTCTCAATAAGATATTCAGTAAATTGAGGCGCTGGTGGTTCATATTTCATCGCAGGGATGAGTAATTCTGCTTGGTTTTGGTAATCGAATGGTGACGCAAGCGCTAAAAACTGAGTGCCTGATTCTGGTTTTCCATCAATACCAACCTGATGGCAAAAGTAATGGAAAGAGTTTAATGCACGCATCGTTGCGGAAACCAAAATGGCGCCAATACATCTGCTCCAAATCTGTTGGTCGAGTTGCCATCCAATTTCAAGTGGCGAAACACTCACAATGAAATCACCCTCGCGATCGGGGTGGGTTTCTAACCAGCGAGCTAAAGGCGCACCTTTTTCACGAGTTGGTTCAGCCATTAAATGCCATACTTGCGCTAGGTTTTCTAACCTTTGAATGTAGAAACCGAGCTCTGCAAGCGCTGGTTCAGCCAACCTTGTCGCAAGCTCCCCGTCTTTTACTCTTTCCGCAATAAGGTCGGCAATTTTTGCCACGCTCTGATTTGCTTTTTTACTGAACTGTTTTAGTTCTTTGGATTGGTTCTCTAGCCACTCAGGTAGTTCACCGTGTTCGAAGCGGTAGATACCCTCTTCAAATTGAGCTGGGTCGAACTGTTTGGGCAATTGAGTCAGTGCCGGTATCAAGTTCTGAACCGCGTCTTGAAGGTCGTTGCGAAATCGAGCTACGCGTTTCTCGTCTGCGAGTGATGAAAACTTACTAATCGACTGATTTAACTTCTCAAGCCATGCTGCCGCACCTTTTAAACTCGCAGATGCTGAAGCATGGTCACGAGCGACGTGAGGTAAGTGATGTGCCTCGTCGAAGACGTATATCGTATTTTCTGGCTCAGGTAAAATCACGCCGCCACCTAAATCTGCGTCTGCCATGACGAGAGAGTGGTTAGCAATGATGACATCGTTTTTATCCAACTCTGAGCGCGCTTTTTGGAATGGGCAGCCGCGGTGGCCTGGTAAACTGTTATTGCAACTGTGTTTATCACTGACAATCAGTTGCCAAAGCTTATCGTCGATGGGTTTAGGCCAAGAATCACGGTCACCGTCCCATTTACCTTGCGCAAGAGAGCGATGCATTGTTTCTAACAGCTCTATATCTTTTTGCTTAGGTTTGGTTTCAAACATGGCTAACTGGCCACCATCAGCACCGCTAGCAGTAGCGAGCTTTTCTGCACAACAATAGCGTTGACGGCCTTTTGCCAAAATAAAAGAAAACTCTCGGTCGGTAATCCGACGAAAAAGAGGGAGGTCTTTATTTATGAGCTGCTCTTGCAGAGCGACGGTCGCCGTTGAGATAACCACTTTTCTATTGTTATGTACAGCCACGGGAATGGTTGCCATTAGATAGGAGAGCGATTTACCAATTCCAGTCCCTGCTTCTGCAACGAGTATTCGGTTAGATTTGTGATACTGACCGCACAGCGTTTTTGCAATCTCTGCAACAAGGTAGTTTTGTGCTCTTCTAGGCACAAAGTTATCAAGTTGATCTTGAAGGTTTTGATAGCTATTACGAATCGATTTTTGAATGTTACTGGTCAGCATACGGGCCTCAAATGCGTTGGAGGCGAATAGTAGCACACATCACTAGTTGTACAGTAGTTCACAAAACGGAATGCTTTTATAAGGAATGTAGATCTCCTTCACAAAAAAATATTGAACCTTATCTTAATGAAATTAATTTCATTATATGAAAAATATAAAACTCCAACTTGGTCTGATTTGTGGGTTTTTATTCTTTTTTTTGTTTTTTTAAATTTACTTATTGGATTAAAAAACCATTTGTTAATAATTTTGTAAATTACAAATAATAATGGAGATTGGTTAGATGTTCGTCGAATAAATAAAGGTAAACTTATCAAGTTGTTGTTTTATAATGGTATTTTGTTTTTTTTACATTGGTATTTAGAAAATTTGACAGCCAGAATAATCTTTTGCACTCTTAGCTCCAGATTTTGAGGAGGTGCTGTATAACGTTTTGTTAACGCTCTACCTCAAACATATAAAAAAAGGGAACCGGACAAGGATATCCCGAACTAAGAAAAGGCAGTGGATTAATTATGAAAAAAACTCTATTAGCACTAGCTGTAGTTGCGTCTGCAACTTCAGTGAACGCAGCTGAAGTATTCAAATCTGAAGAAGGTTCTGTAGATTTCTACGGTCAGCTACGTCCAACTCTTCTATTCACAGAAAAAACTGATCACACAGCAGAGCTAAACACTAGCTCTTCTCGTACTGGTGTGAACGCGGTTTACGTTGTTGACGAAAGCCTAAAAGTTCTGGGTGAAGTTGAAATCGGTGTTGCTCTAGGTGACAACTACGACGCAGGTGCTGATTCAAGCGAGCGTACAGATGACTCTGTATACGTACGTCGCCACATCATCGGTTTTGATATGGGTGATATGGGTACTCTTCGCTTCGGTAAAGAAGGTACTTGGGCTGATGACGTATACTTCGCAGATTACTCTTACTTCTTCGGTGGTAACGCAGCGGAAACTGCATACGGTCACGCTTGGAACAACGATTCTCAAATCAAATACGCTTACGAAAATGACGCGTTCTGGCTAAAAGCTGGTTACGCGCTAGGCGAAAAAGATTCTAACGAAGAAGTACTAGAAGTATTCGTTGGTAAATCTTTCAACGACCTATCTCTACACGCTGGTGTACTTACTGCGAACAACGACATCAACGTAACTAAAGAGAAAAAACTAGTTCTTAATGGTGTAGAGCAAACAGTTTCTCACACAGAGCGTACTGATAACGAAAACCTATCTTTTGAAGTAACTGCTGAGTACGCACTAAACGAGCACACTCTAGGTGCTACGTACTACTACAACGAAAACGAAGATAAGCTAGGTAAATCAACAGTTGATTCACACTACATCGTTGTAGCTGGTATGTTCGCTGTTGCTCCTAAAACAACTCTATACTCTGGTTACGAGTACCTAGCTCAGTCTACTGACGAAGCAGGTAAAGTAGACGCAGACTCTTCTTGGTTCTACGCTGGTGTTGAATACAAGTTCTCTAAATGGGCACGTGTATTCGCAGAAGCGGGTTACACTTTCGAAGGTACTGACTTCGACAACAAAGACACAGACGACGCAACTAACTTCGGTGTTGGTGCTCGTTTCTACTGGTAATCAATACCCAGTTTGATATTGTAAGACCCAGCTATATGCTGGGTCTTTTACTATGAAGATAAGGATGAAAAATTCTATGCAGTTATCATTAAAAGTGGCAATGGCACTGTCTATTTTTGCCAGTACAAACCTCTACGCTGCAACGACTTTAGTGGTTCCAGAAGACGTGAAGTTATTGGCCGTCAACATGGAGAAGCCAGATCTAGAAGGTGGTCTTTTTTCTAGTGAGAAGACAATCGAACTACCTGACGGAACGAATCAAATTGTCTTCAAATATCAACCTACATTCGAAATTAACGAAAACCTTAAGACGGTTTACAGTGATGTAATCGTTGCTAAATTTGATGCTGAAAACGAAAAGCTAACGTTTGAACTGCCAGAGTTTAAAACTCTTCGCCAAGCGCAAAACAACATCTCGCCTCTAGATTGGCAATTACTGGATACCAAAGGCCAACCTATTGCTTTGGTCGAAGATGTATTAGAGTCAGATGGTGTTCAAATTGGTCGTAATTACCCTCAAGAATCTCGCAACTACAATATTGCTGGCGGTATCGCGAGTGTTGCCGTTAGTTATGTAACTGTGAATCAGCATCAACAATCAGTAAGTGATATCGAGCCTCGAGTTGAGACTAGTGATACCCGTTCAACAGCCGCATCGAACGACAGCCCAATGGTTGATGTATTAAAGACGATGTACCAGAAAGCGTCTCCGGCGGAAAAAGAGGCCTTTAAAAACTGGCTTGCTGAGCAGTAATCCCTTAGTTCATTAGATAGGGCTTAACTGAAAAAGTACGAATCTAAAAAGCAGGCTTTAAGCCTGCTTTTATCTTTTCTGCTTATTAGAGAGAGATTTCTCTCCATTCACCAGGCATTAGGTCGTTAAGGACGATATCACCCATCGAATGACGAATGAGGCGCAAAGTAGGGAAGCCAATGTGCGCAGTCATGCGACGCACCTGACGATTTCTTCCTTCAATAATGGTAATGGCTAACCAAGTGGTAGGGATATTTGCGCGAAAACGAACCGGAGGCGTTCTGTCCCAGACTTGTGGTTTTGGAATAACTTCAACTTCGGCTGGTAGAGTCATACCATCTTTTAGCTCTACTCCCTTTCTCAATTTTTCAAGATCTTGCTCCTGAGGAGCGCCATCAACTTGAACCCAATAAGTCTTCGGCGATTTTGACTTTGGCTGCGTTAGCTTCGCCTGCAAGATGCCATCGTTAGTGAGTACCATCAAACCTTCGCTGTCTCGGTCCAATCGGCCAGCCGCATAGACATTTTTGATTGGGATATAGTCCGCTAACGTTTTGCGACCATCGCCATCGGTAAATTGACTGAGCGTATCGTAAGGCTTATTGAAAATAATGACTTTACGATCTTTAGGGGCCACTTTTGGCTTTTGGCTTTTTGTTGGGCGATTAGGGCGGCGGTCTTGCTGAGTACGAGTCTTCGAGCCATTGCGAGCTCCTGAGTGTTTAAAATGGCCCGTTTTAGACTGGTTACGACTGCGACCTTTTTCCTGACCTGTACGAGATGACATGTTAACTACCCTGCAAAAATGTAAATGAACTGTGTTTGAAAGTTTTAAGTTTTCTCATGATCGGATATGATTTGCGCGCCTAAAACTAACAAACGCGCACAGAATGATAGACTAATTCGTGTTATTTGTTTAATTATATCAGTGCACTCATGGATTCAGAGCTTAGAGCTTCAAACTACAACAAAGAGTGCGAACCGCATGTGGCGTTAGTGAGGAGACATGTACTGCTAACGCGCAGCAATGCGTCAATTAAACCAACTCAGACGCTGAGTTGATCAGCCAACAAGTTGATTAAAAAATAGGGAAATTTCATGCCTACAGAAAAACCTACAATTATCTACACCATCACTGATGAAGCGCCGGCGCTAGCAACTTATTCATTACTACCAATCATTCAATCATTCACAGCATCGTCTGGCATCAATGTAGATACTCGTGATATTTCACTAGCAGGTCGAATTATCGCTAACTTCCCAGAGCATCTAAAAGAAGAACAGCGCATTGGCGATGCGTTGACTGAGCTTGGTGAACTAGCTCAAACTCCAGAAGCAAATATCATCAAGCTACCTAACATTTCAGCTTCAGTTCCTCAGCTTAAAGCGGCGATTAAAGAGCTTCAGGCGAAAGGTTACGATTTACCAAACTACCCAGAAGAGCCGAGCACGTACGAAGAGAAAGCGATTAAAGCGGCTTACGACAAAATCAAAGGTAGTGCGGTTAACCCAGTACTTCGTGAAGGTAACTCAGACCGTCGTGCTCCGACTTCGGTTAAGAACTACGCGAAGAAAAACCCACACTCAATGGGTGCATGGTCAGCAGAATCTAAGTCTCATGTTGCGAGCATGTCAGACAATGACTTCTTTGGTAGCGAAAAGTCTACAACTATCTCTGGTGCAACAGAGGTCAAAATCGAGTTTGTCGGTAATGATGGTACAGTTAAAGAGCTTAAGTCTGCGTTCCCATTACTAGATAAAGAAGTCATTGATACTTCAGTAATGAAGAAGAAGGCGTTGGTTGAATTTTTCGAGAAAGAGATTGCTGAAGCGAAAGCACAAGACGTGCTGCTGTCTCTTCATATGAAAGCGACGATGATGAAAGTTTCTGACCCTGTCATTTTCGGCCATGCCGTAAAAGTTTACTACAAAGACGTTTTCGATAAGTACGGTAAGCTGTTTGAAGAGCTAGGCGTTGATGTAAACAATGGCATCGGTGATGTTTACTCAAAAATTGAGTCTCTACCTGAAGCGCAAAAAGCAGAAATTGAAGCGGCCATTCAAGCGGTTTACCAAACTCAACCAGAACTTGCGATGGTTGACTCTGATCGTGGTATCACAAACTTACATGTACCAAGTGACATTATTGTAGATGCTTCTATGCCAGCAATGCTTCGCTCTTCGGGTCAAATGTGGGGACCAGATGGTAAACAAAAAGACACCAAAGCGATGATTCCAGATCGTAGCTACGCAGGTATTTACCAAGCGGTTATTGATTTCTGTAAAGAGCACGGCGCATTTGATCCAACCACTATGGGTAGCGTACCTAACGTTGGTCTAATGGCTCAGAAAGCTGAAGAGTATGGTTCTCACGACAAGACATTCATTCTAGACGCTGCGGGTACTGTTCGCGTTGTTGATGCTTCAGGTAACGTACTGTTAGAGCAAGCGGTTGAAGAAGGTGATATCTTCCGTATGTGTCAGGTTAAAGACGCACCAATCCAAGATTGGGTTAAACTAGCAGTGACTCGCGCACGTGCAACAGGTGTTCCAGCTGTATTCTGGCTAGATGAAAACCGCGCGCACGATGCTGAGCTCATCAAGAAAGTAAACGCCTACCTACCAGATCACGATACTGACGGTCTAGAGATTAAGATCCTATCTCCTGTTGAAGCTTGTAAGTACTCACTAGAGCGTATGAAAGCGGGCCTAGATACTATCTCTGTTACAGGTAATGTTCTTCGTGACTACCTAACAGACTTGTTCCCAATTCTAGAGTTAGGTACGTCTGCTAAGATGCTATCTATTGTTCCATTGATGAATGGTGGTGGTCTATTTGAAACAGGCGCTGGTGGTTCTGCTCCTAAGCACGTTCAACAAGTAGAAAAAGAGAATCACCTTCGTTGGGATTCTTTGGGCGAGTTCCTAGCGCTTGCAGCTTCGTTAGAGCATTTAAGTGTAGCGACAAACAATCCTAAGGCTCAGGTTCTCGCAGATACACTAGATAAAGCGACCGGTGAGTTTTTAGACACCAACAAATCTCCGTCACGCAAAGTGGGTGAGCTAGATAACCGTGGAAGCCACTTCTATCTTGCACTTTACTGGGCGAAAGCGCTTTCAGAGCAAACGGATGATGCGGATCTTGCTGCTGAATTTGCACCAATTGCAAAAGCGCTGTCAGAGCAGGAAGAAACGATCGTTGCTGAGCTAAATAATGCGCAAGGCGTGAAAGGTGAGCTAGGAGGTTACTACTTACTAGACGATGCATTGGTTTCTAAATTGATGCGTCCAAGCGAAACCTTTAACGCAATCATTAACAAGTAAGTTAGTGTAAAAACACGTCGTTTTCGACGTGTTTCCTATCCTGTAAGTGCGTTGTAAGTGTTCCTTTTGTAACGCGTGCTCTAAATAGTAAGAAACCCGCTATCTTGGCGGGTTTATTTTTCTCTTCAAAACATCAACGTGGCGTTTCGAGAGCAATATTTTTATATTTCGACAGCGCTCTAATTATTTGGCTTGGCCTTCAAGAGGCACGACGCTACTCGCGTGACAGCCTTTGGGACCTTTTTCAATCTCGTAAGAGACTTGTTGGCCTGCTTTCAGTGTACGATAACCGTCCATCTGGATAGTTGAGTAGTGGGCAAAGATATCTCCCTCTTCTTCATCTGAACAAATAAACCCAAATCCTTTGGCATTGTTAAACCACTTTACTGTACCTGTAGCCATGCTTTACATCCCTCATGCATTTTTTACTGATGTTGTTACTGCAACCAAGTTATACCTTTAACTTGGTACTACCATTGTCAGCGAATGCCAACAAACGTCAAATCAATGATAAGTCACATTCATCAAACCACTTAAAGAAGAGAGGTTTCAAAATGATGATTTATGCATCGACACTTTCCACTGTAGTCAATGAATTTCGACAGTCAATAGCAGTGAGCAACAAACAGAAACATAATTGAAAACAAATCACTTTTGAGATTAACAAATTTGCAAACAGTTTTTCGTATATACGCAGAAGTTTAGTCAATTTGCCTATGAAGCGGCTCATACTGAAAAAGCCATACTGTCCGTGTTGCTTATGGGAGAAGAATCCTCTGACTGAATAAAAAATGAAGTTTTCGTGATAATTACCGTATTCTCAATGAGGAAGTGTGATCCAGATAGAAGATGATGGGGTGGTTTGCAATAGTCCGAGAGCAATAAATAGAAAGTTCTTTTATAAGAAAAAATGTGTAACTTATCGACAAGCATCTTTTATTTGCGCCGTATCAAGACGTGCATTAGTCTCTATATTAGGTAGCAACTTTTATCGATCAAAGATCGAATTCGGTGCCATAACTCACTACACCGCGCTGCATGCTTGTGGTAGATTGTTTTTATAGGTCGAAAACATCAACCCTTTGATACGATATCTTTAGATTGCCATGAGTAAAAATTTTGAATGGGTCACTCCGGACTCTGATCTTCTGGAGCGAGAAAGTACGAAAGTCCAGCCACCTAAGCTGTACAATGTCGTACTCAATAATGATGACTATACACCTATGGATTTCGTCATAGAGGTGCTTGAGCGATTTTTCTCACATGATATTGATAAAGCAACTCAAATCATGCTTCAGGTCCACTATGAAGGAAAGGCAATCTGCGGCACATACAGCGCAGAAATTGCCGAGACAAAAGTAGCGCAAGTTACGATGTACGCAAGGGAAAATGAACATCCGCTACTTTGCACTATGGAGCAAGCGTAAACAAAGAAGACTTGCTCGAACAACCCCAGTTGTTTTTTCGGGAGGTACTTATGCTAAATAAAGAACTAGAGTCAAGCCTTAACGGTGCATTTGCTCGGGCGCGAGATAAACGCCACGAGTTTATGACTGTCGAACACCTCCTACTTGCATTGTTGGAAAATGATGCAGCTAAGGAAGCCCTTCTAGCTTGTAAGGCGGATCTTGACGCTTTACGCAACGAACTCGATATTTTCATCGATCAAACTACGCCTCTTATCCCAGATAGTGATGAGACGCGTGAAACGCAGCCGACTTTGAGTTTTCAACGTGTACTACAACGCGCCGTCTTTCATGTACAGTCGTCTGGTCGTAATGAAGTAACAGGCGCCAACGTGCTTGTTGCTATCTTCAGTGAGCAAGAGTCGCATGCCGCTTACCTTCTGAAGAAAAATGACATCTCCCGATTAGATATTGTTAACTTCATCTCCCACGGTATTACTAAAGCATCAGGTGCAGGTGAGGATTCATCATCAGACTCGTTTAGCTCAGAAAGTGTTGAAGAGCCTAATTCTGAAGAACGCTTAGAAAGCTTTGCGACGAATCTTAATCAAGTCGCTAAAGATGGAAACATCGACCCACTCATTGGACGTGATAAAGAGTTAGAGCGCACTATTCAGGTACTTTGTCGACGCCGCAAGAATAATCCACTACTAGTGGGTGAGGCAGGGGTTGGTAAAACAGCCATAGCGGAAGGTCTTGCATGGAGAATTGTCGAAGGGCAGGTCCCTGAGGTTATTCAAAACAGCGTGATTTATTCACTAGATATTGGCTCTTTGCTCGCTGGTACCAAATACCGCGGTGATTTTGAAAAGCGCTTCAAGGCGATTTTGAAACAACTTGAAAAAGAAGAAGATGCCATTTTGTTCATCGATGAAATACATACCATCATCGGTGCAGGCGCGGCATCTGGTGGTCAAGTCGATGCAGCAAATCTTATTAAGCCTCTTTTAAGTAGCGGTAAGTTGCGTTGTATTGGTTCGACGACATACCAAGAATACAGCAACATTTTCGAGAAAGAGCGTGCGTTGTCTCGCCGCTTCCAAAAGATAGACGTTGTAGAGCCCTCATTGGATGATACAACTAAAATCTTGATGGGCTTGAAGCCGAAGTACGAAGCTCACCATGAAGTACGTTATACCAATAAAGCACTGCGTGCCGCGGTAGAACTGTCGGCTAAATACATTAATGAACGCCATCTACCAGATAAGGCCATTGATGTCATTGATGAAGCTGGTGCTCGTAGTCGTCTTGCTCCTGCAAGCCGTCGTAAAAAAACGGTCGGAGTGGCTGATATCGAATCAATGGTTGCCAAAATGGCGCGAATTCCAGAGAAGTCGGTTTCTTCTTCAGATAAAGACATTTTGAAAAACTTAGATAGCAAAATGAAGATGTTGGTATTCGGTCAAGATAATGCGATTGATGCATTGTCCGAGGCGATCAAGCTGACACGTGCAGGTTTAGGTGTAGACAACAAACCTGTTGGTTCATTCTTGTTTGCAGGCCCAACAGGGGTTGGTAAAACAGAGGTGACGGTGCAGTTATCTAAGCTTCTAGGTATCGAGCTACTTCGTTTTGATATGTCTGAGTATGGTGAGCGTCACTCCGTAAGTCGCTTAATTGGTGCGCCTCCTGGTTATGTCGGTTATGACCAAGGTGGTTTGCTAACCGATGCTGTTATTAAGCATCCACACTCGGTCGTATTACTTGATGAGATTGAAAAAGCGCACCCTGATATCTTTAACCTGTTGTTGCAAGTCATGGATAACGGTACGCTAACGGACAACAATGGTCGCAAAGCAGACTTCCGTAATGTCATTCTTGTTATGACAACTAACGCAGGTGTGGCGGAAACCGAGAAGAAATCAATTGGTTTGATTCAACAAGACAACAGTCACGATGCAATGGCGGAAATTAAGAAGGTGTTTACTCCTGAGTTCCGTAACCGTCTTGATAACATCATCTGGTTTAACAGCCTTGATGAAAGCGTTATCCATCAAGTGGTTGATAAGTTCATTGTTGAACTGCAAGTGCAACTTGATGCGAGAGGCGTTTCAATGGAAGTATCGCAAGACGCTCGCCATTGGTTAGCACATAAAGGTTATGACAAAGCTATGGGGGCTCGCCCAATGGGGCGTGTTATCCAAGAACAGCTTAAGAAGCCTTTGGCTAACGAACTGTTGTTTGGATCTTTAGTTGACGGCGGTACAGTGAAAGTAACGCTGGTCAACGATACGCTTGAGTTTGAATACTTAAGTGAGAAAGAGACAGCGATGCATTAATCGTTAGTCGGTAACAAACGCAAAAGCGCACGAGAAGATCGTGCGCTTTTTTATCTGAACTAAATCGGAAAAAATTGTGCAATAAAAAACGGAGCAGCTTGCTCCGTTTTTTATTGCATCCGAAAATCAGAGATTAACGAGCGCGGAAGACGATGCGGCCTTTTGACAGGTCGTATGGAGTCATCTCTACAGTTACTTTGTCACCCGTTAGGATACGGATGTAGTTCTTACGCATCTTGCCAGAGATGTGAGCAGTCACAACGTGACCGTTTTCAAGTTCAACACGGAACATAGTGTTTGGTAGAGTGTCAAGGACAGTGCCTTGCATCTCGATTACGTCTTCTTTAGCCATTTAATCCTCTTTAGAAATTAGGCAATATTAGCGGGCTATATTCTGCCGCTAAATAGTAATTATGTAAAGTTGAGGCGTATTCTACCCTCGCCAACGCTGATTTACTAGCCTTTGGTGGCGTTGAAAGCGTGTTTTGTAGCTCATTGCTGGGCACTCATCAATCTGATATCCCAAATATAGCCACTGTTGTTTGTTTTCTTGGCAGTATTTAATTTGATAAAGCACTGCTAACGTGCCAAGAGATAACTCGTAGTCAGGGTCAAAGAAAGTATAAAAAGCACTCGAGCATTGTGGCATCAAATCTGTCACCGCAATGGCGAGCAATTGATCTGATTCATCGTAAATGTGTAAAAACGACGTTGTCAGCCAGCTAGTTTGAGCAAATCGAGCAAACTCATCACGCTTTGGTGGGTACATAGTGCCGTTTTTATGCCGTTTGCAGATGTACCGACTGTAAAGCTCAAACCATTCCTCATCCATTTCATGCTTCATTTCCCAGCGTAAAGACTGTGCTTTATTAAGCAGCCTCTTCTGACTTTTTGATAATCTAACGTCTGGAATCGAGACTCGAATTGGCTGGCAAGCGGTGCAATGCTCGCAATGCGGTTTATATATGGTATCTCCGCTACGACGAAAACCGTTAGCCATGAGCAACTGGTAATTTTCTTCAGTATGCAGCCTTTCATCAAGCGCCACCGCAACCCGCTCTTGCCGTTCAGGCAAATAACTACAAGGGTGATTATTCGTCAACCCTATTCGAATATGTTGTATATCCGTACTCATACTGAATCCTGCAAAACTTGGGGCTGATAGGCATCAAATAGTGTTTGCTTTTCTCTTAAAGATAGTAGTTTTTGCATAAATTCGTCACGCTCAAGTTCAAATGCGCCAAGTGATGCCAAGTGAGAATTCATAACTTGGCAATCGATTAATTGACCTTGCTTTGACGCCAAATGGTTGCATAAGTACCACAATGCAATTTTGGATGCGTTATCTTTTAGGCTAAACATCGACTCCCCGCAAAAAAGTTGGCCCACGCAGATGCCATATAGTCCGCCAATCAGGTTGTTGTCATGCCATACTTCTACAGAGTGACAGTGACCAAGTTTGGCTAACTCAATGTAGGAAGCTTGCATTTCCTCGTTGAGCCATGTTTCCTCTGCAGGGCGTGTTGAAGAACATAGTCTAATCACTTCTTCTGTCGCGAAATTGAGTGTTACTTTATAGTTATGTTTACGCTGAAATTTTTTGAGACTTTTAGATGGCTTAAACTGCAATGGGTCAAACACAGCGCGCGGAGAAGGGCTCCACCATAAAATAGGTTCACCAGGACCATACCAAGGGAAAATGCCTTGATAATAACCATTGAGGATTCTCATGGGGTTTAAGTCACCACCAAAAGCCAGCAAGCCATTGGGGTCGCTGAGTGCTTTATAGGGTGAGGGAAAGTTGAACGTTTCATCGAGTTCAGTTAAATAAATAGCCATAAGAAGTCGTTACCAACATTGGAGTCAGAGGAGTTTATGATGACCTGGTTAAGAAATATCGTAAAAGTATGGCTTGGGATCATACTGTTTTTACCACTTGTCGCCAACGCAGCCTATGAAAGAAATGTTGCCAAGCCAGTTAATGAAGTAGTTTACGGGAAGATTGACTCTGTCCGTTATATTACTCAACAAGAGGTTGTTCAATCGAAAAGTAACGGTTGGAAGACACTACTTGGTGCCACTATCGGTGGTTTAGTCGGTAATCAATTTGGTGGCGGTACGGGAAGAGAAGTCGCGACGGCAGTGGGTGCGCTTGCAGGTGCCGCAGTTGCTCAAAACCAAAGTAATTACCAATACACGGTTGAATATAAGTTAGTTGAGCTACTCATCAAAGTGAAGGGTGATAAGCTAATTAATGTCATCCAAGATGTTGATAAAAATATGTTATTTAGTCGAGGGGATGAAGTTCGTATTTTATATTTTGATGATGGAGTCAGGGTTGATATCACTTATTAACCCTAGGTTGTTTTAGCCTAACGAAGCCTAATCAGGCATGTACAGTCGGGCTGGCTTATCGTCAAATAAAGTCGAAATAGTTTGCTGTTTCGCCGTGCTTCTTTCGCTCTGATTTACATCGCTGGCAATGCCTTTAATTCTGTATCTTTAGGCTGCTTGAGGATATTCATAAATTAGCACCGATTTACTCTGGTTTTGTCGTGTTTTTTTGGGTAGTCTGAATTCACGAAGAATTGTTTAGCCCTCATAAAAAATCGTATGTTGAGGGCACAAAGGATTATCAACTTTTAATGGAAAGCCTAACGTTACAACCTATCAATAAAATTCAAGGGGAAGTGAACCTTCCTGGCTCTAAAAGCGTTTCTAATCGAGCTCTTTTACTTGCTGCTCTTGCTAAAGGCAGAACTCGCCTTACTAATCTCCTCGACAGTGATGATATCCGTCATATGCTGAATGCGCTGACTAAACTAGGCGTTCAATACCAACTTTCCGAAGATAAAACAGAATGTCTCGTTGAAGGCCTTGGGCGTCCGTTTTCTGTCTCAGAGCCGGTAGAGTTATTTCTCGGCAATGCTGGCACTGCGATGCGACCATTAGCTGCGGCTCTTTGTCTTGGAGAAGGGGAGTATGTACTGACGGGCGAACCTCGTATGAAAGAGCGTCCAATTGGTCACCTTGTCACGGCACTGAAAGATGCTGGTGCGAACGTTGAGTACATGGAAAACGAGAACTTTCCGCCTCTCAAAATAATTGGTACTGGCCTAAAAGCAGGTACAGTTTCTATCGATGGGTCCATTTCAAGTCAGTTCTTGACCGCTTTCTTAATGTCTGCGCCATTGGCTGAAGGTGAAATTCGCATCAACATCGAAGGCGATTTGGTTTCTAAGCCTTATATCGATATCACCCTGCATATCATGAAGCAGTTTGGAGTCGATGTGATCAACAACGACTATCAAGAGTTTGTGATCCCAGCCGGTCAGCAATACATCGCTCCAGGTGATTTCTTGGTTGAAGGTGACGCGTCTTCTGCTTCTTACTTCTTGGCGGCGGCAGCCATCAAAGGTGGAGAAGTTAAAGTCACGGGTATCGGTAAAAACAGCATTCAAGGTGATATTCAATTTGCTGATGCGCTTGAAAAAATGGGTGCAGAAATTGAATGGGGTGATGACTACGTAATTTCACGTGTTGGTCAATTAAAAGGCATTGATATGGATTACAACCATATCCCTGATGCTGCAATGACCATCGCGACAACAGCGTTATTTGCCGAAGGCACTACCGCTATTCGTAACGTTTATAACTGGCGTGTAAAAGAAACAGACCGTTTGTCAGCTATGGCGACTGAGTTACGTAAAGTTGGTGCGGAAGTGGAAGAAGGGGAAGACTACATCATCGTCAAACCTGTCTCTCAGTTAAAGCATGCAGCGATTGATACTTACGATGATCATCGTATGGCGATGTGTTTTTCGCTGGTGGCACTTAGTGATACGCCTGTGACGATTAACGATCCAAAGTGTACGTCGAAAACGTTCCCTGACTACTTCGACAAACTTAAGGCTTTGAGCTGCTAAATATTCTGACCTGAAACAGGAAAGCCAGAGTGAATAACACTCTGGCTTTTTTGTTTCCCAATACTATTTAACCAGCGTAAATTCCTTAGAAAGGTGATGCGCTAAGTATTTGAACATATTGAATACTGCAGTCGTATTTGAAGTTGGTAAACCTTTGTCATCAAGGAAGTATTCACCTTTAAAAACTAAAACACCTTCTTTTTCTTCTACACTTGTTGCTCGCATTCCCTCGATGTAATCATCGTGCTCTTGGATGATTTGGTTAGCGATCAAAAGAAGGTCGAACTCTTCGATAAACGTTCTATCAGACATATTCTTTCTACCATCCTATTCAGTTAAGAACGCTGAGTATACCTACAACTAAAATGGGTTTGCATGATTAATTCAGTCAATCGTTCAGTAAGACTAAACAGATCAATTTTTAGAGTATAAGCATGATGCGGAGGAAGATGGCAGAGCATTGAACCAAACTATTTTGTGATGGGTAACAAAATTTATTGCATTGGATTAGCGGATGCTAAGTTTGCCTGTTTAGATATGCCGCTCAATACCTTTCAGAACCCTGTCTCTTTGAAGTATAAAGACGATGAATTGTCAACCAATCGGATCTGAATTTCAAAAAAGCAGTTGATCTTCTTTTCATCTCGCACAATAGTAAAAAAAGAAGCAATGAAATAGAACATTATGCGGGTGGCCTTTAAACAAGGTTTCTACCCGCATTATTATGAAGGACGTTAGAGTCAGTTATGGGTAAATCACTCGTTATAGTGGAGTCACCAGCCAAGGCAAAGACGATAAATAAGTACCTTGGTAAAGACTTTATTGTTAAGTCTAGTGTTGGTCATGTGCGTGATCTGCCTACGGCCGGTCAAAGCACTGGTGAGAAAAAAGCCGCAGCCATCTCAACTAAAGGGATGAGTCCGGAAGAGAAAGCGCGCGTTAAAAAAGAGAAAGACCGCAAAGCGTTGATCAAAAAGATGGGGATTAACCCATATCATGACTGGGAAGCGAATTACCAAATCCTTCCAGGCAAAGAAAAAGTTGTCAACGAACTACAAAAACTCGCCAAAGACGCAGATTGCGTTTATCTCGCAACCGATTTGGACCGCGAAGGGGAAGCAATCGCATGGCACCTTCGTGAGATCATCGGTGGCGATGAAGAGCGATACAAACGTGTAGTTTTTAACGAAATTACGAAAAACGCGATCCAACAAGCTTTCCAGACACCTGGTGAGCTGAACATGGATGGTGTAAATGCCCAACAAGCACGTCGCTTCATGGACCGTGTCGTTGGTTTTATGGTTTCACCTCTACTTTGGAAAAAAGTGGCTCGTGGCTTATCTGCTGGTCGAGTGCAGTCTGTTGCGGTGAAACTGTTAGTTGAGCGTGAGCGTGAGATTAACGCGTTTGTACCAGAAGAGTTCTGGGACATTCATGCGAATACGAAAACGAAAGACAAAGCGGACTTTAAACTGCTTGTTGCTCAGAAAGACGGTTCTGCGTTTAAGCCAGTTAATGAGGCAGAAACCAAAGCAGCGATGTCTGTACTTGAGAATGCAAGTTACGAAGTATGTAAGCGTGAAGACCGCCCTACAAAGAGCAAGCCTTCAGCACCTTACATCACCTCTACGCTTCAACAGGCAGCGAGTACACGTCTGGGCTACGGCGTGAAAAAGACCATGATGCTAGCTCAGCGCCTCTATGAGGCCGGTTACATCACTTATATGCGTACTGACTCGACTAACCTAAGTGCCGAGGCTGTGGACGCTGTACGTGACTTTATTGGCTCTGAGTTTGGTGATAAGTACCTGCCAGCGAAACCATTGACGTACGGTAGCAAAGAAGGGGCACAGGAAGCGCACGAAGCGATCCGTCCTTCAAATGTGGGTGTTAAGGCGGAAGACCTGCAAGGTGTCGATGCTGATGCGCACAAACTTTACGCTTTGATTTGGAATCAGTTTGTAGCGTGTCAAATGACGCCAGCAGAATACGATTCAACAACCATCAGTGTAAAAGCGGCAGAATACACGCTTAAAGCGAAAGGCCGTATCCTTAAATTTGACGGCTGGACTCGTGTACAGCGTCCAATGGGCAAAAACGAGGATACAATCCTTCCTGCGGTACAACTTGGCGATAAGCTAAGCTTAGAGTCACTTGACCCTAAACAGCACTTTACAAAGCCACCTGCGCGCTACACTGAAGCAGCACTGGTTAAAGAGCTAGAGAAACGAGGTATTGGTCGTCCGTCGACTTACGCATCGATCATTTCTACGATTCAAGATCGTGGCTACGTGAAAGTTGATCAGCGCCGTTTCTACGCTGAAAAAATGGGTGAAATTGTTACTGACCGCCTTGATGACAGCTTTAACGATTTGATGAACTACGACTTTACTGCGCGTATGGAACAGAAATTGGACCAAATCGCTGAAGGTGAAGTGAACTGGAAAGCTGTGTTAGACAACTTCTTTGCTGATTTTACTGGCGATCTTGAAAAAGCGGAGCTGGATGAGTCAGAAGGCGGTATGAAGTTAAACCACATCGTCATGACGGATATCGAGTGTCCGACGTGTAGCCGTCCAATGGGCATCCGTACTGCTTCAACAGGTGTGTTCTTAGGCTGTTCAGGTTACGCGTTACCACCAAAAGAGCGTTGTAAGACAACCATCAACTTGGGTGACGAAGAAGGTATTATTAACGTTCTAGAAGAAGACGTTGAAACCGCAGCTCTTCGTGCTAAAAAGCGTTGTCCGATCTGTGAAACAGCGATGGACGCATACCTGATTGATGACAAGCGTAAGATGCATGTTTGTGGTAATAACCCGAACTGTGAAGGCTACCTTGTTGAATACGGCGAGTTCAAAGTAAAAGGCTACGATGGTCCAGTTGTTGAATGTGACAAATGTGGCTCTGATATGGTGCTTAAGAACGGTCGCTTTGGTAAATACATGGATTGTACGAGCGAAACGTGCAAGAACACTCGTAAGATCTTGAAGAATGGCGAAGTCGCGCCCCCGAAAGAAGATCCTGTTCATTTCCCCGAGTTGCCATGTGAAAACTCAGATGCGTATTTCGTACTTCGTGATGGTGCTTCAGGTCTATTTATGGCGGCAAGCAACTTCCCTAAATCGCGCGAGACACGTGCTCCTTTGGTTGCTGAACTGGCGCGTTTTGAAGAGCGTTTACCTGAGAAGTTCAAATACCTAGCAACTGCGCCGCAAGAAGATCCTGATGGTCGTCCTGCTGTTGTACGCTTTAGCCGTAAAACAAAAGAGAACTACGTTCGTTCGGAAGAGAACGGTAAGCCAAGTGGTTGGACAGCGCTCTTTGTTGACGGTAAGTGGGAAGTCACTGATAAGCGTAAAAAAGCGAAAGCATAAAAACGTACGATCTAAGTAATGTAAAAAGGCAGCGATATCGCTGCCTTTTTTGCGTTTTGTTTTTGCGTAAAGGCCACTGTGTTGTTCGTATAGCTCTTTGCTGCTTTGACTGAGTTTTGCTGACGCGAGAAGATCCCAGCATCAATATTTCGTAGTCGCTGATGTATTTTTTATGTAAAAAATATTTGTTGTAACTTTCATTTTGCATTCACATATTTGTTATACATTGGGCTAAAAAATCGGCGGTGTAGTGAATCCGTTCGTAAATTGTTTTCACAATGTAATCGTTTGCTTTTCCATGTGTGATCTAGATATCGTCTTGAGTACGCAAGAGCTGTATGGTACACAGAATGGCGTATTAAAAATTGTAATTTAGAACCCGCTTAGATAATTTATTACAAAAATTAGTGCAACTGTGTGCATTGTTTGCGTCAAAAAATAAGGAAAGAGTGGACGTTGCATACTGGAAGTGCCGTAGCTTTTTTATCCGTGTTGTAAGAGTTCACAGAAACTCAGAGACGGTTGCTAAATGTATTCGCTTGACTCCCCGAGTATGACTCATTCAAGCGAGTACCAAATCCAAGCTATAACGATATGGAGAACAACAAATGGCTGGTGTTTTGGGAATGATTCTTGCTGGCGGTGAAGGCTCTCGTTTGAGACCTTTAACGGAATCTCGCAGTAAACCTTCGGTACCGTTTGGTGGTAGTTATCGATTGATCGATTTTGCTCTAAACAATTTTGTTAATGCGGACCTGATGCGCATTTACGTCCTAACCCAATTTAAATCCCAATCTTTATTCCATCACTTAAAAAAGGGGTGGAACATCAACGGCATTACAGACCGCTTTATCGATCCTATTCCCGCTCAAATGCGTACTGGTAAACGTTGGTACGAAGGGACGGCGGACGCGATCTATCAAAACCTGCGTTTTATGGAGTTAGAGGAACCAGAGCAAGTTTGTATTTTTGGCTCTGACCATATCTATAAGATGGATATCAAACAAATGCTGAACTTCCACTCAGAAAAGCAGGCTTCTCTGACGGTATCTGCATTGCGCATGCCACTAAAAGAGGCGTCGCAATTTGGGGTTATCGAAGTGGATAGTGAAGGCCGTATGATTGGCTTTGAAGAAAAACCAGCAAATCCGAAGTCGATTCCTGGTGACCCGGATTACGCTTTAGTTTCAATGGGTAACTATGTTTTTGAAGCTCAGGTACTGTTCTCAGAGTTGGTCGAAGATGCGGATAATGAAGCTTCATCACATGATTTTGGAAAGGACATCATTCCAAAGATGTTCCCTAGAGGTGATGTGTTCGTGTATGACTTCAGTACCAACAAAATCAGTGGCGAAAAAGAAGAGGTGTACTGGCGTGATGTCGGAACTATTGATGCGTACTGGCAAGCGCATATGGATCTGCTAGAAAAAGATGCACCATTTTCGCTGTACAACCGTAAATGGCCATTGCATACCTACTACCCACCATTGCCACCTGCGACATTTACCGACTCTGATAATGGTCGTGTGCAGATAATCGATAGTTTAGTGTGTAATGGCAGCTATGTTAGAGGCTCAAGAATCGAAAAGTCGGTGCTTGGTTTTCGCAGTAATATTGCTTCTGCTTGCGATATCAGCGAATGTATACTTCTTGGTGACGTAAAAATTGGCGAAGGATGTGTTTTACGTCGTGTGATTGTCGACAAGGATGCCGATATTGCTCCTGGTACTCAGATTGGTGTGAATCTTCAAGAAGATAAAAAACACTTCCACGTGTCTGAGGAGGGCATTGTTGTTATTCCGAAAGGAGCTCGAGTTGGCTACTAACAACTTATCTATTCTGTTTGTAGCTTCTGAGGTTGAAGGCCTCATTAAAAGTGGTGGCTTGGCAGATGTTGCCAAGGCACTACCGGAAGCCCTTCAAAACCTACAGCAAGACGTAAGAATTACCATCCCTGCGTACAGCAGTATTGATAAACTCGCAGACGCAGAAGTTGTATTAGAAACAGAATTAACATCATGGCCGCATACGGAGTATCGAGTTTTGCGGCTCATGTTAGGTCAAAATCCTGTTTACCTGATTGATTGTCCGCCGTATTTCAATCGACCATCAATGTATGCGGAGAACAACCAAGCGTATACTGATAACGGCGAGCGCTTTGCGTTTTTTAGTGCAGCATGTCTCGATATGTTACCCAAGCTCGCCTTTCAACCTAATATCATACACGCGAACGATTGGCACACAGGTCTTGTTCCATTTTTGCTCAAGCACAGGTATGGCAATGATCCGTTTTTTGCTCATACTAAAAGCGTCATTTCAATTCACAATGCGGTCTTTAAAGGCGTATTTAGTTATGAAGACGTGCAGTGTTTGCCAGAGTTTCATTATAGAAACGTTCCCGATGCTGCGGTGAGTGCAACGCATATTACGATGCTTAAAGCTGGTGTAATGAATGCAGATAAGATAAACGCGGTTAGCCCTACGTACGCAGAGGAACTAAAAACAGAGCTTGGCAGTCATGGAATGGCTTGGGAGTTTCAGCAACGCGCGCAGGACTTAGTTGGTATTTTGAACGGTTGTGATTACAGCGCTTGGAATCCGGAAACTGATACCTACTTGCCGGTTAATTACTGCGCCGACCAGCAAAGTATGTCGCAAGGGAAGAAAGCTTGTAAAAAAGCATTACAACAACGACTAAATTTGCCCGAAAAAAATGTAGCTATGTTCGGTATGGTTTGTCGGTTGACCCAGCAGAAAGGCGTTCATTACTTGTTGCCTGCTTTGGCCGATTTTTTGAAGCACGATGTTCAGCTAGTTGTCGTTGGGACCGGAGACCCTGTTCTTGCCGCTCAGTTACGAGAGGTTGCCGCGCGGTTTTCTAGCAAATTTGCCTTTGTAGAAGCGTATGACAATGAACTTGCGCATATCGTTGAAGCTGGTTCTGATTTCTTCTTGATGCCTTCTGAGTTTGAACCATGTGGCTTAAACCAAATCTATAGTATGGCTTATGGGACATTACCGATAGTACGCGGTGTTGGTGGCTTAAAGGACAGCGTTAGCGATTATGATGTAAACCCATCTGAAGCAACGGGGTTTGTTTTTTTCGAACCGACACCGCAGGCATTGTTGTTAACGATGCTAAGGGCACTGTTGCTCTACGCTCAAAACGAGCCTGAAGTGAATAAAGTACAGTTGCACGCGATGCAACAAGACTTTTGTTGGCAAAAGGCCGCAGAATCTTATTTGCAGCTTTACCACTCAGCGTTAGTTTGACTTAAAATTGTAACGAAAGGCACCGAATGAGGTGCCTTTATTATCTTGAGTAAGGGGAGTGTGGTAGGATGGCTTTTTACTCAATAGCACGATCTTTTTGATACTCAATATGACCCAGCCGCTACTTTTTCATAAAACCTATTTGCACCCTACTAGTAATGAGTGGGTTGTATTTGTGCACGGTGCTGGTGGTAGCTCTTCTATCTGGTTCAAGCAAATTAAAGCTTACAAGCAACACTTTAACTTATTGCTGATCGATTTAAGAGGTCATGGAAAGTCAAATCAGTTACTTAAAGAGCTCATTGCTAGCCGTTATACCTTTACGGAAGTTACCCAAGATATTTTGAAAGTATTGGACCATTTAAAGATCCAATCCGCTCATTTTGTCGGTATGTCGCTTGGTACTATTATTGTTCGAAACCTTGCTGAATTGTCATCAGAGCGCGTACGTTCGATGGTGCTCGGTGGTGCTGTCACAAGGCTTAACACTCGTTCTCAGATATTGGTGAAATTAGGTAATTTTTGTAAGCATATCCTACCGTACATGTGGCTCTACAAACTGTTCGCTTATATTGTTATGCCTCAAAGAAGCCAACGAGAATCTCGCCACCTTTTTATTCGCGAAGCCAAGAAGCTTTGCCAAAAAGAATTTAAACGTTGGTTTATTCTTGCCGCTGATGTAAATCCGTTAATGAAATATTTTAAAGATCGAGAGTTACCCATTCCGACTCTTTACTTAATGGGCGACAGGGATTACATGTTTATTAAACCTGTCAAAGAAATGGTTGCAGCACATAAGCTCAGCATTCTACGAGAAATCCCGAATTGTGGTCATGTATGCAATGTAGAGCGTCCAGAAGACTTCAATCAACACTCCATCGAGTTTATTAAACAGCAAGCTGTATGTGCTTAAAACTGAGTGCATCCACTGAATAGGAGAGCCGCTATAGCTCTCCTAGTTGATATCCACATTGCCAACATGCACCAAATTGCCCTTCGTTTATTTCATGACATTTTGGGCATTGCCAATCTTGATACTCATGCCTATCGGATTGTTTTCGATATGCTTTTACTATTTCTTCAGCTTTCATCTTTTGTGCCGTGTCAAAAAGCCACACATAAGGATCGGTATCATCACCAAACGGCAGTTCTCCTTTTAAGCCGAAAATACCTTCTCCGCGAACTTCACAGTAAATTTGTTCCACTTTAAGCAGCTCACATACAATGTGTGCTTCTGCTGGGTTTTTAGCGATAAATATTTTCATCAAAATACCCACTTCACCAATTACGAGTTTTGCTGACTTGGTGTCGGCCTTACTTTATTCATAACCCATTTAGTGATGATTGGAAATAGTCCCAATAGCGCAAAAGACGCTAATACTGCGGGTGAAACAATGCCCGATAGGCTTTCAATTGTTGCTAATTGAGTACCTGCATTCAGATATACGGCTGTGCCTGGCAGCATACCTATTTGGCTAGTGAGATAAAATCGACCTACAGACATCGGTGTTAAGCCCATCAGTAAGTTGATTAGAAAGAAAGGGAATACAGGGATTAGACGCAAGGAAAATAGATAAAAAGCTCCGTCTTTTTCGACACCTTGATTAATTGCGTTGAGTTTATTTCCGAATTTGTTTTGTACCCAGTCACGCAATAAGTATCGGCTGCTCAAGAAGGCCAGTGTTGCCCCCATAGTGCTAGCGAAAGAAACCAGTAGCAAGCTTGTCCAAAAACCAAATAAGGCTGCACCAAGTAAGGTGACTACTGCCGCTCCTGGGATAGAAAAAGCGGTAATTGCAATGTAGGTAAAAAAGTAAATCGCAGCCGAGAATACAAAATTCTGATCGATGTATGTAGTTAGTGCTTCTTGTTGGGCTTTTGCATTCTCTAAGGTTAAATACTGGCCAAAGTTAATACCTAAAAAGACGATAGCCGCTAGTAGGATGAGACCTAATATCAGTTTCTTATTCATAATTTTGATTCCAATTTGGGATATATGTAATAAGACAGTAGGAAAACCGAAAAAATTTCACAAAAAAACCGCAGATTAGACTGCGGTTTTACAAGATAGTTTTTAGGCCGACTTTTATTGGAGGCCGTTCATCAACTCATCTCGGCGAGCTTGAGGTACCACACTCCAATGAGTGCCGTTGATAGCACCTTCTAGTGCCCATAGCAACTCAATGTTGACGGTTGCAGAGTGCGTATCTCTTATCGCTTTATAGGCGTTAAGCGCACCTTCCTCTTCAAGCTTCTCTACGGATTCGATGCCGGCTTTTTTTAGCATGCGCTCGGTAGCCAGTCGTAAGTTAGGCAAATCTTTCAAACGGTTAGGCTTTGTACTTGCTTGCTGTTCTTTCTCAAGCTTTGCCTTTTTCAATGATTGATTCGCTACTTCGATTAAGCGTTCGCTTGATTCCCATAAATCGCTGGAAATAGCGTAGTACTTTGTAACGACTGGAAAGCCACGTTTTTTATAAACGTAAGGCTTTAGCCCTTGTTTCTCGAAGTCAGATGAAGTTTTTTGGTCTGCTCTGATATGAAGCTGATTGTTTACCACTAGTGCAAACATTGTTTCATCAGCGAATAGTCCGAAGCCACCAAACATTGAGCGCGACTTGATATTACCAAGTGCCTCAAATAGCTTCATAGAGTCTTTGAGTATCGGTTTATCCATGTTTTGTTATCTCGGTGTAATTAATATTACGCCACCAAAAGTCAGGTCCGAGAGAGTAGCAAACATGCGTAAAAACAATGTCATTACAGAGTAAAGTCATTGCTTACACACTTGCCATCGGTAACCCCGCTACCTTCCATATCGTAATATGGTTCAGGCCGGAGGCTTTGCGTCCCACTCTTTCGAATGGTTTGCCCTGTGCGTGACACAATGAGCATACTTCTTATATTGAATTAACATCACGGTTTAGCGTTAAAAGTGTGATTTCGGTTCAATAAAAATGATAGATTGAATGCTCTATTTTGCATATGGAAAGGTGCAAATTGGCCTTTGAAAAGGAGTTCTTAATATATATTACATTTATATAAAACAGGGAGTTAACGTTAGTCAATTGTTATTAGAGTGGTGTGAAGTATTAGAGAATGCTTAATTTTTCCAAAAAAATAAGCGCCCCTGTAGAGCGCTTATTTAACACGGTTAAATACAGTGAAATTTAGTTCATTTTTTTCACAGTATTTCGAATTACAAGCTCAGGTTGCATTTCGAAAATTCGTTTTTCGTGTTCTTTATCTTTGATACGCTCAAGTAGAATTTCGAATGCATTTTTACCAACACGACGTTTAGGTTGGTGGATAGTCGTTAGCGGTGGAGAGAAGTATTCCGCAAGCTCGATGTTGTCGTAGCCGATCACTGAAATATCTTCAGGAATTTTGATCCCGTTTTGTTGCAAGCGGCTCATTAGGCCTAGAGCCATTGTGTCGTTAAAACAGAATACCGCCGTCGGGCGCTTGTCCATTGCGGTAATTTTATCTGCAACTAATACGGCCGTATCACATTCAAAGTTACCTTCAAGGATCCAGTCTTCATTTACAGCTAGGTTCGCTTCGCTCATTGCGCGACGGAAACCTGCAATGCGCTCTTGGCAAGCAAGCTTTTCAAAATGACCGCTTAGACAAGCGATATCCGTATGACCATTGTCAATCAGATGTTTGGTTGCAATGTAGCCACCTTCTTCTGAGTTATCCATGATCTTGTCTGCTTGTGAGCTCTCTGGGCCCCAATCCATGACCACTTTAGGAATGTCCGCATGACGGTCAAGCATCTCTTTTAGTTCTTCGGTTAAGTCAGAACACATCACTAGGATGCCATCAACGCGCTTTTCAGCCAGCATACGAATGTAATCGCGTTGTTTTTCGTAAATCCCGCCTGTGTTACATAAAATCAGAGTATAGCCTTGGCGGTAACAGTAGCTCTCAACGCCATCAATCACTTCTGAGAAAAATAGGTTAGTTGATTGAGTTACTAACATGCCAATCGTACGAGTTGAGTTGCATTTTAGGCTGCGTGCAACGGCACTTGGCGCGTAATTCAGCTCGTCAACGGCTTTCATTACTTTTTCTTGCGTTGCTTCTGCAACGAAACGCGTTTTATTGATAACGTGCGAAACTGTCGTAGTGGAAACGCCGGCTAAGCGAGCAACGTCTTTTATCGTGGCCATAAATGGTGTCCTGTATCGAGCTACTGAAATATGTCGTATTGGATGTACCTGATGCTCTAATGGTTTCACACCTAGCAATATAAAATTGGCGCTAAGTGTCTCGGCAGCGGTTGATCCAAGTGCGACAAAAGGGTACGTAGCAGCATCGGTCGATGAATTTTATCTTTTTTCTATCTGATGAGAAATTGCCATCAACCTGTTAAGAAAACACAAAAACCGCTATATTTCAGCGGTTTACATATAAATCATATTTAATCGTTTGCGCTCACATTTTAGCCCTATGTGGACTGACTAGCAATGTTTTCAGCAAGAGATTTGTGTATTTGAAGTCACATTTTGACTGCTAAATAACCAAGCGTCTTTGCGCTAAGTTAAGGCAAACGAATATTATACCCAAGTTACTTACAATTGGTCACTTTCAGGCATACAGGAAGCCCGATAGGCAGGCTCCCTAAAAATAGGCGGCAATTATTCACCAAGAAGGTAGGCGCTGTCTAGTTTACAAAATGCAACTAATAGTTTCGCGACACTCGAGTAAAATCCAAATTCGTCGAATTGTTTACATTTGTCTGAAAACTGAGGTAACCAAGACATCAATTGTTGCTGGATAAAGTCGTTTTGTTTAACGAAGGCTTCTTCCATGTGTTTTTCTTGTTCAAGCTCGTTTGAGCGGATAATCATGTTCCCGAGAAAGTCGAGCTCAACGGCTAAGTGATCCGCAGGTTCCTTTAGGTTTTCGTCTACTTGAACGCCAAATTCAGCCATCAACTTTTCCATTTCCTCAGCTGGCTTGTCATTCAGTAAACCTGATTCACCAATGTACATGGATGCGTAAGGAAGAGCGCCGTATTTTTCTGTCTTCAAAAACAGTTCACAAAAGTCAGCTGCAAGCTCTAGTTGTGCATCTTCACGATCTTGTAACCGATTCAATGCATCAACTAGGCTATCAACGGCTGGTTTTAGCGACTCATTTTCACCTAAACCTGCGAGAAAACTGCGAATTTCAACACTGTGATAGGCTTCCAATTCTTTCTCTGTTAGTTCTTTTGCGAACAAGCTCGAAAACCACCAGTAAATTTCAGCGCGTTTCTCATTAAAAGCTTTCACTTCTTGCATTTTGGGCTCCTGAATGATGCTTCAAGTCATGCATCACAAAGTCAATTAGGGATATCCCCTAAGTGTAATCAATTAAAATGAATAGCAGTAACTATAATTGTTATGTTTTATGGTCAAAAATGACCGTTTATTAATAGCAATGGGCAAGCTTGTTTTGAATCAATAAAAACGCTAAATCTTGCGTTTTAATGTATCTATGACTAGAAATGTTACTAGTTATGAATAGAATACGTCTTGGATAATAAGAAGACAGAAAAGTGGTGTAAATGAGCTATCACGTATTAGTCGTAGAAGATGATGTTGTAACTCGTAGTAAGCTTGCGGGATATTTCCAAAATGAGGGCTACCAAGTCAGCGAAGCAGAGAGTGGCGCAGAAATGCGTGAAGTTTTGCAAGCGGGCGATGTAGACCTGATCATGCTGGATATTAACCTGCCTGGTGAAGACGGCCTGATGCTTACTCGTGAGTTACGTAGCCAATCGGATATTGGTATCATATTAGTAACAGGACGCACGGATAGCATTGATAAAATCGTAGGCCTAGAAATGGGTGCTGACGATTATGTGACAAAACCTTTTGAACTGAGAGAGCTGTTAGTTCGCGTTAAAAACTTGCTGTGGCGTATTTCAGCAGCGCGCAGTGGCAGTTCGAAAGCGAATGAAACCAGTGAAGAGCACATTGTGCGCTTTGGGGAGTGGACATTCGACATTCAACGTCGCGCACTTAGCCGCAACGGTGAGCCAGTAAAACTAACTAAAGCAGAGTATGAACTTTTGGTGGCATTATCGTCTTACCCTAACCAGGTGTTAAGTCGTGAGCGTATTTTGAACATGATCAGCCATCGAGTGGATGCGCCGAATGACCGCACCATTGATGTTCTTATTCGACGTATGCGCGCAAAAATGGAGTTCGATCCTAAGAACCCACAGATTTTTGTAACGGTGCACGGCGAAGGCTATATGTTTGCTGGTGACTAGTTTGAACATAACTCAATCGTAAAAAGAAAAGGAGAGCTTCGGCTCTCCTTTTTTGTGGCTTCAAGATAATACTAGTTTGCTTCAACCATTGGTGTTTGGCCGACAGTATCACGCAACCTTTGCCAAATACTGCCCAAGTACTCATGCCAATAAAGCTCTGTTTGTTCTAAGTAACGCGCTTTAGGTGAGTATTTATCCCAAGGTTGACTTATCTCGCTAATAGCTAAGAAGTTGGTCGGGGCTGGGATTGGTTTAATGCCTGCTGCGTTGAACTCATACAATGCACGGTTCATGTGACTCGCAGAAGTGACTAACACAATCTCCTTTTGTTGAACGAATGCAGCCGCTTGACGCGCCTCTTCCCACGTATCTTTCGCATCTTCTAATAAAATGATATCGGATTTCGCGACGCCCAACGCAAGGGCAACGTTCGCCATCATTCGCGCGTGGCTAATTTCAGATCCGCCAGCATAGCCGGATAAGATTAATTTCGCGCCTGGATACATTCTTAAAATACGAATGCCCTCAGTTAAGCGCATTAATGCTGCACGGCTTAACTGCGAGGTGGGTGGAATTTCGTCATCGATAACATGACCATTCCCTAAAACCATCACGTAGTCGATGGTGCCAGAAACTGGCAAAAAGGCTTTATGCTCTCGCTCTAACGGCATAAGAAGCTTGGTTGAAACAGGTTGGAAGGCAACAAGAAAAATGCCAACAAAAGAGAATAGAACAACGAAGCAGCCAGTTTTACGTTTTGTAGTAAAACTAATGAGAGCAAGACC
This sequence comes from Vibrio sp. 970, assembly GCF_033339075.1. NCBI lineage: Bacteria > Pseudomonadati > Pseudomonadota > Gammaproteobacteria > Vibrionales > Vibrionaceae > Vibrio > Vibrio sp. 970. The sequence continues at coordinate 99,981 of NZ_JAWOTW010000004.1, forward strand.
CAACAAGCCTATCAGCAGCAATGCCGGAAGGGGCATAAGCATGGCTGACACTACTTTTTTCAGCTCAAACATACATAAATAGTCCGAAAAAACATCAATTGATAATAAAAATGAGGGTATCCCTCTTTATTCCTGCTTTCCTTGTGCCAGAATAGCGGCACAATCCGTTATGATAACTCAGCAGAAGTGACAGAAGACCGCAATTTCGACGATATCGCCCACAAATTTGCAAAAAATATTTACGGCTCCGATAAAGGGGAGATCCGCCAAATCATTGTGTGGGAAGATTTTCTACAGATTCTAAGTGAATTAGATGCTGACCAGCAACCCCTAGAAGTGTTAGACGCTGGTGGTGGTTTGGCACAAATGTCGCAAAAGCTTGCTAAGCTCGGACATCGAATCGCTTTATGTGATCTATCTTCGGAAATGCTGCAGTTGGCTAAGCAGGATATTGAAAAAAACGGTTTGCTTGAGCAGTATCGCCTGATTCATTCGCCTGTCCAATCCATCGGTGAACATATGGATGTACAGGTCGATCTGGTTATGTTCCACGCTGTGATGGAGTGGCTGGTTGATCCTAAGGCCGCACTTGAAACAGTTCTAGAACAAGTAAAACCGGGAGGCATCGCATCAGTCATGTTCTACAACCACCACGGTTTAGTCTATAAAAACGTGGTTTGTGGCAACATTCCTCATATATTAGACGGCATGCCTCACCGAAAAAGATTTAAACTACAGCCGCAAAAAGGCTTAAAACCTGAAGAAGTCTACCAGTGGATAGAAAATTCAGGTTTTAATATTTGTGGCAAATCTGGTATTCGCTCATTTAGTGATTACATAGGCAATATGGAATACATGGGTGATTACGAGTTTGAAGATGTGTTGGCGCTAGAAAAACAACTTTGTCGACAAGAGCCATACCTCTCATTAGGCCGCTACATTCATGTGTGGGCTAAAAAGAACGATAAACAGGAATAACAATGAGTGAGATGACTCTCAATGCTGCAGAGCAACCAATCGATGAGCTGGTTGGCTGGGTTAAGCAGCACGATTTCTCGTTGAACCTGACCACAGAGCGATTGGCATTTTTGATAGCCATTGCCGTACTGAGTAATGAAAGGTTCGATGAAGAACTGGGTGAAGGTGAACTGCATGATGCATTTGCCATCGTCACTCGACTATTTGATGAGACCGGCGAAGCCTCCGCTTTTCGTGCGAACAATGCGATCAACGAGATGGTTAAGCAGCGTCTTATGAGCCGTTTTGTCAGTGAAATTACTGACGGAGCGAGCATTTACCGCTTGTCGCCATTAGCGATAGGAATAACCGACTACTACGTGCGTCATCGTGAGTTCTCAAAACTGCGTCTATCTATCCAGCTATCCATGGTAGCGGATGAAATGGCGAAAGCGATTGAGGCAGCACAAAAAGGTGGCACACCGGGTCACTGGAAGAAAAACGTTTACGGAATTTTGAAATATTCTGTAGGCGAGATCTTCGATCAAATCGACCTTAACCAACGTGTGATGGATGAGCAGCAACAGTCTGTTAAACAACAGATTGCTGATCTGCTTAACAAAGACTGGCGTGAAGCGATCAACAACTGTGAAGCGCTACTGTCAGAAACGTCGAGCACGTTGCGTGAACTTCAAGATACGCTGCAAGCTGCCAGTGATGAACTGCAAACTCAGATCCTAGATATTCAAGAAATTGTTTACGGTGACCCTGAGCTGGAGTTCATCGAAGAAGCCTTGTTTGGTCTGCAAATGAAGCTGGACCGAATCACAAGCTGGGGCCAGCAAGCGATCGATCTCTGGATTGGTTATGACCGACACGTGCACAAGTTTATCCGTACTGCTATTGATATGGATAAGAACCGTGCGTTTAGCTCGCGTCTGCGTCAATCCGTCAAAGATTACTTCGATGCGCCTTGGTATCTGACTTATGCAGATGCGGAAAGGCTTTCTGACCTTCGTGATGAAGCCCTAGTACTGCGTGATGACGAGGTAACGGGTCAAGTTCCGATGGAAGTAGAATACGAAGAGTTTCAACAAGTCAATGATGAGTTGGCAGAGCGAATTGGTGACATGCTAAAAGCGCATAAAGATCAAGGCACACCAATCGACTTGAGCGTGGTACTGCGAGATTACCTTGCACAACACCCATACACTCATCACTTTGATTTAGCTCGCATTGTCGTTGATCAGGCGGTACGTCTGGGTTACTCAGAATCCGACTACCAAGCTGTTCAGCCAGACTGGAAAGCAATCAACGAATTTGGGGCAAAGGTACAAGCGAATGTCATCGACCGATACTAATGAATACATGTCAGAGAATCTGGCAAAAGCAATTTCTAACCCTCTGTTCCCAGCGCTAGACAGCATGCTTCGAGCAGGGCGTCATATCTCAAGTGAAGATCTAGACAACCACGCGTTGCTGTCGGATTTCGAACTTGAGCTTTCTTCTTTCTACCAACGCTACAACACCGAATTGGTGAAAGCGCCAGAAGGTTTCTTCTATCTTCGTCCTCGTTCAACGTCTCTGATTGGCCGTAGTGTTCTTTCTGAACTGGATATGCTGGTGGGTAAGGTACTGTGTTTCCTTTATCTAAGCCCAGAGCGTCTTGCGCACGAAGGCATCTTCACTAACCAAGAGCTGTACGACGAACTGCTTGCTCTAGCAGATGAAAACAAGCTGATGAAGCTAGTGACGAACCGTGCGACTGGTTCTGACCTTGATAAAGAAAAGCTGTTTGAAAAAGTACGTACGTCACTTCGTCGTTTGCGTCGCCTAGGCATGATCATCAACATCGGTGAAACCGGTAAATTCAGCATCAGTGAAGCGGTATTCCGCTTTGGTGCCGATGTACGTATTGGCGATGACATGCGTGAAGCGCAGCTGCGTCTAATCCGTGATGGTGAAGCAGTAGTGCACACCAAAGAGCCAAGCCAAGGCAGCTTATTGTCTGAAGAAGATCAAGACGACCAAGCCCAAGAAGAAACAACAGAAGAGGGTGAAGCATGAGCATGATTGAACGCGGTAAATACCAATCGCTGACCATGGTCAACTGGAACGGCTTCTTTGCCCGTACGTTTGACATCGATGGTCTGGTCACTACGCTATCAGGTGGTAACGGTGCAGGTAAATCAACCACAATGGCGGCGTTCATCACCGCATTGATTCCTGACCAAACGCTGCTGCACTTCCGTAACACGACAGAAGCGGGCAGCAGCCAATCGTCTCGTGACAAAGGTTTGTACGGTAAGCTACAGCCGGGCGCATGTTATGCGGCGCTAGACGTGGTGAACTCACGTAACCAACGCCTATTGTTTGCAGTAAAACTACAGCAAGTTGCGGGTCGTGATAAGAAAGTAGACATCAAACCGTTTGTGATCCAAGGTCTTCCAAGCCATGTGAAACCAACGGATATCTTGGTTGAAAGCGTATCTGCGACTCAAGCTCGTGTACGTCAAATCAATGAAGTAAAAGAATCAATCGCAGAATTTGAAGGCGTTCAATTTAAAGCCTTCTCTTCTATCGTGGATTACCACTCGCAGATGTTCGAATTCGGTGTGATTCCGAAGAAACTGCGTAACTCTGGTGACCGTTCTAAATTCTACCGCCTGATCGAAGCATCGCTTTACGGTGGTATCTCAAGTGCGATTACGCGCTCGCTACGTGACTACCTTTTGCCACAAAACGGCGGAGTGAAAAAAGCGTTCCAAGATATGGAATCGGCACTGCGTGAAAACCGCATGACGCTAGAAGCGATCAAAACCACGCAAGCAGATCGTGACTTGTTCAAACACTTGATTACAGAGTCGACCAACTACGTGGCCGCGGACTATATGCGCCATGCCAACGAGCGCCGTAAAAAACTAGAACAGACATTGTCTTTGCGTTCAGAGTTATTTGGTTCTCGCGAGACCTTGATTGAGCAAAACAATCTGCTTAACCGCGTTCAAGAAGAGCTGGAACTGCTGATCGAATCAGAATCTTCTTTAGAGCAAGACTACCAAGCGGCTTCTGATCACTTGCAACTGGTGCAAAACGCGCTGCGTCAGCAAGAGAAGATCGAACGCTACCAAGAAGATCTTGAAGAGCTGAGCGAGCGTCTTGAAGAACAAATGATGGTAGTGGAAGAAGCGCAAGAACGCGTGATGATGGCTGAAGAGCAAGCTACCGTTGCAGAAGAAGAGGTGGATAGCCTTAAGACGCAACTTGCTGATTACCAGCAAGCTCTTGACGTTCAGCAAACTCGCGCCCTTCAATATCAACAAGCAGTTCAAGCGCTGGAGAAAGCGAAGCAACTACTTGGCGATGACAGCCTAACGGCGGAATCGGCTCAAGCGCTTGTCTCTGAGCTTAAGAACAAAGAATCAGAAAGCACCAATGCGTTGCTATCGGTTAAGCACAAACTGGACATGTCTTCTGCAGCGGCAGAGCAGTTTGAAACCGCGCTTAAACTGGTACAAAGCATCGTTGGTCAAGTTGAGCGCAAAGACGCGTCTGAACATGCGAAAACTGCAATCGCGAAAGCGCGTGAGTCACAACAAATCGCACAAAACGAACAGCAATGGCGAGCACAACACCGTGATCTCGAACGCAGCCTTAACCAGCAGCGTCAAGCACGTGAACTGGTTGCTGAATACAAAAAGCAATATCACGTTGAACTAACCGATGAGGTTACGTTTGAACAAGAACGTGAACGTCATGCGACGCAAATCGAATCACTAGAGATAGCTCAAGAAGAAGTTCGTGATCAGCGTGGTGAACAGCGCCGTCTAGAGCAAAACGCGGTGGCAGAAATCAGTAAGCTTGAAGCAATAGCACCAGCTTGGATTGCGGCGAACGATGCGCTAGAGAAACTGAGAGAGCAGAGCGGTGAAGAGCTTGAGGATCGCCATGCGGTAATGAACCACATGCAAGTTGTCCTTGAACAAGAAAGGGAGCTGTCTTTAGCTAAAGATAAGCTTGCTGAGCGCCGTAGCCAGCTAGACTCTGAGATTGAGCGTCTTGCTTCTCCTGGTGGTTCAAATGACCCTCGCCTGAAAGGTTTGGCAGATACGCTGGGCGGTGTATTGCTGTCTGAGATCTACGATGACATCACGATTGATGACGCGCCTTATTTCAGTGCGATGTACGGTCCGGCTCGTCACGCTATCGTTGTTTCTGACTTGTCAGGCATCGAAGAGAAACTGGTAGAGCTAGACGACTGTCCAGAAGACTTGTACATCATTGAAGGTGACATCGATGCCTTTGATGACAGCTCGTTCGATGCAGAAGAGTTAGAGGGCGCGGTTTGCGTTCGTATGAACGATCGCCAAATGCGTTACTCTCGCTTGCCTGAGATCCCATTGTTTGGCCGTGCGGCACGTGAGCAGCGTCTAGAGTTGCTGCGTAACGAACGAGAAGAAGTGGTAGAGAAACACGCGAAAGCGGCGTTTGATTCTCAGAAAATGCAGCGCTTGTACCAAGCGTTTAACCTATTTGTGTCTAACCACATTCAGGTTGCTTTTGACGCCGATCCAGAACAAGCACTGGCAACTATTCGTGATAAGCGTAACCAAATTGCTCGCGTGCTGGCGGATCTAGATGCGAAAGAGCAACAACAACGTTCTCAGCTTCAAACCAGCAAGCAAGCGTTGTCTTCTCTGGACAAGCTAGCGTCACACATGGTGCTTGTTGAAGATGAGTCATTGCAAGCGCGTTTTGATGAGCTAGAAGAGAAAATCGCTCAGCTTGCAGAGGCGAAGAACTTCTTAAGCAACCATGCAAAAGCCGTCGCGCAATTAGAGAATATTGTGTCTGCACTTGATGCTGACCCAGAGCAATTCGATGCACTAGAAGCAGAATACAAAGCGGCAGACGAGCGGCTACAAGATCTTAAGAAGCAAATCTTTGCACTCTCGGATCTCGTTGAACGTCGTCACTACTTCGCTTACTCTGATTCAGTAGACCTACTGAACAAGAGTAGCGAACTGAGTGAGCAGCTAAAAGCTAAACTGGTTCAAGCTGAAAAAATGCGTACTCGCTCTCGTGAAGAGTTGAAGCAATCGCAAGGTCAAATGAACCAATACAACCAAGTATTGGCATCATTGAAGAGTTCACACCAAGCGAAACTGGAAACGGTTCAAGAGTTCAAACAAGAGCTTCAAGAGTTTGGCGTGAACGCTGACGAAGGTGCAGAAGAGCGCGCAATGCGTCGTCGTGACGAATTGCACGAGCGTCTACACACGTCTCGCAGCCGTAAGAGCGAATACGAGCGCACGATAACCTCTACTGAACTAGAGATGAAAGGCTTGGCGAAACGCCTGAAGAAAGTTCAGAAAGAATACGTTGAGCTACGTACGTTCGTGGTTGCAGCGAAAGCTGGCTGGTGTTCAGTACTTCGTCTGGCGCGTGAGAACGATGTTGAGCGTCGTCTACACAAGCGTGAACTGGCTTATATGTCAGCGGATGAACTGCGTTCAATGTCGGATAAATCATTGGGTGCGCTGCGTCTCGCGGTTGCGAACAATGACGACCTGCGTGATGCGCTGCGTCTATCAGAAGACAACGCTCGCCCAGAGCGTAAAGTTCTGTTCTACATTGCGGTTTACCAACATCTTCGTGAGCGTATTCGTCAGGATATCATCCGTACTGATGATCCTGTAGAAGCGATCGAAGAGATGGAAGTAGAGCTGGCGCGTCTAACGGAAGAGCTAACGCAACGTGAAAACCGCTTAGCGATCAGCTCTGAGTCAGTAGCGAGCATCATCAAGAAGACGATTCAGCGTGAGCAAAACCGTATTCGTATGCTGAACCAAGGCCTGTCGAACATTTCGTTTGGTCAGGTGAAGGGCGTACGTCTAAACGTGAAGATCCGCGAAAGTCACGAAGTGCTACTGAACGGTCTAGCGACACAACAAGAGCAGCACAAAGACCTGTTTGAATCGACTCGCTTTACTTTCTCCGAAGCAATGGCGAAGCTGTTCCAACGTGTGAACCCACATATCGATATGGGTCAACGTTCTCCTCAGGTTTTGGGTGAAGAGCTACTGGATTACCGTAACTACCTAGAGCTAAGTGTAGAAGTGAACCGTGGTACAGATGGTTGGCTACAGGCTGAGTCTGGCGCGCTATCAACAGGTGAGGCGATCGGTACTGGTCAGTCAATCCTACTGATGGTTGTTCAAAGCTGGGAAGAAGAATCACGCCGCCTGCGCAGTAAAGACATTGTGCCTTGTCGTCTGCTGTTCTTAGATGAAGCAGCGCGTCTGGATGCGAAATCGATCGCGACATTGTTCGAATTGTGTGACCGTCTGGATATGCAGCTTCTTATCGCGGCACCAGAAAACATCAGCCCAGAGAAAGGTACGACCTACAAACTGGTGCGTAAGGTGTTTAAAGACCACGAACACGTACACGTAGTGGGTCTGCGCGGTTTTGGTCAAACGGATAAGCCTAAGACCGAAGCACAAGAGATGATTGAAGAGTTTGAATCGTAAACTTCGAATCTAACAAAACGCCTGCAATGAATGCGGGCGTTTTTGTATCTGTTTACGAGGCAGGCTTCGAAATACATAAGATAAGCCGAGACTGTAGGACGGCAGTCTCGGCTTATTAACGGAACTTAATGAGGAAGCGACGTTTATTCCTCTGGAATATCGTCCCTGACTTCGATCATTTCAGCAAGCTCTTCAAGTGCTTGGACAGAAAGCTCAGACAAGCGTTGTAGGTGTTGGTCTAAGCTCTCTTGTTCTTCAAGCTCTGGTTCATCATTATTTGTTTCTTTTATTAGCATTTCCCAACCTCTCAAGTTGAGTAAGGGGAGCTCTCATCATACTCAAAAGGCAAAGTAGAAAAGAAACGATCTATGTTGATTTTGTTAGCTCGATCATTGATTCAACTTATATATGAGAAGGATGTGTTTAATAAGGAGAGCAAGTGCAAGGTTTTTGGATGCGGGAACAAAAACGCCAGTAATCATGACAATTACTGGCGAGTAATAACGAACATTAGGTCGGAGGGTTAGAACAACGGCTTCACACCGAACTGCTCTGCTGCGTAAGCGACGCGTTCAATCGGTTTTGGATACTCAGCAGGTGTGCCAAGGCTCTCTATGTGTTTCAAACGAGGAAGCAAGCCTGCACCATTAGCGATTTGGATTGCCAGACCAGGGCGAGCGTTAAGCTCTAAAACCATAGGTCCTTCATCTTTATCCAGCACCATATCCGTACCCATGTATCCCAAACCTGTCATTTCCCAGGCACTTGACGCAAGCTCCAGCAAGCGCTCCCAATGCGGTACTTGAAGGGTCGAAAGGTCTTTACCTGTATCAGGGTGATGAGTCACTGGATGATCGAACTGCACCGCTCTGACGGCTTTACCTGTCGCGATGTCAATGCCTACTCCTACGGCACCTTGGTGAAGGTTTGCTTTGCCGTCGGAAGCCGCTGTAGAACAGCGCATCATCGCCATAACTGGATAACCTTTAAATACGATGATCCGAACATCTGGTACGCCTTCATAACTGAAGCCATCAAAACAGTCATCAAACTTGATTAAGTTTTCAACCACAGCAACGTCATTTTTACCACCAAGAGAGAAAAGGCCAGCAAGCGCATTACTAATGTGACGCTCGACCTCATCCCTACCAATTGTAGAGCCGGAGGGTTTGGTATATACCCCGTTTTTGTGAGACGTAACAACCAGAATGCCTTTACCGCCACTACCTTGTGCAGGTTTGATTACAAAACCAGGCCAGTTCTCAACCATTTTGTGGATAGTCTTAACTTCAGCTTGGTTATGAATGACACCGATCAGGGCAGGAACTGTTGCTCCTGCTGCCTGTGCAATAATTTTGGTCTTTAGCTTGTCATCGACAAGTGGGTATTTAGAACGATCATTGTAACGGCCAATATAGCTGTGGTTACGCTTGTTCATCCCCATAATGCCTTTATGGCGAAGCTTAGACGGCGAAGTAAAACTTTCGAACATCGTTTAGTCCTCCGCTAGTGGTTTGAAGCGTCGTAGCTCAGTGAGGCGGTAACCTGTGTAAGTACCTAGTAATAGAATACCGGCCAGAACAATCAACTGTAGACCAATAAAGTTAAAGGTTAAGTGTTGAATGTATGAGTTCGTCATTGCAAGGTAAACTAATACCGCTGTCAGCAATGAACCACCACCTTGCAGAGCAACTTCCTTCGCACCTTCTTCTTCCCATAGGATTGACATACGTTCAATCGTCCAAGACAAGATTATCATAGGGAAGAAGGTAATTGTTAGGCCTTCCGTTAAGCCCATCTTAAACGCAACAACGGTGAACACCGAGATGATCATGATAACGGTAATAATGACCGCAGATATCCTTGCTACCAGCAATAAGTTCAACCTAGACAAATAGCTTCGAATAATCAGGCCTGTACCTACAATTAGCAAGAAACCGACAATACCCGTTAATAGTTGAGTTTGAACAAAAGCAACGGCAATCAACACAGGCATGAAGGTACCGGATGTTTTCAGGCCGATAATCACACGCAAGAACACAACGATCAGAGCACCAATAGGGATGAGCATGATGGTTTTGAACATCGCTTGCTCTTCCAAAGGTAAGCTATGAATTGAAATATTCAGTAATCCATCTGCTTCTATTTTGTTGTTTGTAGCTTGTTGTGGTGTCATTTCTTGCTTAATCATCGAGAAATGCACTTGGCTATTTTTACCACCAACAAGGTCAAGTAAGGATACGTTTGATTCATCCCACACTAACAAGTTGGGTTTCACTGCTTTTTGTTCGGATTTTGGCGAAAACAGTACCCAATCTTTACCTGACCAAACCTGAACCATTGGTTGAATTGTTTGGCGTCGACGACCATCTTCTAGTTCGATAACACCGACGGTTTTGCTTTGTATACCTGCGGTAAGCAAAATATTATGCAGTGCATCAGTACGGCTGAAATCGTTCAGTAGTAGCGACGAGTTTTGGCTATCTGGGTCATTAAGCGCTTTGATAAGCTCACGAGTAAACGTCACATTATCGGCTGAGCGACTCATCGCACGTTCGATAAGGGCATTTGCCGCTGCTGCTTGTGGTGCTGATAGCGTTGGTGGCGTAATGTCTTCCGTTGGCGGTAAAGGAGTGACTTTAGCCTGAGGGTCTACTAAGAACTGGGCTTTGTAGTATATGGTTTGTGGCCCTTGAGCTTGGCGAATTGACCATTCTGCACGACGGCCTGAATCGTCATTGATGTAGGAAACGCCATAACCTGATGAGGAAGCAGATTCACCGATAAGTGTGTAACCACTTTGTGTATGAGGTGCTGCAAGTGACGCTTTTACTTCGTTGCCGTTAGCATTGAACTCAATACGAGCTTCTACATCCCATACCTGGCGAGTTTCGCCTGGCGTCCAAGGCACGCCGTAGTTTTCATGTCTGAAAACACTCAGAGCAATGCCCGCAATCACCAATAAGATGATAGAAAGGTAAAACGGTATTTTTGACGTCATAATCTACCTTATTATTTTTTATCTTCGTCCGTTTGGATATAGGTACGACTTACATCGACAAGTGCTATGTCGCGCATAAATTCTCTACCCAGTAAAATAGGATGGTTCATATGTGAGCGATCTGCCAACGTAAATTGCGCTTTTTCATGAATTTTTCCAACGCGCACCCAAAGTTCTACCACAGCGCGGCGTTCTAACTCTTCACTGGTAACCTGGCGGATTTTGACGTAGCGAATGACAGGAGCTTCGATCCAAGTACTTTTCTCTTCTTCGGATTTACTGGTGTCTGCTAAGTGGAATCGGACCCATTTTTTGCCATTTCTTTCGAACTCTTCAATATCAACGGCATTTAAAGACGACGTCGCGGCACCAGTGTCGATACGTGCATCAAAAGTTTGCTTAATCGACTCTACAGTGACCTTTTCGATAGAGCCAAGGACAATATCGTGAGTTGGGGTTGGTTCCACAGGAGCGGGAGATTGGACAATAATCGGCTCTTTCGGTTTTTTTACTTCTGCCATTGCTTCATCGCGAAATGTAAGAAGTTCAACCTGTAGTTTATCGACTTGTTCTTCAAGGCTGTCGATATAGTCCGATTGGTTGCTGAGCTGTAGCTCTAGGTTGGTAATGCGATTATTGACATTCGCTTCTGAATTTTGAATCGCCGCTAACGTTTCTTGGTGGTACTGTTCGCCTTTGGTTAGTGAGCATCCAGATAGTAAGGCGATGGCAACAATCGGGGTCAATCGTAATAACATTGAAAACCTTGGGATTGGATTAAGTTGTTTATTTTTTAGGAGTTTAGCTTATATCGATAAAGCCTCACAAGTAAGAATGTTTCTCTATTACTTATTGTTTGAGGAATAGTGATGAAAAGCCAAAAATCAAGGACATAAAAGCGCATCCTTATTTAGAGCGTGCTTATATTTTGACGTGAAAAATGGATTCAAAAATCAAACTCGCTCATTACGAGGAAAGAGGGTAATGTCTTAACTCGTAAAATGAGTTAAGACAATGTCAGGAATCTCAGCGAATTATGATTTGCGAGCGACAAGAACCGCGCGGCGAGGGGCAGGGTAGCCTTCTACAGTCTTGCTTGGGTCGTTCGGATCTAAGTAGTCAGGTAGAGAGTTATGCGTCATCCAATCTGTGGTACGTTGTTCATCTACGGATGTGATGTTTTCATCAACGATACGAACATCTTCAAAACCGACCAATTCTAACCACACTTTTAGGGCTTTTGCTGAAGGGAAGAAATAGACATTACGCATTTGCGCGTAACGAGAAGTCGGGACCAGTACTGCATTCTCATCACCTTCAATCACGAGTGTTTCCAATACGAGTTCACCACCAGATACCAATTGATCTTTTAGTTGCACTAAATGATCGAGAGGCGAGCGGCGATGGTAAAGCACGCCCATGCTGAATACCGTATCGAACGCTTCTAACTTAGGTAGTTGTTCAATACCCAATGGCAATAGGTGTGCACGTTGGTCATCGCCCATTAGTTTACGAATTGCTTCGAACTGAATTAGAAACAGGTGAGATGGATCGATACCGACAGTTAAGCGTGCACCTTCGCCTAGCATGCGCCACATGTGGTAGCCGTTACCACAACCTACATCGAGTACGCTGCGATTTTTTAATGGTGAAATATGCGGAAGCACGCGGTCCCATTTCCAATCACTGCGCCACTCAGTATCAATATGGATGCCGTGTACGTTGTATGGGCCTTTGCGCCAAGGATGGAATGTACGAAGTAAGCTTTCTAGCTTTTTAAGTTCCCCTTGAGGCATGGGCTCATTGTTTGAAATCGTGACAGAATCAACAATGTCGATGTTGTCCGGTCTACCCGCTGGGATTTTGTTCAGGGCTTTCAACCAGCGACCAAAGTCACCGTGCTCTGCATTTTGCCAATCCGTTAGCTGTTGTGGAAGCACATTAAGCCAAGGTTGAAGACGGGTGTCTTGGGCAATCAATTGGTAGAAATTTGCAAAGTTAAACATAGTTAGTTAATCGCTGAGTTGATGGGTATAAATTATTAACAAAAGCCGAAATCGGTATGGTTCAGGCTTGGTATGCATGGTCTATTTAATCGCGAACATGGAGCCGAAGTTAAAGCATTGGAACCAAACGTCATAGCTAGAAAAGCCAATTTTAGCGAAACGCTCTTTATGTTCTTTCTTTGAATCTGGGCGCATTACGTTTTCTATCGCGCTGCGCTTTTGGCTGATTTCTAGTTCGCTATAACCATTCGCACGTTTAAAGTCGTGGTGAAGGTCAATTAACAGTTCGTTCGAAACTTCATCTTCGAAGACGAACTTCTCCGATAGAATCAAAATGCCGCCTGGACGCAGGCCTGCGTATATTTTCTCGAGCAAGGAGTAACGATCTTCTGGAGAGAGGAATTGCAAAGTGAAGTTCAACACCACCACTGACGCGTTTTCAATTTCGATATTGCGAATGTCTGCTTCTACTACATCCACAGGAGTGTCACTGCGGTAAGCGTTGACGTGAAGTTTACAACGCTCAACCATTGCAGGAGAGTTGTCCACTGCGATGATTTGGCAACCTTCTTGTTTGATATGGCGACGCATAGACAATGTTGCAGCACCCAAAGAACAGCCAAGGTCATAGATGTTTGAGTGAGGTTTTACAAAACGCTCTGCCAGCATACCGATTGCAGAAATGATATTGCTGTAACCCGGTACCGATCGTTGAATCATGTCAGGAAATACTTCCGCTACGCGTTCATCGAACGTGAAATCCCCAATTTTATCGATTGGAGCCGAAAAAATAGTATCTGGATTGCTCTTAGGGTTCATAACTAAGTCTCTGCATACAAGCCGCCTGAAAATGTCAGGCACCAAAAAAGGCGCGTATTTTATGGGAATTTCGCGCCTCTGTCATGTGTTGCGTTAGAACATCTGTAACTGCGAGTTGCCATCGTCAGCTGGGAAAGGCGCTAACTCAGGGAGCGTGATACGTTTTTGTATGTCTTTATACAGGTTTGCAGCCAACTCTGGCGCAATTATATTGTCTGCGGTATGGATCATGACATATGGCTGTTTACCTTCGGCAATCCATTGTGGCAACTTGTTGAGCCATGGTTTAAAAAACTCGTAATTTTGCTGTTCTTCTGGATGACCAATAAAGCGAATCAAAGGGTGTGAAGCGGTAGCAATGGCGTGAACAGGGACTCGTGGTTTTTTCATTTGTGCATCAATAATCGCCTCATTGTCGGGCTTAGCGGCAAAGACTGGGCGGCTATCCATAATAATGCGGTCAATATTATTCTCTACTAACCATTGGTTAAGTGCTCGCTCTTCTTCGCCTTTGGAGAAAAATGCCATATGGCGAACCTCAACACCGAGAGGGAAGTTAGGTGGAAAGCTCGCACAGAACTTTTTCAGTCGATCAAGGTGCTCAGGACCAAATGCGGCTGGTAATTGAATTGTCCATTGGCCCACACGGTCATGCAAAGGCTCCATGACCTTCATGAAGTCTCTCAGTTGTTCGCTGCAACCTCTTAGCATTTGCTCATGAGTGATGGCTTTAGGAAGTTTGAAAGTAAAGCGAAAATCATCGTGGGTTGCGGCTCTCCAGTTTTGCACTGTATTGAGCGTCGGTGTGGCATAAAATGTCGTGTTGCCTTCCACGGTATGAAACACTTGCGCATACCTTTCTAAACGTTCAGCGGGCTTTGTCCCGCTGCCGTAAAAACTTTGTTGCCATTGATTGTGCGACCACATTGTCAATCCAAGTCGAAGAGGTAAGTTATCCATTATTCTTTACTGCTTGCTACTCGTGTGAATACTTTACGAGAGTTTTGCTGAAATAGGTAATTTCACGCTATAATCCTCCCCAATTTTTTCGCTTTGGTGCGCTTTTGAACATTTGTTGTACTAAAAAGCACCAGTGAATGATAAAACACACGTAATTGTATGTTGAGTAGTCGATTTTCGTGGACATTCAGCGTATAACTGAATCTTTACTCTGCTTAGCAATGAGGCTGACAGAGCGTAGTTAACAACATTTGAGAGATTGGGAATTTCATTATGCGTACCCATTACTGTGGTCACCTGAACAAGTCCCTTGCAGGACAAACTGTAGAACTTTGCGGCTGGGTTAACCGTCGTCGTGATTTAGGCGGTCTTATTTTTATTGATATGCGAGATCGCGAAGGTATCGTTCAGGTAGTTGTTGATCCAGATATGGCGGATGCGTATGAAGTGGCGAACACACTTCGTAATGAATTCTGTATCAAACTAACGGGTGAAGTGCGCGTTCGCCCAGAGAGCCAAGCAAACAAAGACATGGCAACAGGTGAAGTCGAGATCCTTGCGAAAGGTCTTGAAATCATCAACCGTTCTGATGTTCTGCCTCTAGACTTCAACCAAAAGAACTCTGAAGAGCAGCGCCTGAAGTATCGTTACCTAGATCTACGTCGTCCAGAAATGAGCGACCGCATCAAGCTACGTGCTAAAGCGTCTAGCTTTGTTCGTCGTTTCCTAGATGACAACGGCTTCCTAGACATCGAAACACCAGTACTAACAAAAGCGACACCAGAAGGCGCTCGTGACTACCTAGTACCTAGCCGTGTTCACAAAGGCAGCTTCTACGCGCTTCCTCAGTCTCCACAGCTATTCAAACAGCTTCTAATGATGTCTGGTTTTGACCGTTACTACCAAATCGTTAAGTGTTTCCGTGATGAAGACTTGCGTGCTGACCGTCAACCAGAATTCACTCAGATCGATATCGAAACGTCATTCATGACGGCTGACCAAGTTCGTGCAACGACTGAGAAAATGGTTCGTGAAATGTGGCAAGAGCTACTAAACGTTGACCTAGGTGAATTCCCAGTAATGCCGTTCAGCGAAGCGATTCGTCGTTTCGGTTCGGACAAGCCAGACCTACGTAACCCACTGGAACTAGT
This sequence comes from Vibrio sp. 970, assembly GCF_033339075.1. Taxonomy (NCBI): domain Bacteria; kingdom Pseudomonadati; phylum Pseudomonadota; class Gammaproteobacteria; order Vibrionales; family Vibrionaceae; genus Vibrio; species Vibrio sp. 970. Next base: position 115,408 of record NZ_JAWOTW010000004.1, read on the forward strand.
AGATGTTGCTGACCTAGTGAAAGACGTTGAGTTCAAAGTATTCTCAGGTCCAGCAAACGACGAAAAAGGCCGCGTTGCCGTTATTCGCGTTCCAGGTGGTGCTTCTCTGACTCGTAAGCAAATTGATGGCTACGGTGAATTCGTTGGCATCTACGGTGCGAAAGGTCTAGCTTGGATGAAGGTTAACGACCGTGCAGCGGGCATGGAAGGTATCCAATCTCCAGTCGCTAAGTTCCTAAATGAAGACGTGATCAACGGCATTCTAGATCGTACTCAAGCGGAATCTGGTGACATTATCCTATTTGGCGCTGATAAAGCGGGTATCGTTGCAGAAGCAATGGGTGCGCTACGTTTGAAACTAGGTAAAGACCTAGAGCTAACGGATGAGTCTGCATGGGCTCCACTATGGGTTGTTGACTTCCCAATGTTCGAAGAAGATGACGAAGGCAACCTACACGCGATGCACCACCCATTCACATCGCCTCTAGGTGTGACTGCAGAAGAGCTAAAAGCAAACCCTGCTGCGGCAAATTCTAACGCTTACGATATGGTTCTAAATGGCTACGAAGTGGGCGGCGGCTCCGTTCGTATCCACAACGCAGATATGCAAGAAGCCGTATTTGATATTCTAGGCATCACACCTGAAGAGCAACAGCTTAAGTTCGGCTTCCTGCTTGATGCGCTGAAATTCGGTACGCCTCCACATGCTGGTCTTGCATTTGGTCTAGACCGTCTAGTAATGCTGCTATGTGGCACAGAGAACATCCGTGATGTTATCGCGTTCCCTAAAACAACAGCAGCGGCGTGTCTACTAACAGACGCACCAAGTATTGCGAACCCAGCAGCGCTAGAAGAGCTAGCAATCGCAGTAACTGCAGCGAAAGAAAAAGACGCAGAATAAGCGCACAACATTTGAAGAAAACTCCCGCAACTGCGGGAGTTTTTGTTTAAATAAACCCAAGAAACTTCCAAAGCAATTTCCCAAGCAACGCTTTTAGAACATGTTTTGTTATTAAGCGTCAAAATACATTAAAAGGTGAATTATGGCTGGTCATAGTAAATGGGCGAATATTCGTCACCGTAAAGCAGCGCAAGATGCGAAGCGCGGCAAAATCTTTACTAAATTAATCCGTGAAATCGTTGTTGCGGCAAAAGAGGGGGGCGGTGAGCCAGAAAATAACCCACGTTTGCGAGCAGCAATTGATAAAGCACTGTCTAACAACATGACACGTGACACTGTCAACCGCGCGGTCAGCCGAGGTGCTGGTGGTGAAGGCGACGACAACATGGAAACCGTGATCTATGAAGGTTATGGTCCAGGTGGTACGGCGGTCATGGTCGAATGTATGACGGATAACCGAAATCGTACGGTATCTGGCGTACGCCATGCATTCTCAAAGTCAGGCGGTAATCTGGGGACGGATGGTAGCGTCAACTATCTTTTCGACAAGAAAGGCGTGATTTCATATGGCCCAGGTTTAGATGAGGATGCGGTAATGGAAGTAGCATTAGAAAGTGGTGCTGATGACATTGAAACGGCAGAAGATGGCTCGATTGATGTCTACACGGCCCCAGGCGATTTTGGACTCGTAAAAGATGCTCTTGATGCCGCAGGGTTTGAGGCAGAGAACGCTGAGGTGTCGCTGATCCCATCTACGAAAGCAGATTTGGACGCGGATACTGCGCCAAAACTACTTCGTTTGATTGACGCTTTGGAAGATCTGGACGACGTTCAAGAGGTTTATCACAATGGTGATATCTCTGACGACGTTGCGGCTACGCTAGATTAAACTCAAGGTGTCGGGAGCGGTATTTGCTCCGAAGTTAGCAAGTAATAATAAAAAGACTGAGGCCGAATTAGGCCTCATTTTTAGGAACATTCATGTCAATTATTTTGGGCATTGACCCAGGTTCGCGCATTACCGGCTATGGGGTCATTCGTCAAAATGGACGCCACTTGCAATACCTTGGTAGTGGCTGCATTCGTACTTCAGAAAAAGAACTTCCGGGTCGGCTTAAACAGATTTATGCAGGCGTCACGGAAATCATTACCCAGTTTCAACCGGACGTTTTCGCGATCGAGCAAGTGTTTATGGCCAAAAACGCGGATTCAGCGCTAAAACTTGGCCAAGCTCGTGGCAGTGCAATTGTTGCTGCGGTGAATGCGGAGTTGCCGGTATTTGAATACGCGGCTCGTCTTATTAAGCAAGCTGTCGTCGGCACTGGTGGCGCGGACAAAGCGCAAGTTCAGCATATGGTTCAGCAGATGCTTAAATTGCCCGCCAAGCCTCAAGCGGATGCAGCCGATGCTTTAGGTGTGGCGATTTGTCATGCCAATACTAACAAGACTCTCGTTGCCTTAGCGGGCAAAGCAACCAGTGCCAGAAAAGGGCGCTATCGATAAAATTAACTGGATGTCTATCCAGTTCTTTATTATCCTGTCGCAAATTCATTTCCAAAGAGTATTTATAGTGATTGGACGTCTTCGTGGCATACTGATTGAAAAACAACCACCTGAAGTATTAATTGAAGTTAATGGCATTGGCTATGAAGTCCAGATGCCAATGAGCTGTTTTTACGAACTGCCAAATGTTGGCGAAGAAGCCATTATTTATACTCACTTTGTTGTCCGTGAAGATGCGCAATTGCTATACGGTTTCAACACGGTAAAAGAACGAGCACTTTTCCGTGAAGTGATCAAAGCCAATGGCGTTGGTCCTAAACTCGGTCTTGGTATTCTCTCTGGTATGACGGCAACGCAATTTGTTACTTGTGTGGAACATGAAGACGTTTCTACGCTGGTTAAGCTTCCAGGCGTTGGCAAGAAAACCGCAGAGCGATTGGTTGTTGAAATGAAAGACCGCTTGAAAGGGTGGGGCGCTGGCGATCTATTTACACCATTTACGGATGCTGCTCCTGCGGATTCTAGTGCGACATCCAACAACGCGGAAGAAGAGGCAATCAGTGCGCTTCTAGCTCTAGGTTACAAGCCGACTCAAGCGTCGAAAGTGGTGTCTCAGATCGCTAAACCGGACATGAGCAGTGAGCAAATGATCCGTGAAGCTCTAAAATCAATGGTGTAACGCTGGTTGCACAGTGAACATTTGTTCAAGATAACTCATTCTCTAAGGTTAATGCCAATCGCTTAACGATGTTTTTTGTGTCATTCCAGCGAGCCTGGCGAGACTGGGAATCTAATAGCAGCACGCTGAGCGGTTAATGAAACAATTTGACCATAAATCGCTCGGATAGAAGATCCTGTATCACGCTCCTTCGTCGCTGTACAGGATGACGAGATATAGAAATATGCCACTTGCTGTTAAACGAGCGGCATTATTCTCTCAGGTAACCATTTTTCAAGGTAAAAAGATGATTGAAGCCGATCGTTTAATCGCGCCAGAAAACCCTGCCTTTCGTGATGAAGATGTCATTGATCGTGCTATTCGGCCAAAAAAATTAGCGGATTACCAAGGTCAGGACCATGTCCGTGACCAAATGGAGATCTTCATTAAAGCTGCTCAGTTACGTAGCGAAGCACTTGATCACCTTTTGATTTTTGGTCCCCCAGGTTTGGGTAAAACCACACTTGCGAATATCGTTGCCAATGAAATGGAAGTGAACATTCGCACTACTTCAGGCCCTGTACTTGAGAAAGCAGGCGATTTGGCCGCGCTGTTAACCAACCTTGAAGAAAACGATGTGTTGTTCATCGATGAGATTCACCGCTTGAGTCCGATGGTTGAAGAGGTGCTATATCCGGCGATGGAAGATTATCAACTGGATATTATGATCGGTGAAGGTCCGGCCGCTCGTTCTATTAAGATCGATTTACCACCGTTTACGTTAATTGGTGCGACGACCCGAGCGGGCTCTTTGACGTCACCATTGCGCGACCGCTTTGGTATTACTCAGCGCCTTGAGTTTTATAAGATAAAAGACCTCCAAGATATCGTGCAGCGAAGCGCGGATTGTTTAGGTTTATCAATGGAACCTGAAGGTGCATTGGAAGTGGCAAGACGTGCGCGTGGCACACCACGTATTGCTAACCGTTTGCTACGCCGTGTTCGTGATTATGCGGAAGTAAAAGGCAATGGTCACATTTGTGCCGATGTTGCCGATAAGGCGTTGAATATGCTTGATGTGGACGCCGAAGGCTTCGATTACATGGACCGTAAGCTACTACTCGCGATTATGGAAAAATTTGGTGGTGGTCCGGTCGGGCTCGACAACATGGCAGCGGCGATAGGTGAAGAAAAGGACACTATTGAAGACGTTCTTGAACCTTATCTTATTCAGCAAGGTTATTTACAACGCACTCCGCGTGGAAGAATCGCGACAGATCGTGCGTATTTGCATTTCGGAATTGAAAAATAAGATTCCCTCGCTGGGCCTTTGTTGCCCAGCGCTTCATTAAAGTTGACCAAACTCACATTTTTTGAATTTTTTCTCATACTGGTTTAGTAAGTAAAAAGCATTGATTGTTAACTCGATGTTTGCTTGCAACTGGTTAATTTCTCTCCTGATTACTCTCTCTTAACATCCGTATCCAATACTGGTTGATCTAGATCAATGTGATGGATTTTTGTGCAAATTCCGCGCATAAACATTGATGTATATCAAAGCGCGTTACGGCTATAAACCTTTTGAAACAATCTGTTTTTACAAGTAATATTAGCCCCAGCTATATTAGCTGATGCTTAACAATTAACTAACCAATGAAGCACATTTTTGCAACAATGAGTTGTGATAATTCAACATTTTTCAAGTGTAAATAACACCTGAATATGGATTGCAATATGTAGAGAGTGTCATTCAGCCGACACATAGGAGTTACCATGATTGACGTAGTTGATCTATCGCGGTTGCAGTTTGCACTGACAGCGATGTATCACTTCCTATTCGTACCATTGACCCTTGGTATGGCCTTCCTTCTGGCCATTATGGAATCGATGTACGTAATGACGAACAAGCAAATCTATAAGGACATGACCAAGTTCTGGGGTAAGCTATTCGGTATTAACTTTGCACTTGGTGTGGCGACAGGCCTTACCATGGAGTTCCAGTTTGGTACGAACTGGTCTTATTACTCCCACTATGTAGGTGATATCTTCGGTGCACCGCTAGCGATCGAAGCACTTGTCGCATTCTTCCTGGAGTCAACTTTTGTTGGTCTATTCTTCTTCGGGTGGGATCGTCTATCTAAACGCCAACACTTAGCGGTTACCTGGCTTGTGGCACTAGGCTCTAACTTCTCTGCTCTTTGGATTCTTATCGCAAACGGCTGGATGCAAAACCCAGTAGGCGCAGATTTCAACTTCGAAACCATGCGAATGGAAATGGTGAGCTTCTCTGAGGTTGTACTAAACCCAGTTGCTCAGGTTAAGTTCGTGCATACGGTTGCTTCTGGTTACACTTGTGGCGCAATGTTTATTCTAGGCATCAGTTCATACTACCTATTAAAAGGTCGTGACATTGCGTTTGCTCGTCGTTCGTTTGCTATTGCTGCTTCTTTCGGTATTGCAGCTATCTTATCTACCATCGTTCTTGGTGACGAATCTGGCTACGAGCTTGGTGAAGTTCAAAAAGTGAAACTCGCTGCAATTGAAGCAGAGTGGCACACTGAACCTGCACCTGCCGCATTTACGTTATTTGGTGTTCCTAACCAGGAAACGATGCATACCGATTACGCAATTAAGATCCCTTACGTAATGGGTATTATCGCGACACGCTCTTTTGATGAGCAAGTAACAGGTCTTCGTGATTTACGTGATGAACACGTCGATCGTATTCGTGACGGCATGTACGCTTATGAACTTCTAGAGAAGCTTCGTGCGGGCGATAAGTCAGAAGAAAACATGACTGCGTTTGATGAAGTGAAAGGTGACCTAGGTTACGGTCTACTTCTAAAACGCTACACAGACAATGTTGTTGATGCAACAGAAGAGCAAATCCAAGCTGCTGCGGACGACTCAATCCCAACAGTATGGCCGCTATTCTGGTCATTCCGTATCATGGTTGCTTGTGGCTTCATCATGTTGTTTGTCTTTGGTGCGGCGTTTATCCAAACGTGTCGTCAGAAGATTGAACAGAAACAATGGATTCTAAAAGCTGCACTATTTAGCATTCCACTACCTTGGATTGCAATTGAAGCGGGTTGGTTCGTCGCTGAGTACGGCCGTCAGCCTTGGGCTGTAGGTGAAATTCTACCAGTGCATGTTGCAGCTTCTGCGCTGACTGCAGGTGAAATCTGGACTTCACTCTTCGCAATTCTGGCGCTATACACGGTATTCCTGATTGCAGAAGTTTACCTAATGTTGAAATTCGCTCGTAAAGGCCCAAGTAGCCTGAAAACGGGTCGCTACCACTTCGAGCAAAATGCTGACTCTGTTGAAGACAAAGTTAGTCGCCAAGTAGAAGCGTAAGGTAAGGAGATAACAAGATGTTTGATTACGAAATCTTGCGACTCATCTGGTGGGTACTAATCGGTGTTCTACTAGTTGGTTTTGCAGTAACAGACGGCTTCGATATGGGTGTAGGCGCGCTTGTACCTATCATCGGTAAAAACGACACGCAACGCCGTGTCATGATTAACTCAATTGCTCCTCACTGGGATGGTAACCAAGTTTGGCTTATCACTGCTGGTGGTGCACTGTTCGCAGCTTGGCCTTTGGTTTACGCAACGTCATTTTCAGGCTTCTACTTAGCGATGATTTTGACACTAGCAGCGCTATGGCTTCGTCCTCTGGGTCTAGACTACCGCTCTAAAATCGAAGAACCAAAATGGCGCAATACCTGGGATATCTGTATCTCAATCAGTGGTTTTGTTCCGCCAATCATCTTTGGTGTGGCGTTTGGTAACCTTCTACAAGGTGTACCATTCCAATTGAGTGAGTTCTTGATGCCAACATACCATGGCTCATTCTTTGGTCTACTAAATCCATTTGCACTGTTGTGTGGTCTAGTAAGCTTGTTCATGATTTTGATGCAAGGTTCTACTTGGCTACAAATGAAAACAACAGGCGAAGTGCATGTGCGTGCGCGCAACGTTGCTCAGTTGGCTGGTTTACTGACGGTTGCTGCGTTTGTAGCGGCTGGTTTCTGGATCCAAAATATCGATGGCTACGTCATTGTTGGCGGTATCGACACTAACGCTGCTTCTAACCCTCTAAACAAAGAGGTTATCCGTGAAGCTGGTGCGTGGATGAAGAACTTTGAAAACTACCCACTACTATGGGCTGCTCCTGTATTAGGTGTTGCAATGCCGCTTCTCGCTGTATTGGCATCTCGTCTTGAAAAATGTGCGATTTCGTTCATTACTTCAAGCTTGGGTGTTGCTGGTGTTATCTTTACTGCAGGTTTTGCGATGTTCCCATTCATCATGCCTTCAGACTTAATGCCAAGCCACAGCTTAACAATGTGGGATGCAACGTCATCTGAGCTGACTCTGAACCTAATGACAGGCGTTGCGTTTGTTATGGTGCCAATCATCCTTGGTTACACATCTTGGACTTACTACAAGATGTTTGGTCGCCTTGATGACCAGTACATTGAAGACAACAAAAACTCACTTTACTAAGGGGCATTTACTATGTGGTATTTCGCATGGATTCTAGGTGTACTACTTGCTTGTGCATTCGGTATCATCAACGCTCTTTGGCTAGAGCACTCAGAAATGATGGATAAAGACAGTGAGTAACCTCGCTGATAAGGTAGCGAAACTTCACGCACCAATGGATAAGACTCTGCTACGAGTCTTATCTCTCATCCTTGGCTTTATGCACGTAGGATTGGTGATGTGGGACCCTGAAGCTTACCATCAAGCAATTGGTGGTTTTAACTCAATCGTCGCACCAGCACTGATTTGGTCTGTATGTTCAAGCATGGTGTATGGGGTGGGCTTCAAGCCAAGAAACTGGTACTGGCAAGTTTTGTTTAGTCCTTATTTCTCGTTAGCTATCTTAATTTATCTAACGGCACTTTATTTCATTTAGGCTGAAATATGCTGTAATAAAGTCGGTTACTAAATCATCGAATAAAAGCTAGGTATCTCGCCTAGCTTTTATTTTTTCTACAAATTTCAAAAATATTTCCTTAGCTCGGTACCAATTGCTGTCGCTTCAGTTATAGTAATTACTTTAAAGAATTGAATATATTGGTACTCCCTTGCAAGGCACATCAAATCTCTTTCACTGGCCGATCACCGTGTACTATGAAGACACTGATGCGGGCGGTGTTGTATATCATTCTAATTATCTAAAATTCTTTGAGCGCGCACGGACAGAGATGTTACGTGCTAAAGGCATTTCTCAACATGTGTTACTGGAACAAAATATCGGCTTTGTTGTCCGACACATGGATATCGATTTTAACCAAGGGGCTAGGCTGGACGAGCATCTGACAGTCGTAACCCGAGTGTCAGAAATAAAACGTGCTTCTCTGCAATTCTGTCAAGAGTTGGTCAATGATCAAGGCAAGATATTGTGCAAGGCCTCGGTTAAGGTAGCATGTATCGATAATAAGAAAATGAAACCAATAGCTATTCCAACCTTTATAAATTCGGAGCTAACAAATAGTGACTGCTGATATTTCCATTTTAGATCTCTTTCTTCAGGCCAGTCTGTTGGTAAAGCTTGTGATGCTGACGTTGCTTGGCATGTCAATTGTGTCATGGGCAATGATCATCAAGCGCAGCAAAGTGCTTTCTCAAGCGTCAAAAAATGCAGAGCAGTTTGAAGACAAATTTTGGTCGGGTACTGATCTTTCTCAGCTTTACCAAAAAGTAAAAGCGCGTAAAGACGAAATTGAAGGCACAGAAGAAATCTTCTACGCAGGTTTTACAGAGTTTGCTCGCCTACGTAAGAGCAACGCAAATTCACCAGCTTACATCATGGAAGGCACTGGCCGCGCAATGCGCGTTGCTGTTTCTCGTGAAGTTGATGAGCTAGAAACAAGCTTACCGTTTTTGGCAACAGTTGGTTCTATAAGCCCTTATATCGGCCTATTTGGTACCGTTTGGGGCATCATGCACGCCTTTATTGCGCTGGGTGAAGTAAAGCAAGCTACGTTGTCTATGGTTGCACCGGGTATCGCCGAGGCACTTATCGCGACAGCGATGGGTCTATTTGCGGCTATTCCGGCAGTAATGGCGTACAACCGCCTAAGCAATAAAGTGAGTAAACTAGAGCACACTTACGCAACATTTTCTGAAGAATTCCACAGCATCCTTCATCGTCAAGCGATGGCTGGCCGAGACAGCGCGGATAAGGAATAAAGCATGGCGGGTTATCAACCTAAAAAGCGAAAAATGACAGCGGAGATCAACGTTGTTCCGTATATCGACGTAATGCTCGTACTGTTGATCATTTTTATGGCGACCGCTCCATTTGTGACTCAAGGCGTCGACGTTGATCTTCCGAAAACATCGACTGCAGAATCTATGCAAGACCTTGCTGGCGAGACTGACAGTAGCTTTATTATCATCGAAATTGATAGCGAGGGTAATTTAGGCCTAAGCGTCAATGATGAAGAAGTTCAGCGAGGTTTGTCGTTGCAAGATGTTATTGTGCGAGTGAAAGCGGAGCGAGAGGTTAAGCCGGATTCACCAGTTGCGGTAGGTGGCGACGCGGCAACACCATATGCCGATGTTGTTCTATTGCTGGATGAACTAAGTCGAGCTGGTATCCCTAAGGTAGGTCTAATGACCGATATCAGGGAATAGACATCAATTATCTATGAAAGATCACAAGAAGAAACCCAACCAATACACCAAACCGATAGCAATATCGGTTGGTTTGCATGCAATTCTAGTTGCAGCCCTGCTTTGGGGGGCGGACTTCAACATGTCTAAACCAGAGCCTACAGGGCAAATGGTTCAAGCTGTTGTCATCGATCCAAAACTTGTGCAGCAACAAGCGAAAGAAATTCGCCAGCAACGCGAAAAGGCAGCGAAAAAAGAACAAGAGCGTCTTGATAAACTGAGACGCGAAGCAGAGCAGCTAGAAAAAAACCGCAAAGCTGAAGAAGAGCAAATTCGCAAGTTGAAAGAGCAGCAAGCGAAAGATGCTCAAGCGGCGCGAGAAGCAGAAGCTGCACGTAAGAAAAAAGAGCAAGAGCGCAAGCAGGAAGAAGAACGTGTTCGCAAAGAAAAAGAGCGAGCTGCTAAGCTAGAAAAAGAGCGCAAGGAAAAAGAAGAGGCCGTGCGTAAAGCTGAGCAGGAGCGTTTAGCAAAAGAAGCGGCTATAGCAAAAGCTGAGCAAGAACGTTTGGCTCGTGAAAAAGCAGCAAAAGAAGCGGAAGAAAAAGCACGTCGTGAGCGTGAAGCTGCTGAAAAAGCTGAACAAGAGCGCATTGCAAAAGAGAAAGCGGCAAAAGAGGCAGCGGAGCGAGAGCGTAAAGCGAGAGAAGCAGCTGAGCGTGCCGAGCGTGAGCGTAAAGCTCAAGAAGCCGCGTTAGATGATATTTTTGCGGGTCTCGAGGATGAGGTCAGTAAAAACAGTGCTGCGCGCAATCAATTTATTGACGACGAACTTTCTCGTATGTCATCCATCTATACTCAAAATATTCAGCAAAAGCTGATTAAGGATGACTACTTGCTGGGAAAGGAGTGTAGGGTAAACATCAAATTGATTCCGACAGGAACTGATATGATGGTCTCTGGTGTTACCGTTTTGAGTGGCGATACTCGAGTATGTGCTGCGGCGAAGCGAGCAATAGCTCAGGTAGGGACGTTCCCTAAATCTTCAGAATCAGCGGTCAATGAAAGACTAAAAGACATCAACATAACTGTTGCTTTGGACTAAAAGGAATAAGACGTGATTAGACGCCTTTTACTAGGAATGTTTGTACTGTTTAGCAGTATGACAAATGTGGCGAATGCCGCATTAGAGTTGGTCATTACCGATGGTATTGATTCAGCACGACCAATTGCTGTTGTTCCGTTTAAGTGGGAGGGCACACAAGCGCTTCCAACGGATGTTTCTGCTGTTATCGCCTCGGATTTACAACGTAGTGGTAAATTCAGCCCAGTTCCAACGAGCAAAATGCCACAAACACCGTTCAGTGAATCAGAAGTTAATTTTGATGCTTGGACCAATTTAGGTGTGGATGCGCTATTGACTGGTTCAATCAAGCAAAACGACCAAGGTGACTACGTTATCAACTATCAACTTGTTGATATTGTGCGTGGTCAGTTAACAGGTGGGAAGAGTAAGGCGCTTGGTAGTGACGGTGAATTGGTTCTGTCAAAAGATCATGTGCTGTTCAATAAAGTAGCCACTGTTCAAGGGCCTCGTATGCGTGAGTACGCTCACCGTATCTCTGATTTGGTGTATGAACAGTTAACTGGCGACCGTGGCGCTTTCATGACTCGTATCGCATATGTGGTAGTGAACGATAAAGACCGTTTCCCTTACCAACTTCGAGTCGCTGATTACGATGGCTACAATGAGCGTCTGGTTTTACGTTCTAAGCAACCATTAATGTCACCAGCGTGGTCACCAGATGGTAAAAAGCTTGCGTATGTTAGCTTCCAAAATGGCCAAGCAGAAATCTTCATCATGAACATCTACACCGGTGAACGTGAGAAAATTACTTCATACCCACGTCACAATGGTGCGCCAAGATTTTCGCCAGATGGCAATAAGTTAGCGATTGTTCTTTCTAAAACAGGCTCGCTTCATGTTTATACGTTTGACCTTAACACTCGTAAGCTGACGCAAATTACGCGTGGCAGATCAAATAATACGGAACCGTTCTGGCATCCGGATGGAAAATCGTTGATTTTCACATCGGATAGGGGTGGTAAACCACAGATTTATCAAGTAAATTTGGGCAGCGGTTCTATTGACCGTTTGACTTGGCAAGGCAGCCAAAATTTGGGTGGTCAGATTACTCCTGATGGGCGATTCCTAGTTATGGTGAACCGCAGCAACGCAGGATTTAATTTGGCGAAACAAGATTTGGAAACTGGTGCTCTTCAAGTCTTAACTAAGACCTTGCTTGATGAGTCTCCTAGTATTGCCCCAAACGGTGGCATGGTTGTGTATAGCTCGATTTACAACAAGAAAAACGTACTATCGATGGTGTCAATTGATGGTCGATTCAAAGCTAGATTACCGGCAACAAATGGGCGTGTTCGAGCGCCTGCATGGTCACCGTTTTTGTAGTAATAAGTTTGATTAATAAAGGAAAATAAGATGCAACTGAACAAGGTTCTAAAAGGGCTACTAATCGCGCTTCCTGTAATGGCTGTTACAGCGTGTAGTTCAAGCGACGACGCTGCTTCTAACACTGGTGCAGCAACAAACAACAATGGCGCAGTGGAAACAACAGTAGCTACGCCAATTGATCAAAGCGGTCAGTTGACAGAGCAAGAGCTAAAAGAGCAAGCGCTACGTGAAACTCAAACAATCTACTTTGCTTTTGACAACTCAACAATTGCAGCAGATTACGAAGAGATGCTAGCGGCTCACGCTTCTTACCTAAGCAAGAACCCAGCACTTAACGTAACTATCGAAGGTCACGCTGATGAGCGCGGTACACCTGAGTACAACATTGCTCTAGGTGAGCGTCGTGCACAAGCAGTAGCGAACTACCTACAAGCACTAGGTGTTCAAGCTGACCAAATCTCAATCGTTAGCTACGGTGAAGAGAAGCCACTTCTTCTAGGTCAATCAGATGAAGTTTACGCTAAGAACCGTCGCGCGGTTCTAGTATACTAATTCGAGGTAATCCTCATGTTCAGTAACACTAAGCGCGCTGTTGCGCTTACGTTACTGGCAAGTGCAGCGAACTTTGCGTTCGCTGCACCAGCTCCAGTATCCGATCTCAACAGCACATCATCCGTCTCTAAGAGCCGTTCATCTGAAACGGAAGTAGAACGTCTAGAACGTTTGCTACAAAATCGCAATCGCGTTCAGCTCCAAATGCAACAGCAAATTGACCAAATGTCACAAGAGATCAGTGAATTGCGTGGTCAATTAGAGCGAAATAGCTACGAAATGAAACAAATGTTGCAACGTCAACGTGAGTTGTTTGTCGAGCTGGATCGTGTTCGTGGAGAGATAAAATCCACACCTGCACAAGAAGCACAACCTGTGAAAACAGGTGGCCAGTACACTCCAAATGTTGATGAGCAAACGGCATATCAGAATGCAGTTGACCTCATTCTCAAAAAGCGTGATTACACTGGCGCAATTGCAGCGTTCCAGCAGTTCCAGAAAGATTATCCTGATTCTACATATTCAGCGAATTCTCACTACTGGTTAGGTCAGTTGTACTTCGCTAAAAAGCAGGATGAGGATGCAGTGAAAAGTTTTGCCGCTGTTGTGTCTTATAAAGACTCCAACAAGCGAGCCGATGCGTTGCTTAAGTTAGGCGAAATCGCTGAGCGTAATAACAATGCAGCTCAAGCGAAAAAGTACTACCAACAAGTGGTTGATGAATACCCAGGTAGTGCATCTGCAAAACTTGCCAGCTCTAAGCTGTAAGACGTTATGTTTTGAAAAGGAAGCCTCGGCTTCCTTTTTCTTTTCCATTTTCTGTTGGTGCAGAACGGCTAAGTCGATAGCAATGATGCAGAGCCTCTGACCTTGTGTTGCACCGAATTTCGCTACTCGGAAATGCTACCTGTAACAAAGATATACGGCTAGACCGCTAGAAATCCCCGCGACAAGTTGGTTTTTGAAAATTAACGAGGTTACAATACTCGGATTAAAGGAAGTTGCGTAGAGCATGAGCAATGAGCCATATATTAGATAAAATCGACACTGTTTACCCATTCCCACCGAAACCAGTTCCATTAAGCGAAGAAGAAAAAGCATCTTACATTGAGCGTATTAAAAAGTTACTCAAAGAAAAAGATGCGGTACTTATCGCGCACTATTATACCGACCCTGAGATTCAAGCCCTAGCTGAAGACACTGGCGGGTTTGTTGGTGACTCGTTGGAAATGGCGAAGTTTGGTAATCGTCACCCTGCAAGTACATTGATTATTGGTGGTGTTCGCTTTATGGGCGAGTCGGCCAAAATTCTGACACCAGAAAAGCGCATTCTAATGCCAACGTTGGAAGCGGAATGTTCGCTCGACCTTGGCTGTCCTGCGGATAAGTTCAGCGAGTTTTGTGATGCTCACCCTGATCATACGGTTGTAGTTTACGCAAACACCTCAGCAGCGGTTAAAGCCCGTGCCGACTGGGTCGTTACATCGAGTATTGCGCTTGAAATCGTGGAACACTTAGACGCTGAAGATAAGCCAATTATTTGGGGACCAGACCGTCACCTAGGATCGTACATCGCTAACAAAACTGGCGCAGATATGCTGCTTTGGCAGGGTGAGTGTGTGGTTCATGATGAGTTCTCTGCTGATGCGCTACGAAAAATGAAGAGCGTGTATCCAGATGCGGCTATTTTGGTTCACCCTGAGTCACCAGCAAGCGTCGTAGAACTTGCCGATGCCGTTGGATCAACGAGTCAGCTGATCAAAGCAGCGAAAGCGCTTCCTCACAAACAAATGATCGTTGCGACAGACAAAGGCATTTTCTTTAAAATGCAGCAACTTGTGCCAGAGAAAGAACTTATCGAAGCGCCAACCGCAGGTGCAGGCGCAACATGTCGCAGCTGTGCACACTGTCCTTGGATGGCAATGAACGGTTTGAAAGCAATTGAGAAAGCGCTTAGTGAAGGTGGTGAAGAGCACGAGATTTTTGTTAACGAAGAACTGCGTGTTAAATCCCTTATCCCGCTTAACCGCATGCTAGATTTTGCTGAGCAGCTAAATATGCAAGTGAAAGGTAATGCTTAAAAAGTAGGCGTAACTGAAAGTAAATCTCAAAAACCAGCCGAATATGGCTGGTTTTTTTGTGTCTTACTATCAATGAGTTACTATTGATGCAATCAATGAATATCGAGGTCATAAATTTATGGCGGTGTGGTTAGTAGTTAAAAAGTGGCTTAGTTCCCACCTTTTTAAATTGAGCAACCGAAGCCTTCTCATCTTTAGTGGCTTATATGTGAGCCTTTCATGGTGGCTGCTGGTTCTCGCTGGTGAAACAGCATTAACAGACAGTTTCGCTAACTTTATCTATTACCTCATGGTTACGGCGAGTACGGTGGGTTATGGCGACCATTCTCCAGTAACAGATTTGGGTAAATGGGTTGTCGTACTATTTGTAATCCCCGGCGGTTTGAGCTTATTCGCCGCATTATTGGGGCGTGTCGCTGGAGCAGCGATGGACTATTGGCGAGCGGGTATTTTAGGAAAACGGAGAGTAAGAGTGGAAAACCATATTGTATTGTTGGGCTGGAATGGATCGAGAACGATGCACCTTATTCGCATGTTACAACATGAAGAAGAGGGAAAGCGTCCGATTGTTTTATGCAGCCGTTCAGAAATAGAGAACCCGTTACCTGGCGAAATCAGTTTTATCAAAGTGACCAGTTATACCGATTCGCAAGAAATGAAAAACGCCAATATTGCCGAAGCCGCTTGCATTATTGTGGATAATCTCTCGGACGACATTACCTTGTCAGCCGCTCTATACTGCGCATCTGTAAACCCTTCCGCTCATTTGGTCGCTTACTTTAAAGATGAAGCGCTAGGCCGACTTCTAAGTCAGCATTGCCCGAAAGCGGAATGCATACCTGCTGTTGGCGCAGAAATGTTGGCAAAAGCGGCGGTTGACCCGGGCTCAAGTGCGCTTCATCAGGAGCTTTTGGCTTCAACACGAGGTATGACGCAATACTCAGTTATTTATCCTGAGGGGCAGTCTGCCACCACTATTGAGAATCTCTTCGTTTTTCTCAAAAGACGCCATCATGCCACGCTGATTGCTTTTGATATTGGCGATGGTATTCAACTCAACCCAGATTTAGATGCTGAAGTACCCGCGAGTACCAAGCTGTTTTACATTGCAGATGAACGTATTGAAGATTTTGCCTGGAAAGAAATGAACAAGGAACAATAATGCACATGATTGCTGGCCTGTTAGCAGGCTTCCCAAACTTTTTACTCTATTTCTCTGTTTCTATTATTTTTGTATTGGCGTTTAAGTTCATCTACGTCAAGTTGACGCCATACGATGAGTGGCATCTGATCAAAGAAAAACAAAATACAGCAGCAGCGATTGCGCTAAGTGGGGCCTTCCTTGGTTACTGTCTCGCGATTTCGGGGGCGGCAAAAAACTCAGTCAATATCGTCGATTTTATGGTTTGGGGCGTTGTTGCAATGCTTGCTCAAATTATTGCATTTGCAATTGTACGCTTTATTTTACTTCCGAAAGTGGCAGAGCGTATCGAAAAAGATGAACTGCCAGCCGGTATTGTATTAGCAGCAGTTTCTGTTTCGGTTGGCGTATTGAATGCCGCGTGCATGACCTACTAGGAGGAACGATGAAGCGGAGTTCTAACGTTAAACGTTCTTCCATGGACAAAAGCTTAAAGCTTGGGAAAATTCTTCCCTTTGCTGCCTTTGGTGGTATTTTCTTCTTTGCTGCGTACGAGTCAAAAACAGAAGGGTACATTTTTTCTGATGCTGATGAGTGTAAATCTAACTCGCCTGAGTTTAGTGAACAGTGTGACATTGCATACCAAGAAGCTTTAGCTCGTGCCGAACAAAATGCCCCTCGCTACCGCAGCGAGTTCGAATGCGAGAATGATTTCTACGAGGATGATTGTTACTACAGTTCCAGTTCCCGAGCTTATGTACCTAACTTTGGCGGTTTTTTTTACAGTCGCTCATTAAGCGGGTTGAAAGGTTATAACAAGAGCTATTACTCAGAGCCGATGTACCGTTATAAATCCAAATTCTATAATGGAGCAGGACAATTCTTTGGCTCCTACCGAAATCAGCCGACCAAAGTTGCGACGAATAGCCTTAATAAACGTGGCGGCGGCACCATTGGCAGGGCGATGTCTCGAGGCGGGTTTGGTAAAGCGGTGTCGGTCAGTCGAGGCGGTTAAAAAGCACTATGTTTCGACGAGAAATACAAGAGCGCGAAAACTGGCGTGAATTAGCACGCCAGTTTGGTTTTGGTTTCCATACCATGTATGACCAACCGTATTGGGATGAGAGTGCTTACTATCAATTCACGCTGGAGCAAATTGAGCGCGATATAGAAGCGCCCACTGAAGAGCTGCATCAGATGTGCCTGGCTATTGTGGATGAAGTCGTTCGGAGTGAGCGGTTGCTGACGCAATGTGCGATCCCTGAATCTATGTGGGAGCAGGTCGCTTCTTCATGGAGACGAAGCGAACCTTCGCTTTATTCGCGGCTGGATTTCGCGTACAACGGGACCTCGCCTGCAAAATTACTGGAAAACAATGCGGATACGCCAACCAGCTTGTTTGAAACTGGCTTTTGGCAGTGGGTGTGGCTAGAAGATGTTGTAAATAAAGGTCGAGTTCACCAGAGCGCGGATCAATTCAATATTCTTCAAGACTTTTTGATCGAGCGCTTTGCCGAAATAGCAAAATACCAACCAGGACAAACACTTCACTTTAGCTGCTGCAAGTACACTGAAGAAGATAAAGGGACTGTCCAGTATTTAGAGGATTGCGCGCGAGAGGCAGGGTTAGCAACGGCATTCGTGCATGTCGAAGATATTGGAGTGACGGAAGATGGTCTGTTTGTGGATGCTGACGACAGAGCGATTCGTTGGATGTTTAAGCTTTACCCTTGGGAGTTTATGTTTGAAGAGGAATATGCGAAGTACTTAGCGACTGCGAACGTAAACTGGTTAGAACCGATGTGGAAGTCGATTCTATCCAATAAAGCACTTTTACCGTTATTGTGGGAGCGCTTTCCTAATCACCCGAACCTTTTGCCCGCTTATTTTGCTAACGATTCAAAAGCGAACACTATGAGAGATTGTGTCATCAAGCCACTATTTTCTCGAGAGGGCGCGAACATCGAGATCGTCATCGATGGAAAACGTTTTGTTAAAACGTCAGGGCCTTATGAATCTAAATTCAATATCGTCCAGCAATACCATCCACTACCTAAGTTTGGGCAAAACCATACGTTAATTGGCAGTTGGTTGGTCAATGATAGAGCTGCCGGTATTTCGATTAGGGAAGACAGTAGCTTAGTGACTCAAGATATGGCGCGGTATATTCCACATGTAATTTTAACATGATCAAAAAAGCTCTCCATTTGGAGAGCTTTTTGTCTATTCAGCCGTTCAATCTTGATGGTCGACAGCGTTGCGTCTATTGTTCTTCAGCTAATGCAACACCGCGCTGGGTAAGACCACATAACATCACTGGCATTGCATTGAAGATCTCTTCAAACTGCTCTAAGCCTTCCATACCTTGTTCGGCCAATGTTTCAATGGTTGTTTCTGGGTCGTAAAGCATAGTAAGAGAAAGTAAAACACCACCGAGTAGGGCATTATCTTCGCTATCCTCAGGCATCAACGTTTCCCAGTCATCACGCGCAAGTTGCCAGCCTTGTAATACACCTTCACAGAAATCGCGAGCCTGACTTGTTACAATGTCTTGCTCATCTAGCGCGCACCCTGCAGGCCACTGCCAAGTGCCTTCTAGGAGAGCGGGACGAGTTTGGTTCCACATTTGTACAATCTCGTCAATGTACTGCTCTAGTTGTTCACCGTCAGTAAATGGCGCTGTTTCTTCTCCACCCCATAAGAATGGCAACCACTCTTGAGGCATTAATACGTTTGGCGCTGCAGCCATCGCTGTTACAAAGCCTTGAGTTTTTGCTAGGTTTAGTAGTTTACCGTCAAGTTCTGGGAGAGAAAGGATGTCTTGTAGTTTCAAAATAGAATACCATTTGTTAATGGGCTGGTTGATTGCGCTCATCTTACCAATCAATTAGTGATAAATCGATATTAGGGAATGATTCACACATCTATGGAAATTCGCTCATCACTTAGAAAAAAAAGCATTCTCGCCCTAACACTTTACCTGTGCTTCTTTATCGCCACTATCGGTTCTGTCGCCTATTTGGTTGTTGAGCCACCGGTTAGACAAAAGCTAGAGCAAAACCTAGAGTTACGTACCCAACTCCTGGCTCTTGAGATAAAAGAGCCCCTCCTCAGTTCTACAGGTGTATTGAGCAGCTTAGTAGGGCTAGCCCAAGGGACTGAAAATATTCAATCTCTCAACACAATAATTCCACATATACTTCAATTGAGTGACAAGATGCTTGTTAGTGGTGGCGTATGGCCTAAACCCGAACTAAAAGCAGAACAATGGAGATATAAAAGTCTATTCTTCAATAAAAACAGTGATAGTGGTATTGACCAAATTCACTCCTACAATAACCCCGAATCTGGCGGTTATGATAATGAAGCCTGGTATGTCGCTGCCGCCGATGCTCCGGTAGGTTCTGTTAGTTGGTCTACGGTTTACATCGATACCTTTACTCAGGTCCAGATGATTACCGCGTCTTCTCCGTACTACCAAAACGGTCGATTCGCTGGAGTTGTAACGGTAGACCTATCACTTGATGCACTTTTTCAGTTTATTCGAGAGCACACGAACCAGCATTCTTTGGGGGTAGTGGTTCGCGATGCTGACTCAAACGTGATTATTGAACACAACTTTCAACTGACGGACGAAATTTATGTCAGCGAGCTTGATTTCGGAGAGTTCGATTGGCGCATGGAAGTTGTCAACGCAAAAGCTAAAGTCGCCGATCAAGTGTTTGAACAAGTGATGAGCGTTGAGGGGAGGATCATTCCATTTTTGCTCTTGTGTGTCTTGGTCGGTTACTACTTACTGAATCGCTATATTGTTGAACCAATTGTTCGCATTGCCGCTAAGATTGATGACTCGAAAACTGGTGGGATCATAGATATTGACTACGATAGCGATGACGAAATCGGACAGCTTATCGAGAAGTTCAATGAAAAGACGATCTATTTAGAGCAGGAGAGAATAAAAGCTCAGGCTTCGACAAACGCTAAAACGGCATTCTTAGCCACATTGTCCCACGAGATTCGCACACCAATGAACGGTGTACTAGGAACTGCCCAGATACTGTTAAAAACACCACTTACCGATGAGCAGCGTAAGCACCTGAGAACACTTTATGATTCAGGTGATCACATGATGACATTACTCAATGAGATTTTAGATTACTCAAAAATTGAACAAGGGCATGTTGAGTTTGAAAATAAGCCTTTCCCAATTGAGTCGATTATCGGCAGTATCAAGAGTGTTTATCAAACGCTATGTGCAGAAAAAGGTCTTCGCTTTAGAGTAGTCTCGCATTTACCAACGGGTCGTTGGTACAACAATGACAAAGCCCGTTTGCGTCAAGTACTGTTCAATCTACTCAATAACGCTGTTAAGTTCACCGATCGTGGCATCGTAGAGGTAGAGCTAGCCGAGAAATCGAGTAAGGCTGGCACCAAGCTGATACTAAAGGTAAAAGATACAGGGATTGGTATTTCAAAAGAGGCACAAAAACGCATTTTTCGTCCTTTTGAGCAAGCAGAGTCATCAACGACTAGACGGTTTGGTGGTACAGGGCTTGGTTTAGCAATAGTCAAAGAAATCGCGGAACATATGGGTGGGCAAGTGGTTGTAGAGAGTCAGGAGGACGCTGGAACGACTTTTACTGTCGAAATTGCCCTTACACCTTGCAAGCCGGGTAAAGTAGAGTCAATCAATACACATAAATTGAACTGTAAAGGGTTGAAAGCACTCATTGTTGAAGACAACCGAACAAATGCGATCATTATGGAAACTTTCCTCCGAGCCAAGGGCTTTGAGTGCACAAGTGTCGAAAATGGTCAGCTTGCAGTCGATGAGGTTGCGATCAAACCATTTGATTTGATACTGATGGATAATCATATGCCTGTTCTAGATGGCGTTGGGGCCATATCAGCCATTCGAGCAATGAGTTCACCTGCTAAGTCGGTACTGATTTTTGGCTGTACAGCGGATGTGTTCAAAGAAACACAAGAGCGTATGATTAATGTAGGAGCAGACCACATAATAGCGAAACCAATAGTGGAGTCTGAATTAAATGATGCACTGTATCTTCATGCGACACAGTTATATCAGTACCAATCGGACTTTGATGGAAATGCAGCAGATAGCTTTAATGCTGAAAAGTGGTTACTCAACTTCTATGTCGCTCTAGATAATGGACATCTTAATGAAGCACTTGAGGCTATTTCAGCGATCATTGCGGAGGCTCCCCTTGAACTCAGTGGCGACGTTTCTTCAGTCGCCGAACGGATAAGAAGTAACTTAAAGCGTCAGCAATCCCCGGACCAAGATGATATCGATACATTAACGATTTTGCTGGCCTCACCATAACTGAATCAATATGGCGCAACTGTAAATTGTTCTTACTATTCATACGTCATCCAGCGTCGTCACAAACTCTTCTAACCTGCAATGAACAGGCTTGCAGTTTTACTTTTACGAGTAAAGCAGCAAGACCTTCTACTGTGATTATATCGGTAATACTCTGAATTTTCGCAGCTTGGTAGCATAAGCTATAGGAGTGACTGTTTACAGTCCGAGTTTTGTTCTAACTTTACGTCAAAATAATTATCGTAACCCCTTTTTATGTAAGTGAAATCCGTGTTTTTGTACCATTTTTACGTAATTTTAGGCGTTTTTACTCGCCATTGGTGAAAAAAACTACTTTTACTTTAAAAGTTGGTTATAAATTTACAACTTAATTTTAAATACAGAGCCATAAGCTAGTTTTTGTGTGTTCTAATTGCATCATTAACTGGCTTGATGTCTTTTTAGTGGTTAATAGTTTTATTATTTTTATTAATTGCAGTGTTTGGTTTTAAGGGTTTTGTAAATGAAGTCTCGTGGACCATTTTGTATTCGTCACGCCGCAGCGGATACCTTTGCTATGGTTGTTTTTTGCTTTATCACAGGGATGATTGTCGAGATTTTGATTTCAGGGATGACATTTGAGCAATCTCTAGCATCGCGTACGCTATCGATTCCAGTGAATATCGCCATTGCTTGGCCGTATGGGGTTTTTCGTGATTGGGTGCTGCATCAAGGTAGTAAGGTGTCGCCGTCTTCCTTTATGAAAAACATCTCTGATCTGGTCGCTTATGTACTATTTCAATCTCCAGTTTATGCGGGTATCTTATTCGCGGTTGGCGCGTCTACAGATCAAATTGTGACCGCAGTGGCAAGTAACGCTGTTATTTCTTGTGGCATGGGTGTGTTGTATGGGTACTTCTTGGATATGTGCCGCCGTTGGTTCCGTGTTCCCGGTTATTCTCAAAGCATGTAAATGCCCCAGTTTTGCTCAATTTAGTTACTTAGTGAGCAATCGATTCGAAAAGGGCGCTTTTTTTTATGTTTAGCCTTGACCATCAGGCACATAATCATTAAATTAGCGCCTCGTTAGCCAATGATGCTAACCAAAATTTGATTCGGTGAGTTGTCCGAGTGGCTGAAGGAGCACGCCTGGAAAGTGTGTATACGGCAACGTATCGAGAGTTCGAATCTCTCACTCACCGCCACATTCTAAAAGGTCTGATTTGTCAGGCCTTTTTTCGTATCTACACTAAAGTAATGCGTAATTGAAAGTACACAAGAGTGCTCAAGGTGCAAGCGCCATTCTATCTACAAGCCAACTATTCACATCTCACCTCTATACAACGCCAAAATTGAAGATGCTATACAGAGGCAGCCATAATCTGATTGGTGCGGGTTAGCACATCCGCTTTAATCTAGAATTTAGCACCCATATCACATGAGGTATGAATACGGCCACAAGAATGAACGTAGTGCTACTAGATGCTAAGCAAAACAGCCATGAACACGAATACAACAGCAATCATACCAAAGAGATCTGTGTTTAGATTGAGGTCATCAGGGTTAAATTTTTCAATGCTTTGCGTCGTTTTGCATCTTATCTTCATGTTCTTGTCCTTATTTCATGTACGATTTCAACAGCAACATAACATGCAATTGAGTGTTCACAAGTCATAAAAAGCATAAGTATACTTGCACCACATTGAGCGCAAAAAATACTCAAAGCGTTTTAAAGTGGCGGTCTACCTTTTGTAACATCAAATATTCTTTCTGTTTTTGTGCCTGTATCGCTATAGTTGAGAAACGGTTATCTCGTTCTAGTTAGGAACAAACTACTGGCTGCCGCTACATTCTCTCAGCGTTCCCACTCAGTCGCCTTGGGTAGATACTTTAGTCGTTGAGTACTGCAAAAAAACGCCGCATGAGCAGCGGCGCTTTGTTGAGGAATTCCCTTTCCTACTTGTAGCTAAGTTCTGTCGCTTTGCCTTTGAAGATCCGGTATACCACAAAGGTGTAAAGCAATATCACCGGCATAACAATCATCACACCGTAGCCCACGATTATTAACGTCGCAGGCGAGGAGGCAGCTTGTTGTGCGGTCATTAATCCCGGCACAACTTCTGGGAAGAAGCTATACGCAAGCCCGAGAAAGCTCAACGCGAAAATGACAGTGACACCAAAGAAAGGCCAGCGCACACCCAGATCATTCACCATTGGAACCTGACGCAAATAGCGATCAACTAGGAAGATGGTTGCCAATACAATTAACGGAACTGGGGCAAGCAACAAGATTTCTGGGAAGCTGAACCAACGCAAGGCAACTTGTTGATTTACAATTGGGGTTTACAACGCTAACCACCAAGATTCCTAAGGCTGCTAACCAACCAGCACGGCGAGACCAACGGGCCGAGCGTATTTGCAAATCACCTTCCGTTTTTAGTACTAACCATGCGCCACCGATGTAAACGTACGCCGCCGCTACACAAAGTGCGCTTAACCAAGCAAAGCCAAATGCTTCGGTTGATTGTTCAAATCCCATGATGTAACGACCCACCATGTAGCCTTGGGTTAGCGCGGTGACTAACGAGCCAATTCTGAAGCACCAATCCCAGTGAGGTTTATGATCCGAGTTCGCTTTGGCTCGGAAGTCGAACGCCACGCCACGCATGATCAGTGCGATAAGCATAATCGCGGTCGGCATATAAAGTTCCGTCAAAATCAAGCTATGAGCAGTAGGAAAGGCAATCAGCAGAATACCGACGGCTAACACCAACCACGTTTCATTCGCATCCCAGAAAGGGCCGATAGACGCTATCATTCGGTCACGTTGCGCTTCATTATCACTCGGTAAAAGGATACCGACGCCAAGATCGTAGCCGTCGAGCACGGCATACATAAAGACCGAGAAGCCAAGCAGCAGAAGATAAATTTCTGGTAGATAGTCGAGCATGATTAGGCCTCTTGTTGTGTCAGTGGGACTTCATGGGCTGCAACGTCTTTGCGCGCCAAATAGAATAGGGTATGGATGTACGCAACCAGCAATGCAGCATAAATGGCTAAGTACATAATGAGCGAAGTCATCACGCTACTGCTCGCAACCGTGGTGACGGCTTCGGATGTTCGCAATACACCGCTGACCAACCAAGGTTGTCGACCAATCTCAGTAACATACCAACCCGCCAGTGTGGCTATCCAACCAGAGAACGTCATGGCTAATACCGTGTACAGGTAAGGTTTAGGTAGCGCTTTTTTACGTGCTAGCTTCACCGCGCCATACCAGCTAACAAGCAACATAAGGACACCAACACCAACCATCACGCGGAAACCAAAGAACAAGGGCTTCACTGGCGGGTGGTCAGGTGCAAACTCGTTAAGTCCTTGGATTTCCCCATCTAAGTCATGCGTAAGAATCAAACTCGCCAGCTTTGGGATGCCCACTTCAAAATCATTGCTGCGAGTTTCTTCATTTGGCATCGCAAACAGAAGAAGAGGCGCGCCTTGCTCGGTCTCCCACACGCCTTCCATCGCTGCGATTTTTGCAGGTTGATGTTCAAGCGTGTTTAACCCGTGAAGGTCACCGACAAAGATTTGAATTGGGATGAATCCAGCCGCCGCGAACAGCGCGACTTTTAGGCCAAGTTTGGCTGAGCGGTGATCTGGCTTTTTCATTATTTGATAAGCTGAGATACCCGCAATCAAGAAGCTGGCAGTCAGCGCCGATGCTAATAGCGTGTGCAGAAGACGGTAAGGTAAAGAAGGATTGAAAATAACTTCCTTCCAACTGGTTACATGTACAATTCCGTCAATCACTTCATAGCCACTTGGTGTGTGCATCCAGCTGTTAAGCACTAGAATCCAAAACGCGGACATACTTGTCCCAACAGCAACCAGAACGGTGGCGAGAGTATGAACCCATTCCGGCACTCGTCCTCGTCCAAAAAGCATCACGCCAAGGAAGGTGGCTTCCATAAAGAAGGCGGTCATCACTTCGTATCCGAGCAATGGTCCTGCTACGTTACCGACTCGTTCCATAAAGCCTGGCCAGTTGGTACCAAACTGGAAACTCATCGTAATGCCGGATACTACACCTAAGGCGAAAGTAAGAGCGAATATCTTGACCCAGAAGTAATAAACATCGAGCCATACGGGGGCTTGGGTGCGGTTATATCGCCACTTGAAAAACACCAACATCCATGCCAACGCGATGGTGATGGTCGGGAAGAGAATGTGAAAGCTGATATTGGCCGCGAACTGGATCCGCGACAGCATGAGGGTATCTAACATCTTGGTTCCTCAAAAACGTGCCA
This sequence comes from Vibrio sp. 970, assembly GCF_033339075.1. Classification (NCBI taxonomy): domain Bacteria; kingdom Pseudomonadati; phylum Pseudomonadota; class Gammaproteobacteria; order Vibrionales; family Vibrionaceae; genus Vibrio; species Vibrio sp. 970. Next base: position 140,982 of record NZ_JAWOTW010000004.1, read on the forward strand.
TACTAAAAATCGTGTCTATCTGTAATTTAGTTACGAAAAGTCGGGCAGTTTGGATTCATGTATCGAGAAATACAGGTGATTCTGTTTTCTTCTAACCATGATTTATATCAACTAAGGGAAAGAAAGGAGTGTAGGAAATTGTCTCAAAATGCCACTAATAGTCGCGAGAAGTGAGTAAAAGAAAGCAAATGTAACTGAAGGAGCATGGATTAAGATTAGTTCGAATTATCCTTATGATGGTTTCGATAATCCTGAAATAAAATTACAAAAACAATATTTTTAGTAAGGAAAATTGCCTTGCCTTCACTTTGAACCTCCATACTATTTATACACTAGTCATGTCGAGATCATCTCAAACACAGCAAACTTACTGGCAGTTAAGGTGGGAAACTTTAGCTAATTGATAAACTTAAAATTGCACTGCTAATGACATATGCATCATAAGTTCGTTAGCACTCGACCAGAAGTGCGATAGGCTACATTTTTATACTAGCGAACGATTTGGCGCTAGGTAATTCGGCTTTCACTAGATCAACAAGTCGACTGCGGACCATTTTCGATTTCTGATGAGTTTCAATCCAAACTGACACTTACTTTTCAGCAAGTGTGCTAGTGTCTTTCTTATTATTTATTAAATAATTAATAGATGCCGATATGGTAAAGAGAGTTGTGGACAGCTATCTCGAGCAGTAGACTGGCGCTAGCCAGAGAGTCTGACTTTGAGGGGGGTATTCTACATGAATTTTGGATTCTGCCACCGCAAAGCTGATATTGAATTTGATGGAGATGGATAATGAATGACAGTTGGGCTAATTTCTTTCCTTACTTTGCTGGAGCTTTTAAGCTTATTGTATTAGGGATAGGAGCCTACTTAGCCATTAAATGGCATTTTGACGAAGAGCGAAGGGTAAGAGAAGCGGAAGGTGTGGTGTTTGATAACCCAAGTCTCATGAAAAAGTTTGCGAAGACGCTAACTCTGCCATTCCTTTTGTGTCTTCTCGTTCTTCTTGTTATATATGCTACCAACTGGTTCCTGTATTGACGGCTTTATTGTTTGTTGTAGTAAAGCTGAATGCTGCCGCCTCTGAGAGTCGAGCCGTAGTTGAAGTTAACGCCTATGCCGAAATTGTCCAACCAATCAAAGGGCTTTGGTGCATAAAATAGCCATCCTATAGAAGCTTCGTAGTAATGCGGACTTCCCAGTTCATCGCTTAAATCATGCGAAAGGTCGACTCTTTTAATCCCGGTAAATAAAGCCTGCTCACCGTGATAAATATTGTAGTAACCGGTGATTTCATTAGATAGGTACCAACCTTTAGGGTTGCCTATATTGCCGTTATTTGCGCTTCCCCAGCTGTGCCCAATGAATGAATTCAATGTCGAACTGGCATGCCATTTCCCCCAAATTGTGGGAGACGTGTATTTGGCTTTAATGGATGGTTGAACTATTGCCGCCCATGCTGAAACGTTAACGGCACGGCCGTCTAGGATTCTTCCAATGATGGATGAAAGTTTATTATCGGTAGAGAATGAGTTTTTATAACGCATAAGGTGAGTCGTCGTTCTGGTGCTAAGGGTGACGTTTTCACTTGCTTTGTATAGATACCCATAACCAATCGATGCACCGTATGTCCTTTCCTTGAGAAGATCCTTACTTGTGCCGAATAGTTTGAGATCATTCTCTGTTTGTATCGTAAATGCCTTAAACGACAGCTCATGTAAGTCCTCGCTGCCCTCTATGTCAAAGTTAGTCGTGTAAGGGAGAACATATACGGATTTGCTTCGACGTTCATTGATTGACTCGTCAGTCCCGAACTCTGGGTTGGCGGTATCAAATAATGCATTCGGATCAAAGTCGCCAATACCAAACGCAATTGCGTCAGTGTCGGACAGCAAAACCGCGATAGAAAAACGTTGTTGGAGAAGGTTGCTAATTTCCTTATCTAGTGGATCCGCTTGAGCTGTGTTAGGAAGAGAGAGTAGGAGAGCGAGCGAAACGACTCGCCACTCCACTGAGGCGAAGTTGGGTTGGAACATTTTGGCTCTTTCAAATGGTTCATGCATGGAGTTTTTGGACGTACCGGTACGCTAACATTAGTTTAATCGTTGAATGGTCGGTGTAACTTTGAGAAATCTATGTTTTCTCATATTGATATGAAAAAGTTCCTTAAACGAGTTTAGCTTCAATGTGTATGCTGCACCAGATTTGTTTAGCAACATCATTCTTTTCTGAAGATGTAGCAAGACTTTGTGACTAGGTTGCATTATTTTCTTTAATGCGTCTCTTGAGAGGAAAATGGCAAACTTTTTTATTGCCTTGGCGCTCAAGAAAATCTGAATCGTTCACTGTGCTACTGGTTAACTTCGAAAACTTGTAAGCATCCTGTCTGCCAACATCACGACTAACATCATCAAGGAGTACCCTTAAATACGTCAGATAAACAATGGTTTTTTTGAGCTTTAGAAGAAATGTTCGGACCTTTGCATATTCCGCGGTGGTGCTCAATCCAAGAACTGTGTTTTGTATGTGTTCTCAGTAAATCATTGAGTCGATCTATTCTTCAAAATGTGGTCCCTTTTAATTCACTTTCTGTTACATATTTTTCGTTTTGAAAGAGCATTTTAATTTGCATCTTTTGAAAAGATCTCTTTGTTAAATTTTGTATAAAATCAACTAATTGTTGAAATTAGAACCCTTGTCAAAAAGTCATTAGATTTCATGTTGAATAGCCTCTTTTACCTAATAGTATACTCTATTTGTTTGATATAATTTCCGGCAGTTTGTATACCATAAATAAAGAGAGTCTATTCATGTTCCAGAACTTAACGATCAAGCAGAAGATAGTGATTCCGCTGTCATTGATTATTGGATTGTTTATTGTGAGCTCTGTATTAAACGTTATGACAAGTTGGAAGCAATCTGAATTGAGTGAGACACTCAACGAACAGATCGTGCCGAACTTATTAACGATTGAGGATGCTTACCGCGATCTTTACCAAGCTACATCTGCAATCCAAGGTGTTGCTCTTTCTGATACTCAAACCGATATTGATCACCACATCGGTGAATACAAAGACAACGCATACAAAGCGCTGCCGCGTATGGAACAAATGATTGAGCTATCGCAAGCCGGTGTGACGCCTTCTACACATGGTAATGAAGTTCGAACGCTTGTCTCTTTGGGTGAAAAATGGTTAGCAAGTTATGAGGCGATGCTACGTTTACCTCAATCTCAATGGCGTGGTTACTACAATGAGCACAAACATACCTTTGAAGACCAATTTATCGAGGTTAGAGCGCAGCTTAACGTTGTAAAAGATGCAATAGAAGAAAAGCAAAGCCAATTGAAGGACGAAATATCAGCGGCTGCAACAAGAGCAGAACTCATTCTTGAAGCGGGCATTGTGATTGTTATTCTGGCCGCTATTGCGATGGCGTTTTTGTTGTTGCAAACGGTTGTGAAGCCTATCAATGATATTAAAAATGCGATGACAGAAATTGCGTCCGGTGAAGGTGATCTAAGTCAGCGAATCGATGTAAAAACACAAGACGAAATTGGCAATTTAGCAGACGCATTTAACCAGTTTGTGTCCAAAATTCAAGTGACAGTCGCTCAGGTAATTGAAAGCTCAAATACCCTACGTAACGAAATGGCAAATCTTAGCTCGTTGACCAAGACCATCGCGAACTCGACCGTTTCTCAGCAAAAAGATAGTGAGGCGGTAGCGGCGGCAGTGCACGAAATGCAAGTCACCAGCAGAAATGTAAGCGATAGCGCTAACGAAGCCGCGGTTGCGAGCCAAACAGCGAATGATGAACTTACCAATACCAATGTTATTTTGGATCAAACGGTTAGCTCAATTCGCAGCCTCGCAAGTGAAATCGAAAGCGCAAGCCACGTCATTAACACATTGGATCATGATGTGAGTAACATTGCGTCCGTACTGGATGTAATTCGTGGTATTGCCGAGCAAACAAACTTATTAGCGCTTAACGCAGCCATTGAAGCGGCTCGCGCTGGAGAGCAAGGGCGAGGCTTTGCTGTGGTAGCGGACGAGGTTCGTTCTTTAGCCAGTCGTACGCAACAGAGTACGGGAGAAATCCAAACCATGATTGAAAAGCTACAATCTGGTGCAGGACAAGCTGTAGAAGTGATGCGCGGTAGCCAAAATAGCAGTGATGAAACGATCAAGTCCGCTGGCCGAGCGAGTGAATCCCTTTCTGAAATCTTGAACGCGATTTCACGTATGAACGAGATGAATACACACATTGCAACGGCTGCGAGCCAGCAAAGTACAGTAAGTGACGAAGTAAATAGCAACGTACAAGGCATTGCAGACAGTAGCACTTCAATTGTGGAAATCGTAAACCAAGCGCAAGCTTCTTTAGCCATGTTGTCAGAGCAAACTCAACGTTTAGATCATCAGGTCAGTCAGTTCAAAGTATAAGCTGAGAACAGCAATCTCACTGACGAAATAACCCGCTTCTTAGCGGGTTATTTTTTAGATAAGTGGCGAACCTGACTTGTGAAATTTCGACTATATTTACATTCCTTTCTCACTTTAGTTCGTATACCAGAGTGGGCAAATAACCCTAGACAGCGGTAACAAACTCTGTACAGCGTGATGATGCTTTTATCATCACTTTTGCTGCTTTTTAACCATTGCAATTGCACACAGGAAAATGTGATTTCCAACCCAAAATCTTCAAATTTGAGAACTTCATAACACCTTTACCATAAACGTTTTTCGTAAGCGTATAGAACTGTAAATTTTGTTGTATGTACAACACTGGGTATTTATCATCCTAATTAATTTGTTCTGGATATACATCCATTAGTCATTATTAAGTCATTCTAGAAGCTTTTAATAAGGAATCTTGAAGGCTTGTCGGTAGATAAGAGAGAAAAATTCATGAGACGTAAAACCACGCTATCTCTGCTGATTGCGTCGAGCCTTTTTGTGGTTGGATGTCAACCTAGCGAAGAAGGATCGAGCCAAGGTGGGGGGCCTGCGCCCGCAACCGAAGTAGAAGTGTTAACAGTGCAGCCAACGCGCCAAGCATTGACAGTAGAGTTGCCGGGTCGTAGCCGAGCATTCAAAGAAGCGGAAGTTCGTCCGCAAGTCACTGGCATTATTTCGGAGCGAAATTTTGTTGAAGGTGGCCTTGTTGAACGAGGGCAGTCGCTATATCAAATTGATGATTCATCATTTCAGGCGGATTTGCTGAGCGCTGAAGCGGAATTAATCCGTGCGCAAGCTGCGGCAGAGTCGACCTATGCCACGGTGAAGCGTTACAGAACCTTGATCACCAAAAAATCCATCAGCCAACAAGACTTGGATGAAGCAGAAGCGGCATACAAAGAAGCGAAAGCGCAGGTCCTAGTCGCAAAAGCCAAGATCAACACAGCAAAAATCAACTTAGATTATACGCAAGTCAAAGCTCCGATTAGCGGGGTGATCGGTAAATCGAGTGTGACAGCGGGTGCGTTGGTTACGGCTAACCAAGCTGCCAAATTAGCGACCATTCAGCAGCTTGACCCTATCAATGTTGATATTGTGCAATCATCCGCGCAACTGCTGCGTTTGAAAGCATCACTCTCCCAAGGCCATATGCAAGAAGATGACTCTGCGCAAGTTACATTGATGCTTGAAGATGGCAGCACTTACGAACACAAAGGCACAATGAAATTTACTGAGGTCAATGTGAACGAAAGTACGGGCAGCGTGACGCTTCGTGCCGAATTCCCAAACCCTGACGGTTTGTTGCTACCTGGAATGTTTGTTCGTGCGACGGTCATTACTGGTGTCGACCCTGATGCGATTCTAATACCACAAAATACGGTATCTCGTGATGCGACAGGTAAAGCGACAGTGATGACGGTTAATGGCGAGAACAAAGTGGAAGCGAAACCAGTGAAGACTGCTGAAGCGATCAATAGCCAATGGCGCATTATTGATGGTTTGAACGCGGGTGATAAAGTCATTACCGCCGGTTTACAAAAGGTAGGGCCAGGCAGTTCGGTAACTATCCAAAACGGTGAACAGGAGTAATCATGGCACGATTTTTTATCGATCGTCCGGTATTTGCTTGGGTTCTCGCGATTCTAACGATGTTGGCGGGGGTAATGTCATTATTCAATTTACCCGTCTCTCAATACCCAACGATTTCACCGACGACGATCACCATCAGTGCTCGCTATCCAGGTGCATCAGCAAAAACCGTTGAAGACTCGGTAACGCAAGTTATCGAGCAAAACATGACGGGATTAGATTACCTTCGCTACCTATCATCGAGCAGTGATGCATTTGGTAATGCGACAATTACCCTGACGTTTGATAGCGAAGCTGATCCTGATATCGCGCAAGTACAGGTGCAGAACAAACTGCAATTGGCATTGACTTCATTGCCGATGGAGGTACAAAACCAAGGTATTGTCGTCAATAAATCCAATACGGCATTTCTCATGGTTGTCGCAGTTTATTCTGAAGATCCTGACTTTACAGAAAACGATATCGGCGACTTTGTTGTAACGAATATTCAAGACCCGATAAGTCGTGTAACTGGCGTAGGACAAGTGCAGGCGTTTGGTGCGCAGTATGCGATGCGAGTTTGGCTGGATCCATTTAAGCTTACGCAGTTCAACTTGACCGCAATCGATGTAGCGAACGCGATCAGTGAACAGAACGCGCAAGTTTCTTCAGGTCAACTGGGTGCGGCACCTGCGCAGGAAGGTCAGTTGTTGAATGCTACGATTTCTTCTGCAAGTCGTTTGAGCAGTGTAGAAGAGTTCCAAGACATCATTCTTAAGTCCGACGCCAGTGGTTCGAATGTTTATTTGAAAGATGTAGCTCGCGTTGAGCGTGGTGCAGAAAGTTATGATATTCGAGGCCAATATAATGGCTTCCCAGCGTCGGGGTTAGGTATTTCATTAGGTACTGGCGCAAACGCGCTTGAGACAGCCAATGCGGTAAAAGAGCGCTTAGAACAACTGAGTGCAACGTTCCCAGAAGGGTTGCAGATTGCGTACCCATTTGAAACAACGCCATTCGTCAAAGCCTCGATTCAAGAAGTGGTTAAAACGCTATTAGAAGCTATTCTTCTTGTGTTCTTAATCATGTACCTGTTCTTGCAGAACTTCCGTGCGACGATCATTCCAACGATCGCAGTGCCTGTCGTATTGCTCGGAACCTTCGCTATTTTGTACGCGACTGGATTTAGCGTAAACACGTTAACCATGTTCGCGATGGTTCTGGCTATCGGTTTGCTGGTGGATGATGCCATCGTTGTGGTGGAAAACGTCGAGCGTGTGATGCATGAAGATGGGTTGGAGCCCAAAGAAGCGACCAAAAAATCGATGGGGCAGATCACTGGTGCCCTGATTGGTGTGGGGTTGACGCTTTCAGCGGTATTCGTCCCTATGGCGTTTATGTCTGGTTCTACCGGGGTTATTTACCGTCAGTTTTCAATAACTATTGTGGCGGCTATGACGCTTTCCGTTTTGGTTGCGATAATTCTGACTCCAGCATTATGTGCAACATTACTGAAAAAAGGCGATGCTGAGCTTCTAGAAAAGAAAGGCTTCTTTGGCTGGTTTAACCGCAAGTTTGATGCGATGACAGCTGGCTATGAAACCGGTGTTGCTAAACTTTTAAAACGCACAGGTCGCATGTTGGTTGTATTTTTGGCAATGAGTGCAGGTGCTGGCTGGTTATTTATGAACCTTCCAACGTCATTTTTGCCAGATGAAGACCAAGGCACAGTATTCTCAATGGCTATTTTGCCGCCTAACTCAACACAAGAGCAGACGGAAAAAACACTTGAGAAAATGCGTGACTTTTATCTAGTAGACGAAAAAGACAATGTAAAATCTGTCTTCTCCGTTGCTGGATTTAGTTTCGCAGGCCAAGGCCAAAATATGGGTATGGCATTTATCGGCCTGAAAGATTGGTCTGAGCGTGAAGCGCCAGGCGCCGATGCCGCTTCCATTACGGGCCGAGCGATGGGGTACTTCTCTACTATTAAAGAAGCTTTGGTGTTTGCGTTCGCCCCTCCAGCGATTCAAGAGCTAGGTAACTCGACAGGTTTCGATTTCTATCTCCAAGACTCGTTGAATAAAGGGCACGATGCATTAGTTGCGGCTCAAGGGCAACTTCTGGGCATGGCAGCACAAAACCCGAAACTTGTTGGTGTTCGTCCAAACGGTCAGGCAGATGCGCCAATGTACAAAGTGAACATTGACCACGTCAAACTTCGTGCTTTGGATGTCAGTATCAATGACGTAAACCAAATCCTGTCAGCTGCATGGGGCGGGGCTTACATTAACGATTATATTGACCGCGGTCGTGTGAAGAAAGTGATGGTGCAAAGTGATGCGGAATACCGCATGCAGCCAAAAGACTTCGATTCATGGTACGTACGCAACGCTAAAGGAGAGATGGTGCCTTTCTCTGCTTTTGCGAGTGGCGAGTGGACCTATGGGTCTCCTCTTTTGCAGCGCTTTGATGGTTTGCCAGCAATGAATATTCAAGGCGGTGCAGCTCCTGGTGTAAGTACTGGTGAAGCCATGGAAGAAATTGAAGCAATGGTAGAAAAGCTACCGGAAGGCTTCACGGTGAACTGGAATGGTATTTCGTATGAAGAGCGCCTTTCCGGAAACCAAGCGCCGATGCTATATGCGCTATCTATCCTCGTCGTATTCTTAGTTCTTGCCGCTTTGTATGAAAGTTGGTCAGTACCTTTCGCCGTGGTGTTAGTTGTTCCTCTTGGTGTGCTTGGTGCTGTGCTTGCGGTAATGACGCGCAGTATGGATAACGATGTGTTCTTCCAGGTGAGCTTATTAACGACGGTCGGCTTGGCAACCAAAAACGCCATTCTGATTGTTGAGTTTGCAAAGGACTACTATGAGAAAGGCGCTGGGCTTATCGAAGCAACCTTACATGCTGTTCGCGTTCGTCTGCGCCCAATTATCATGACATCGCTTGCTTTTGGTTTGGGTGTGGTACCACTAGCTATTAGTTCAGGTGTGGGATCAGCAGGTCAAAACGCAGTGGGTACCGGCGTGCTTGGTGGCATGATCAGTGCCACGATATTGGGTATATTCTTCGTCCCAATCTTCTTTGTAGTGGTTGAGCGATTGTTTGATCGACGTGCGAGAAAAGAGTCGGAGGCAGAGTTGTCTGAGACCAGCACTAAACCCACTCAGCAAAGCGAGTAGGACTTGGTTGTTTTAACTGAGTTATACTAGTGATAATAAACACGATTAAAGGGCGCTTCGGCGCTCTTTATTTTATGTTTTCACTTGGTGGTTACCGTCTATGACGCGAGCCTGAAAGACGGCGTGTTGTGTGCAGTATCAGCACAGCCTTTTCGACCGAATGGAAGCCTAAAGAAGAAAAACGACGATGAAAGATCAGAAAGTTTCCCCAATTTCCGTTTTGGATCAAAGCCCTATGTTTGTTTGTGGTGTGATGCAGCGCATGTACCGCAATCGTGCCCAAGCTGAGCTCTCTCGGCAAAATTTGATGACACTAGAAATGGCAAGTGCACTGGCCGCTTTAGAAGAATTTCAGCCTATGAGCCAGCAAGCGTTAGCTGATGCGGTTCGAACTGAGCGAAGTGTAGCAAAGCGGATGGTGGACAATCTGGAAAAGAGAGGGTTTGTTCAAGTTTCTAAAAGTAAATCGAATCAGCGCCTTAAAATGCTAAGCATGACAAAAGAGGGGGCAAATGCTTTAAAGCAAGTTCATCAAATCATGACGAATTTACAGAAAGAGTTTTTTTCTTGTTTGTCGGAATCTGAAGCGACTGAATTTTTTCGTCTGGTAAGAAAGCTCACTTTTGCGAATCACGACCAGTAACTTACATCAATGCCGTCTAGCGTCTTTATTTTATCGCTGGCCAATTATATTAAGTTGTAGAACTTAAGAAATAGGATGCCCAACGTACAGGTCACGGTAGAAAGCACCGTAGTGAGTGCGATGATATTTGCAGCTAACGTGGCATTGCCTCCCATGGAGCGCGCCATGACATAGCTGGCAGCAGCGACTGGAGAGGCGTTCATAAAGAAAAGAATACCTAGCTCAATTCCTCGAAATCCTACTAAGTAAGCTCCCATGGTGATGATGACTGGCGCTACGATGAGCTTGTAACTGCTCGCAAACCAAGATGGACCTTTCTCTTTTCTCATCAAGCTAAAGTCAAGTGAGCCACCCGTACACAACAGCGCCAAAGGCAATGTCATTTTGGACAAGTAGTCTCCTGCGTCAATAACCACATTCGGTACTGGAATAGCGAGTAAATAAAAAGCCATTCCTAGAACAATGGAGATTATGAGTGGATTCCTAGTCAGTGTTCGGCCCATCATCTTTGCTGCTTGCGAGGCAGACGTTGCTCCTTTGGGAGATAAGCAAATTACCGCTTGGACGTTATAAATAAATGTGGTGACCGCGACATAGAGAGCCGCTAACGCCACACCTTGAGAACCATACGCATTGGCAACGTAAGCGATACCAATAATACCTGTATTTGCTCGGAACCCACCTTGGATGAGAACGCCTTGGTCAGGCGATGCTTTGAATAGAAGTTTGACGGAAAGATAGGTGAAAATGAAAAACGAAATACTAGCGATGACGCCGAAATTGACGAATCCACTTGCCGCGGAAAAGTCGTGTTCTGAAGCCACAATGCTGACAAATAACATTGCAGGCAAGGTAACTTGAAACACCAGTTTAGAGCCTACTTCGATAAAATTATCGTTGATTAGACCAAAGCGCTTAAAAAGAACGCCAAGTACCAACATCAAACAGATAGGTCCGGTTATCGACAAAGAGAATTGCAACTGATGTAAAACAGCTTCCATGTAAGTATCCGCAGCAAAAGAAAAAAGTGTTCCTGTTGCCTATTAAGCCACAAACCCGGAGGGTAGGACAGTAACGTGATGAAATTTTCTTCTGTTGTAGGTTCCGGAGTCATTTACACTCCAAGTTATGGACGAGGTCCCAATTTAACAAAGCGGTACTGGTCCTACGTGCGATATGTTGATTAACTCGTTGTCGTGATGCATCCACATGCGTATTAGATGTGAGGGCTGGTCATCGTAGTTATGGATAGGAGTTCATCAATGAAAAGGAAACACAACAAAACTGTACTGTGTGCGTTTGTCTCTGGTTCGGTATTTGGTGCGGTTTTGGTCATTGCGATGTCTTTACCAATGTAATCCTCTTAATTGGCTGTTGGAACACTCACTCTAATTCAGTACAAAACAGATTGAGTTCTGCGGTATGTGCTGTTAGTTTAAAAAACATGAAAATACACGTTCGCCCTTCATTAACAACCTTCTCTTGGTGGCGCTCTAAATAGAGCGGCGCGGAATACTTACATTCTTAAGCTGCTGGATGGTAGCTAAGAGTGTTTGATCTTTTTATCTCCAGTAGCGATCTATTAATTACTTGGAGACAAATATGAATACCCATAAAAATACATCTCAGCGTGAAATTATACTTACCGGAGATCGAGCAACAGGTCCATTACACCTCGGGCACTATATTGGTTCATTGCAACAACGAGTCAAATTGCAAACGGAGCACGAGCAAACGATCTTGGTTGCGGACATGCAAGGGCTGACGGATAACGCGCATAACCCATCAAAGGTATCCTCTAATATTCTCAATGTCGTTGCAGATTATTTGGCTGTTGGTATCAACCCCGCTCAAACTACGATCACGTTGCAGTCTCAAATTCCAGCGTTAGCCGAGTTGACAATGTATTACAGTAATCTTGTTTCTATCGCACGATTAGAGCGAAACCCCACGGTTAAAAATGAGATTCAAAGTAAAGGCTTTGAACGCTCTATTCCCGCAGGCTTTTTAACGTATCCAATTTCTCAAGCTGCTGATATTACGGGGTTTCATGCGACGCTAGTACCAGTGGGTGATGACCAGCTGCCGATGTTAGAGCAAACTAATGAAATCGTGAGAAAAATAAACCACCTGGGTGGAAAAGAGGTTCTTAGGGAATGCCGTCCATTACTTAGTGATGCACCTCGTTTGCCGAGTACTGATGGCAAAAATAAGATGTCTAAAAGCATGGGGAATGCAATCAACCTAGGGACGTCTGAAAAGGAGATTTCTGCGGCGGTGAAATCTATGTATACCGATCCCAATCATCTGAAAATTGAGGACCCTGGCCAAGTCGAAGGGAATATTGTATTCATCTACCTCGATGCTTTTCATCCTGATAAAAATTATGTCGAACAGCTAAAAGACCATTATCGACGAGGTGGGTTAGGTGATGGTTTGACCAAGAAAGTGTTAGAAGAATGCTTACAAGAGATGCTTCGCCCTATTCGAGAAAAGCGCGCTATGTATTTGAATGATAAAGCGCAGCTGATTGATATTTTAAAACAAGGTAGTGAGCGTTCTCGCGAGAAAACCGAAAAAGTGCTATTTGATGTGAAAGATGTATTTGGTTTAAATTTGTTCTGAATTAAAAGTAGAGAGTTGAACATAAGGCACGACGACTGGTTAGCAACGTGCCTTTTTAAGTTCCCAGTCAGTCAAAGCGCATTGTTAAGAAGAAAAAAATTCACGACGAAAATCCGCGACTTCTTGTTGGTAATAGCTTTGCCATTCCGGTTCTGACAAATGTGAATGGCTAGAGGCTCTTTGCGTTCTTAGCTTGGACTCAAGTTGTTGTAATGCTTGTTGGTAATCTTTGACTTGTTTTTTTTGCTCTGTAATTTGCTGCTGACGAGCATGAATGTTTTTACTTTCTTCTTTCGTTAAGTAAGTTCGTTCTAGCTCTGCGATGATCGCCAAGCGATCTGGTAGGCTCATACTATTAGGAATCAGGGTGACCGCACGCTCATATTTTTCCTGGTTGCTTGTTAGCCCGATAGCATCTGCATGTTCTTGCCAGTCAATGGTGAGTTGCTCGAAAGCTCGCAAAAAGTTATCTGGGCTTTGAGTGTCCAGCTTTTGGGCTTCTAAATTGAAATCGTACAGCGCGAACTCATCCGCGAAAACAACATCAGCCAATTCTCCCCAGATGCTCCTTGCTTCGTTCTTCAGCTGTGCAATACGCGACGCCAGTGATTGTTGCTCATCAAATAACAAATTTCCTACACTCTCTTGCCATTGGCTGCTGAGCTGAGGGTAGTTCGCCAAAAGCTGGAATCGAGCTGAAGATAAATGCGCCTCAAACAAGGCGACCTGCTCTTCACAACTACGGTTCAACATACACTCTTGCCAAAACGTCTCAAGTTCGGCGACAAGTTTCCTGCCTTTGAGTTGAGTTAATCGCTCAGTCGTTATTTGAACTGTGGAAGGGAGCTTAGCGGTTTGTGGTGAAGTATCTGTATCGGGCACGATGCTGCTTGTTTGTGGTGATGTACTGGAGACATTCTGATTTTTTGTCTTAGGGGAAGGAGAGGAAGCGAGCTCTTCTTTTTGAACATCGTGACTGAAAGTTAAAAATATCATGCCCGCCATAATGGCGGACATGATTATCAAAGCGATTTTCTTCATGGCTTGATTGTTGCGCTTACTGGGAAATGGTCAGAAAGGTTGTAGTGTTTCCATAAACTCTCTGCGGTTGTGCGCGGTACGTCTACACGGTTGTCATTGAATGATTTCACCCCGTATTCACTACTCACCATAACATAGTCAAGGTATTCCACGTTTTCGCCACCTGATAACGCTTCACCTGCGAAGTTATTGATACGGGGATCAAAGGTTGACTCCGTGTAACCAGAGTAGTGAGGCTCTATGGCACTTAAGTTAGCGATCATTTGTTGGTAGTCACCAGGAAACTTTCTTTTGTTTACGTTAAAGTCGCCGCTGTATACCACAGTTTCGCTTGAAGGAATGTTAAGAGATTGGGCGAGTGTGCGGATTTGTTTGAACTGGCGCTGACGATACTCACGGGCGGTGTCTGTATCGAAAGATGCGGTATGGGTAGCAAACACATGATAAGCCTGACCACCTTTAATTATTTCCGCATAATTTACGCCTTTATCGGCAAAGCAGTCTGTACCAGAGCAATCGGGAAAGACATATTGCGCTTCATTCACGATAGGGTAGCGACTAACTATGATTACGCCACCATCATGAATATTAACGCCTTCTTTATCTAACATCTTTGTTTGGTAAGGATATTCCTTGGCTAACTCACGTAAGAATGCTTCACGGCCGCTGGCAAACACCTCTTGCAGTGCCAAAACATCGTAACCTTTTACATGTTGAGGAATCAGTTCGTAACGATCTCCAATGTGCGATGCAATAGCCGTCAACGCCCAGATGTTATAAGTCATCAACTTAAGGTTTTGTTCTTCGTTGTCGACAGATTCCGCTACCTTGCTTGGCGTGATGGTGTAGTAAAGATCATCATATCGAGCGGTACTGTCTGACTTAAATGCCAGTTCGGTTTCTCTCGCACCAAAAGCGTTAGTGTTGGCACGATGAATGTTACGATCATCTTTGAGAGATAACTCGACATCGGCTGCGGACAAGCCGTATTCAATGGTCGAATTGTACCAATGGCCTTCCATTATTTGATTGAGTGTTATGCTTTCACCTTCGGGGCTAGAAACCACAGTTTCAAAACGGTAAGTTTGATTTGATTTCACGCCCTCCCAGCGGTTGAAGCTTAATACAGATTTAGTTTCCCACGGACCAAGTACCTGCACATGTTGTTGCCACTCTTCTCCGTATTGAAGCAAATCACTGCCTTCATGTTTTACTTGAATAGTTAACGGTTGATCAGAGTTATTCGTTAGGTAAACGTCGGTATCTGCAATGCTGGGTAACGCTATCAAGCTACTTACTAAAAGGCTCCACTGCGAAAATTTCATCTTATTTTTCCATCATTTGAACTAGAGCAATCATTCTTGTTTATAAATGTTACTTGCACGTTAAATATGGATGACATCTAAGTCAGTGCTGAAAATTGTTATCAGAATGTGATCTTTATTCAATGGTGAGGGTGGAGGTATTGAGTGTGTTGCCGTTGAAGCGGTGGAAAATAATACCAACAGTCAACGAATTGCATTCACTGCAATCAAGCTGTCATCTTTGCTCTATAAGTTGTGCGGCGTCATTCATCTAGCCATATGGCTAGAACTCAAATTGATAGATGGAGCACCATGGCTAGAGCAGTAAATCCAACCGATGAAACCATCATTAAATTGTTACAAGAGCAAGGTCTGATTAGAAGTGAAGCAGAAGCGCGTTTAAAGAAAGAGGTGTACCGCTTGCAGCCTAATGAGATAGCAAAAGTAAAAAATTATGCCCAGCATTTTGGGATAAACGCGAAAGAAAAGCTCATCGATGAGATCTTGGATCTGCGCCGAGAAGCGCTCATGAAAAGATGTAGACACAATACGGAGCATACGAGCCTATCTTTAAAATAGCATGTGATAAAACTATCAATTACTGGTCAAGATTTGATCTCTCAAGCCGATGTATATAAGAGCGTTCAATGATATCGAGCGCAAAAAACAGTGCGTTTTAGAGGTTAAGCTTTCACTTAAGTGAGAGGTTTGGAAAGGCTGCGGGGAGAAAGTGCATGCGTATTAAAGACTTAAGTGTCGTAAAGAAAATATCGGTTAGTTATTTAACCGTTTTTGCCGTGTTTGGTTTAGTGTCAGTAATGTTGGTGCAAGGTTTGTTAACACTGAATAAAGACATCTCAGTGTTAACAGATAAGAGTTTACCTTCTGTTGCGATTTTGAAAGGTATCCAAGTTGATATTACTAAAGTGCGTAAAGATGAGTTCTCTTTATTGCCAAACGCAAATCACCCCAAAATTGGTGAGTGGTTAAAAGGCCTCGACCAATGGCGTTCTGATGTGCAGGCTGGTATTGCAGAATACGAAAAGCTCGACCTTAATAAGCGTGAAACGCAGTCTTTTAGCGTTTTTAAAGAAACTTGGAATCAATACATCAAAGAAACGAAGACTTACAACGCACTGCTAAGCCAAGGTGATGCTGAAAGTGCAAATGATGTGATTTTATCGAGTTTCGATACCTACTCAAAAGCGTTGAGCAGCTTGGATGATACCCTCGCGTTAAACGATGAGTTGGTGAATTTGATTGGTGAAGAAGTACAAAGTGAAGCGGCATTTACACAATACAGCGCTGCTGTTGGTGCGCTCGTCGTCGCATTGGTCATGGTAATGTCTGCCATGTTGCTTTCTCGAGTCATTTGCGGGCCTGTTGATCGAGCATTGGAATTCGCTTCTAAAATCGCCAAGGGTCAATTGAATAATCAAATCGACGAAAGTGAATTGAGCAAAGACGAGTTAGGAACGTTGCTTAAAGAGCTTGTCGGTATGCAAACAAACTTACATTCGTTGGTTTCTGAGATTAATGACTCAACGATTCAGCTAACGGCAGCAGTAGAGGAAGTGAGTGCTATTTCTTCTCAGACCGCCTCTGGTATGCAAAATCAACAAATTGAACTTAGCTCGGTGGCTTCTGCGATGACAGAGATGCAAGCTGCTGTAAGTGAAGTGGCACAAAATACCGAAGTTGGCGCAACCTCTGCTTATTCGGCTGCGGAAGTGGCAAAGCAAGGAACGGCGACGTTACAACAAACTATCGCAGTAATTGAGCGTGTATCACATACGATCCAAGAATCAGATGAACTGGCACGTGAGCTTGAATCGAGCTCAAACAATATCAATGTGGTCGTCGATGTGATCCGCGGGATTGCCGAGCAAACAAACTTGTTAGCACTGAACGCCGCAATTGAAGCCGCTCGGGCTGGTGAACAAGGACGTGGGTTTGCTGTTGTGGCAGATGAGGTTCGTTCTCTGGCGCAACGCACTCAAGACTCCACTTCACAAATTGTGGAAATTGTTAATCAGCTACAAGAGAGCAGCAGTAAAATAGGGCATTCAAGCCGTGATTGTCAGGAGGGTATTTCTCAGTGTGTTGAGCAAGTTAATGACGCTGATAGCCAGATAAAAGAAATTGAACATTCTGTCGATAACATAGCGCAAATGAGCACACAAATCGCAACGGCGTGCAGTGAGCAGAATTCTGTATCCGAAGAGCTGAATCGCAGTGTGGAGCATATTAATAGTGCTTCAACAGAGATGGCTGAGGGAGCTTCACAAACGGCTGTGGCTTGTCAGCAGATTAGTAGCCTAGCGCACAACTTGAAAACTCGAATGGGTTCATTCCAGCTCTAGTTGTTGTGTTTCAGCTTTATTCCTAACCTCATTGCTACAATAAATAAGCCGGACGAAATGTCCGGCTTATTTATTCTCTGTCTATATAAGTTCAGAGTATGCTCAACCTTGGGAGAATATGCTCGCTAGGCTGGGATACCACTGTGAAACTTAAAATCTGTATCTGGCGTAGAAATTAAATCTGCCTCTATACGTCCAAAGTAGGCGATGCGCTCGCTGATATCTTTGCCTGCGATTTGCTCCGCTAATACAAGATAATCCTGGTAATGGCGTGCTTCTGAACGTAATAAAGAAATGTAGAACTTTGCGATATCGTCATCCATATGTGGTGCTAGTTTGGCAAAACGCTCACAAGATCGGGCTTCGATGTACGCACCAATGATGAGTTTATCGATCAGCGTTTCTGGCTCATGAGTCTTCATATGCGAAATCAGTCCTTTAGCATAGCGACTTGCTGGAATATTTTTATACTCAATTCCACGACTTTCCATGATCTCTAAAACTTGATAAAAGTGGTGTAACTCCTCTTTTATCAAAAGCACCATCTTATCGATCAAATCTTGGCTGTATGGTGAGTCGGACTTAGCCATGATTGACTTAGAAATATTGCTCTTGCCTTTTAAAGTTTCCAATGAGCCTACGTTACGGTAAGCAAAATCTTCGTAGGGCTTAAACCAGTCAAGTAGAGCATGTGAACTGGATTGGTCAACGGCATACTTACGAATTAAAAACATGGCAGATTGGCCAGCTTTTAGTTCGCACAGTAGGTGGTCTAACAAAATGGTTTGAAGGTTCTCTGGTTTCTTTGCTTCCTCTACCCATTCATCAGGTGTACTGCATTGCAGAAATTGGTTAATGGGAGCAAGAAGATCTTGATAGGCGTCTAGATTCATCATTTTAGTTTTAGTACTTCACATTTTTATTGGGCATATCCGTTGTCTTGCGGATAGAAAAAAGGCTGCAATTGCAGCCTTTCTTGACCTGAAGTGAATGTTACCACTTTTTCTTCTCGCCGAAGAGTGCTTCCATGTCATTGTCACGCTCTTTGTCAGCAATCTGCTGCATTTCAGCATCGCTTTTATCTTGGCGCTTTTTATCTAAGTCACCCAACATCTCTTCAAGCTTTTGTTTCGCTTGAATAGAATAAGGATCGCTCTTAGTGCTCAAAGCATCGATACCTTTACGCAGCAGTTGAAGCGCGGTGCCTGGTTGGCCACGAGCGATAGAGTCGTTTGCTCTTTTGATGACATTTTCAATGTTGATGCGAATTTGCATCGTTTCCAAGCGCGCATTTTCAGTGACGTAAGTCTGGGTATCCAATCGGCCTTTGTTGTGCTCGTTACGGATAGTGTCGCGAAGTCGTTTAACCAGCTTAAGCATGACGATAGCTTGTTTATCACTACTCGGCATCTTGAAAGTGGTACTCTCGCCAGTAGGACCATTCTCTTTTAGCTGCGTAATCTGCTGCTTCATATTTTCGATACGTTGAGCAAGTTGCTTGTTCTTCGGGTCCAGCTCATGCATGCTCTCTAGCGCGTCAAGAATACGATTGTTTAGACACAGCAACAGCTCTTTACTAAAAGGGATATGGTGCGCATGACCAATCAACTCTTCAGTACCATCTATCAAGGCTACATATCGCGCTGATTCCTGCCTTTTTGCGGTTTCAACTTTAACCTTATATTGCAACATAATGTTATAGCCTAGGATTAACACCAGTAGGATGGCTACCAAAGCGATTATTAAACCAATATTCATATCTTTGCGTCTGCTTTACTTTTCTGCGGCTAGCGTTAAAGAATACATGAATCTTATCTTACTCGGCACCTTATTTGTTTGATTATTTTGTCTCTCCCACGTTTTAGTTACTGATAGAAGTCACATCATAGAACTTCAGTCATTTATTGGCTCAACTTTGTGCATATTGTTTCTTGCTTGAAGATTATTAGTATGTGATTGAGGTATAAGTTAGAAATTGCTGTTCATTTCGATTTGAACGCGTTATAACTAATTATTATATCGCTCGCTTGAGTGGCCAATAAACTCTCTCATGAATAAGTAAGGGATTACGATGAAACTGCAGCAGCTGAAATATATTGTTGAGGTTGTAAACCATAATCTGAATGTATCTGCAACGGCGGAAAGCTTATATACCTCTCAGCCAGGTATTAGTAAACAGGTTCGGTTGCTGGAAGATGAGTTAGGTATTCAGATTTTTGAACGTAGCGGTAAGCACTTAACGCAAGTGACGCCAGCTGGAGAAGAAATTGTACGTATCTCTCAAGAAATTCTCGCTCGTGTAGAAAGCATCAAAGCGGTGGCTGGAGAGCACACCCATCCAGAAATGGGGACGCTGAATATCACCACGACACATACGCAGGCTCGTTATGCACTGCCAGATGTCATCAAAGGTTTTACTTCTCGTTATCCAAAAGTGTCGTTACACATGCACCAAGGTACACCGTCACAAATGTCTGAGGCGATAGCTAAAGGTACAGCGAATTTTGCGATTGCGACAGAAGCGCTTCACTTATATCAAGATGCTATCATGCTGCCTTGTTATCACTGGAATCGTTCAATAGTTGTGCCTAAAGACCACCCACTAGCGAAGAAAGACAAAGTAACGATCAGTGATCTTGCCGCTTACCCATTAGTCACTTACGTGTTCGGTTTTACTGGCCGTTCAGAGCTGGATACAGCATTCAACCGCGAAGGTTTAACCCCGCGAGTGGTGTTCACGGCAACTGATGCAGACGTCATTAAAACTTACGTTCGTATGGGTATCGGTGTGGGTGTGATTGCAAGCATGGCAGTGGATGAAGAGCAGGACGGTGACTTGGTTGCAATAGATGCGAGCCATTTGTTTGGCGCGAGCACCACGAGCATCGGCTTCCGCCGTGGTACATTCTTACGCTCTTACATGTTCGATTTTATGGAGCGTTTTGCACCGCACTTAACGCGTCCAGTGGTTGAGCAGGCGATTTCGCTGAAGTCTAATGCAGAAATCGAAGAGATGTTTAAAGACATCGAGCTTCCGGTGAGATAACACTTCATTGATGTTTCGATTCCCTCTACAATGCGCTCGTTGTAGGGGGAGCTATGAAAACGCAATTTCAATTTATTAATGACTGCTTAATCGAAAACCAATCTTTGTGGCGATTCGAGCCTTTTAAAAGCAGCATTCGCACATCATTACCTTGGCAGGAGCAACATCCTCGACTGTGCCAATGGCTAGCGTCTCTTACTCCCTCTCAAATCGAAGAATGCAAAGCAGAACCAGAACTCGCGTTAAAAGCACTTAGTCCGTTTTTGCCTGAGCTTGAACAACTCGCAGAACTGACTCATTTAGAGCTTTTGTCGTTAAACGGCTTGGAACTCGCTCGTGGTTTAGATAACGGTATTCCGGGACGTAAGTTGGAGCAAATTAGCTCGATGGGTGAAGCTGCAATTCAACAACACTGTGGCGAAGAATGGCTAGAATGGTGCTCAGGTAAAGGTTACTTGGGGCGAATCCTGACCACGCAAACCGATCAGCCTGTAACCAGCTTTGAATACCAACAAGCACTGTGCGATTCGGGGCAACAAGCAGCCAATGAACATCATTGGAAGATGACGTTTATTCAAGGCGACGCGTTTGATAGCAAAGCGAAAGCCGTGTTTAAGCCAACGCAACACGCAGTAGCACTGCATGCATGCGGTGACCTTCACGTTCGTCTAATGCAGTACGGCAGTGAAAATGGGGTTGCTGCGATGACCATATCACCTTGTTGTTACCACTTGATTCAGTCGGAACAATACCAGCCGATGTCGGAATCGGGCAGGGCTTCTTCTCTATCATTGTCTAAGCAAGAACTGCGTATCCCATTACAACAAACGGTGACAGGAGGAGAGCGCGTGCGTCGTCATCGTCAGCAGGAAATGATGTTTCGTCTTGGGTTTGATTTGATCACGCGACAAGCTTTGGGAATGGCAGAGTATCAGCCTGTGCCGAGTATCCGTAAGTCGCAATTAAGTGATGGTTTTGAATCTTTATGTCGCTGGGCAGCGGAGCAAAAAGGCATTGTTCTTCCTCAAGAAATCGATTTCTCTCATTTTGAAAAGTTAAGCGAACAACGCTTCTGGCAAATGGAGAGAATGAGCTTAGTGCAACTTGTTTTTCAACGTCCGTTGGAGATCTGGCTCGCATTAGACAAAGTGCTTTATCTTGAAGAACGTGGTTACCGTGTTAGATTGTCAGAGTTTTGCCCTAAATCGGTCACGCCTAGAAATATTTTAATTTGTGCATATAAGATTTAGTTATTCTTTATAGCCAAACGCTCTATATGAAAAAGCCCACTTATGAGTGGGCTTTTGTAAACAAAACGTGACAAGTTATGTTTTATTTTGTCATTAATTAAACATAGCGATAGCTTGAGTTGGTTCAACGTATTCCAAGTCAAAGCTTTCTGCTACTTCTTTACACGTTACTTTTCCGTGAATAACGTTTAGACCTTCAAGGAAGCCTTTATCTTCTAGAAGTGCTTCGCGGTAGCCTTTATTTGCTAACTTCACGATGTATGGAAGTGTAGCGTTGTTGAGTGCAAATGTTGAAGTGCGAGCAACTGCGCCAGGCATATTTGCTACACAGTAGTGAACCACTTCATCAACGATGTAAGTTGGATCTGCGTGAGTTGTCGCGTGCGAAGTTTCGAAACAACCGCCTTGGTCAATTGCCACGTCAACCACTGCCGCACCAGGCTTCATCTTAGCAATGTGCTCTTTAGTGACCAGTTTAGGTGCTGCTGCGCCAGGAATTAGAACGGCACCGATAACAAGGTCCGCTTCTAGAACATGCTTCTCGATAGCGTCTTCAGTAGAATAAACCACTTTTGCGCGACCTTGGAATTCTTCGTCAAGCTTACGAAGTGTGTCTACGTTACGGTCTAGAATAGTGACGTCAGCGCGAAGGCCAACCGCCATACGAGCAGCGTTTGCACCAACAACGCCACCACCAACGATAACGACTTTTGCAGGTTCAACACCAGGTACGCCGCCTAGGAGTAGACCACGACCGCCGTGCGATTTTTCCAACGTTTGCGCGCCAGCTTGGATAGACATCCGACCTGCCACTTCTGACATTGGTGCTAACAGTGGCAAACGACCCATATTATCTGTTACAGTCTCATAGGCTATACAGACAGCTTTGCTCTTGATTAGCTCATCAGTTTGTGGAAAATCTGGTGCTAGGTGTAAATAAGTAAATAAAATTTGCCCTTCGCGGAGCATTGCTCTCTCTACTGCTTGGGGTTCTTTTACTTTTACAATCATGTCTGCTTGCGCAAATACGTCAGCAGCATGAGGGAGAATGGATGCGCCGACAGCGATGTAATCATCGTCTGAAAAACCAATGCCGGCACCTGCATTGGTCTCAACTAAAACTTGGTGACCATGTGAGATGAGTTCTCTCACGCTAGCTGGGATCATACCAACACGATATTCGTGATTCTTGATTTCCTTAGGTACGCCAATGATCATCCTGTATCCTCTTTCTATAATGGTTGTATTAACTGTTAGTAGGGTGTTATTGTCGAATTAATAACTAGTATAGTTATAGATTTGTAAAATTTGGCACCAAATATTAAAAAGTTGTAGTATATTTTTTTGCAAGGAAGTAATAAGGTGGAATAAAAAATGGCAGACAACTATAAAAAGCCGTCCAAGGAACTAGACCGTATCGACCGCAACATTCTTAATGAGCTGCAGAAAGACGGTCGTATTTCAAACGTTGAGCTTTCAAAACGTGTGGGACTTTCTCCAACGCCATGTTTGGAGCGTGTACGTCGCTTAGAGCGTCAGGGTTATATCACAGGGTATACTGCATTATTGAATCCGCAGTTCCTGGATGCATCACTATTAGTATTCGTTGAGATTACGCTAAACCGTGGTGCACCGGATGTGTTTGAGCAGTTTAACTCAGCTGTTCAAAAGCTAGACGACATACAAGAGTGTCATCTTGTTTCAGGTGACTTTGACTATCTTCTTAAAACCCGTGTATCAGATATGGGTGCTTACCGCCGACTATTGGGCGATACGTTACTACGTCTACCTGGCGTAAATGACACTCGCACATACGTTGTTATGGAAGAAGTGAAACAATCTAACCAGCTTGTGATCAAAACTCGTTAATTTCTTGCAAAGAAAGCGGTATATGCTTCCGCTTTCGCCAGAGAGTAATTGGGTTTTTCTCCTTGATATGGTTAAATCAATTTACCGAGCGGCTTGATGCCGCTCGGAATGTTTTGCAATTTCCTATTTCATTTCCATATTCAAGTTGATTTATGTTCAAAGAGAACGCAAAGAAAGTCGAAACCATTATCAAAACCAGTGAAGAGCCCCAGTCTTCACGCTTAAATGGCTTCCAACGCTTAAAAGAGTGCTGCTTTATCGTTGGCGTTCTTAGCTCGGTATTGCTTGCGGTTGCACTATTTACCTTCAGTCCGGCCGATCCTTCTTGGTCCCAAACCGCATGGGGAGGGGATATCGATAATGCTGGTGGCCTTTTCGGCGCTTGGCTAGCCGATACTCTATTCTTCACATTTGGCTCTCTCGCTTA
Source organism: Vibrio sp. 970 (assembly GCF_033339075.1). NCBI lineage: Bacteria > Pseudomonadati > Pseudomonadota > Gammaproteobacteria > Vibrionales > Vibrionaceae > Vibrio > Vibrio sp. 970. Next base: position 164,768 of record NZ_JAWOTW010000004.1, read on the forward strand.
CCCAATCCCTTTCTTGCTAGCGGCGGCTGCATGGGTGATTTGCCGTAAACGAGGAGAAGATGAGCCAATTGATTTCATGCTATGGGGTACAAGGCTGCTCGGTCTTGTCGTCCTTATTATGACCAGTTGCGGTCTTGCCGATATTAATTTTGATGACATTTGGTATTTTTCATCCGGAGGTGTGGTCGGGGATGTGTTGTCTAGCCTCGCTTTACCTACATTGAATGTACTCGGTACCACATTGGTACTGCTGTTCTTGTGGGGAGCGGGCTTTACGCTCTTCACTGGCATCTCATGGCTTAACATCGTGGAATGGCTTGGTGATCGTGCGTTAGCACTAATTGCCGCGCTTGCAAATAAGGCAAGAGGTTCAGAGCAGGAAGTTTTAGAACCTCAGCTTGATGAGTTTGTAGAAGATAAAGTCTCTACGCCTAAACATAATGTAGACCGTGAAATTGATGATGAGCCGCTTCCTCATTTAACGGCGTACGATGTCGATGAACCGAAAGAGCCGGCGCCAGCGCATGAGTATCCTATTTATATGCCGCAAGCTAAACCTGATAAGCCTGCGGAACAGGCGATGGTAGAACCGACTCCACCACAACGCAAGGCTACGGTTAATGCTGCGCCAGTTTATTCTGAACCTGAGCCTCAAATACAACCTATCCATACGGTTAACACTGATAACGTTGATCCGCTCTTGGAACGCACCAAGCAACTGAATGTTACGATAGAGGAGCTTGAAGCAGCGGCGCAACAAGCAGATGACTGGGGAACTGAAGAACAGGCTACCCCATCATTTGCAGACACTTATTCTTCCTATGTCGAGCAACATACAGCTACAGAAGAACCGATCAGTGTTGAACCAGATTATGCGGAGTACGAACAATTTGAAGCAGAGCAAGTACAGCAGCCAAGTATTGAGCATCCTGTACATGAAGAGCCTGCAATTGATTCTGCTGTATTAGATAGCATCACGGCGCAAACGGAATCGAGCCAATATATTGAGCCTACGATCTCTGACTTTGATGTGTTAGATGATGAAGACGAAGTGGAGTCTCAGCCTGCGCAGCAAGTACAGCCAACAACGCCTCATCAGCAAGTTGCAACACCTTCAACAACATTTGAACCTGCACCTCAAAAAGTGGAGGTAGAAGAGGTCCAAGACAACGACCAAGACGTTACCGCATTCCAAGATATGGTTTCCAATGCGCAAGCCAAAGTCGCTGCAACACAGAACCCATTTTTGGTACAGAAAGAAGAAAACTTGCCAGTTCCGGAAGAGCCACTCCCAACGCTCGAGTTGCTTTATCATCCAGAAAAACGTGAAAACTTTATCGACCGTGATGCGTTAGAGCAGGTCGCTCGATTGGTAGAGAGCAAACTCGCTGACTACAAAATCAAAGCCGATGTGGTTGGTATTTATCCTGGTCCAGTGATCACTCGTTTTGAGCTTGATTTGGCGCCGGGGGTGAAAGTAAGTCGTATTTCTGGTCTTTCAACTGACTTAGCGCGTGCATTGTCTGCGATGGCGGTACGTGTCGTGGAAGTAATCCCTGGCAAGCCTTACATCGGTTTGGAACTGCCAAACATGAGTCGTCAGACGGTCTATTTATCTGATGTCATCAGTAGCCCTCAGTTTGAGCAAGCAACGTCACCAACAACGGTTGTGTTAGGTCAAGACATTGCGGGCGAAGCTGTGGTGGCCGATCTTGCGAAGATGCCTCACGTGTTAGTAGCAGGTACAACAGGTTCTGGTAAGTCGGTGGGTGTGAACGTGATGATTTTGAGCATGCTGTATAAAGCAGGCCCAGAAGATGTACGCTTCATCATGATTGACCCGAAAATGCTAGAGCTTTCTATTTATGAAGGTATCCCTCATCTTCTTTCTGAAGTTGTGACTGATATGAAAGACGCATCAAACGCTCTACGTTGGTGTGTGGGCGAGATGGAACGTCGTTACAAATTGATGTCGGCATTAGGTGTACGTAATGTGAAGGGCTTCAACGAAAAATTGAAGATGGCAGCAGAAGCGGGCCACCCAATCCATGACCCGTTCTGGCAGGAAGGCGACAGCATGGATACTGAACCGCCATTGCTAGAAAAGCTGCCTTACATCGTCGTTGTTGTTGACGAATTTGCTGACCTGATGATGGTGGTAGGTAAGAAAGTTGAAGAACTGATTGCTCGCTTGGCGCAAAAAGCGCGCGCGGCAGGTATTCACTTAATTCTTGCGACTCAGCGTCCATCGGTTGATGTTATTACCGGTCTAATTAAAGCGAACATTCCAACTCGTGTTGCGTTTACGGTATCGACTAAAACGGACTCTCGTACAATCCTAGATCAAGGCGGCGCAGAATCACTACTTGGTATGGGTGATATGTTGTATCTACCGCCGGGATCAAGTCATACAACTCGTGTTCACGGTGCATTTGCATCAGATGATGATGTTCATGCTGTTGTAAACAACTGGAAAGCGCGTGGTAAACCGAGCTACATTGAAGAGATCATCAGTGGAGATCAAACTCCAGAAAGTCTATTGCCAGGTGAGCAAATGGAAGCGGATGAAGATGTAGACCCACTCTTCGATCAAGTTGTTGAGCACGTGGTTCAATCACGTCGAGGTTCGGTTTCCGGTGTTCAGCGCCGATTTAAGATAGGTTACAACCGTGCCGCCCGTATTGTAGAGCAGCTTGAAGCGCAGGGCATCGTAAGTGCTCCGGGTCATAACGGTAACCGTGAAGTACTGGCACCTGCGCCACCAAAAGATTAATGAACTTGTGTTACTCACCTCAGTCCAACTGAGGTGAGTGGTTCTAACAATAGGTATCTGAATGAAAAAACTATTTTCAGCGAAACTTTTCTCTGCGCTTGTTTTAAGCTTTTCTCTCTTCTCTACTGCACACGCCGCGTCTCCCAAAGATGAACTAAACAAACGCCTTTCTATGAATGATGGCTTCAGTGCGGATTTCTCTCAGCAGGTTATCAGCCCTGAAGGCGAAACGGTGATGGAAGGAGAAGGCACGGTTGAAATCGCTCGTCCAAGCCTGTTCCGTTGGAGCACAACATTCCCAGATGAAAACCTACTGGTTTCTGACGGTAAGACATTGTGGTACTACAGCCCATTCATCGAGCAAGTGAGTATCTACTGGCAAGAACAAGCAACAGAGCAAACGCCATTTGTTTTGCTAACGCGTAATCGCGCAAGTGATTGGGATAACTACAAGATTTCCCAAAAAGGTGATGAGTTCATCCTCATTCCTAGTGCAGTAGACTCCACACAAGGTCAATTCCAGATTAATATTGATGCTAAAGGTGTGGTGAAAGGTTTCAATGTGGTTGAACAAGACGGTCAAATAGGTTTGTTCACCTTTAGCAACGTGAAGCTGGGTAAACCAAAAGCAGACAGATTCACATTCACAATTCCAAAAGGTGTGGAAGTGGATGACCAAAGGAATTAATTGGTAGTGAGCAATTACACATTAGATTTCTCGGGGGACGAAGATTTTCGTCCCCTTGCTGCTCGTATGAGACCGGAAACGATTGAACAATACATCGGACAGCAGCACATTTTAGGTCCCGGTAAGCCACTGCGCCGTGCGCTAGAGGCGGGTCACATTCACTCGATGATCCTTTGGGGACCACCGGGCACAGGCAAAACGACATTAGCGGAAGTGGCTGCAAACTATGCCAATGCTGAAGTAGAGCGCGTGTCTGCCGTAACGTCTGGTGTGAAAGAAATCCGTGCAGCAATCGAGAAAGCACGTGAGAACAAAATGGCGGGCCGCCGCACCATCTTATTTGTGGATGAGGTGCATCGCTTCAACAAATCTCAACAAGACGCGTTTTTACCGCATATCGAAGATGGCACGGTTACCTTTATTGGTGCGACGACAGAAAACCCATCGTTTGAGCTAAACAACGCATTGCTGTCACGTGCACGTGTATACAAGCTAACGTCTCTCGACAAAGATGAAATCTCGTTGGCGTTGAACCAAGCCATTAGCGATAAAGAACGTGGACTGGGTAATACACCTGCACACTTCGCTGATAACGTATTAGACCGCCTAGCAGAACTGGTAAACGGTGATGCTCGTATGTCTCTCAATTACCTTGAGCTGCTCTACGACATGGCAGAAGACAATACGCAGGGTGAAAAAGAGATCACGCTTAAGTTGCTTGCGGAAGTCGCAGGGGAGAAGGTCTCTCGCTTCGATAACAAAGGTGACATCTGGTACGACTTAATCTCTGCGGTTCACAAATCAATTCGAGGCTCAAACCCGGATGCTGCGCTGTATTGGTCTGCGCGTATGATTGCTGCTGGTTGTGACCCTTTGTATATCGCTCGACGCTTATTGGCGATCGCTTCTGAAGATGTAGGTAATGCTGACCCTCGCGCAATGCAAGTGGCACTGTCTGCTTGGGATTGCTTTACCCGAGTTGGTCCAGCAGAAGGTGAACGTGCGATTGCACAGGCGATCGTGTACTTAGCGTGTGCGCCGAAAAGTAATGCTGTTTACGTGGCGTGGAAACAGGCGCTCACAGACGCTCATAACTTACCTGAATATGAAGTGCCGCATCACCTTCGAAATGCACCAACCAGTTTGATGAAAGACATGGGTTACGGTGCAGAGTATCGTTATGCTCACGATGAGCCTGGCGCTTACGCTGCGGGTGAGCAATATTTGCCACCTGAAATGGGCGATCGTAGGTACTATCAGCCGACAAATCGTGGTCTAGAGACCAAAATCGGCGAAAAGTTAGATTACTTGGCTACTTTAGACGCAAATAGCCCACAAAAGCGCTATGAAAAGTAGGCGTTTTTGGATACATTTGTTCAGTAAATTTTTTTAACGCGTACGCTTGGAAAGTGCGCGTGATTTCACAACAAAAAGCATAGGATTAACAATGCTGGATTCTAAATTACTTCGTACAGAGCTGGATGAAACAGCTGCTAAACTGGCGCGTCGTGGCTTTAAGCTAGACGTAGATACTATTCGTAAACTTGAAGAACAACGTAAGTCCATTCAAGTAGAAGTAGAAAATTTACAATCCACGCGTAACTCCATCTCCAAGCAAATCGGCCAAAAAATGGCGGCTGGCGACAAAGAAGGCGCAGAAGAGATCAAGAAACAAATCGGTACTCTAGGTAGCGATCTTGACGCGAAGAAAGTTGAACTTGAGCAAGTAATGGCTCAACTAGACGAATTCACGCTTTCTGTACCAAACATCCCAGCAGACGAAGTGCCAGATGGCAAAGATGAAAACGACAACGTTGAAATCTCTCGTTGGGGTGAGCCAAAGTCTTACGACTTCGAACTGAAAGATCACGTTGACCTGGGCGAAATGGGTGACGGTCTAGACTTCGCAAGCGCAGTTAAGATCACTGGCGCACGTTTCATCGTGATGAAAGGCCAATTTGCTCGTCTACACCGCGCAATCGCTCAGTTCATGCTAGATCTTCACACTGAAGAGCACGGCTACACAGAAATGTACGTACCTTACCTAGTAAACTCTGACAGCCTATTCGGTACTGGTCAGCTTCCTAAGTTCGGTAAAGATCTTTTCCACACTGAGCCGCTAGTAGAAAAAGTAAACGACGAAGAGCCACGTAAACTGTCTCTAATCCCTACTGCAGAAGTACCTGTAACGAACCTAGTTCGTGACACGATTTCTGACGAAGCGGATCTACCAATTAAGATGACAGCTCACACGCCATGTTTCCGTTCAGAAGCAGGTTCTTACGGTCGTGATACTCGTGGTCTGATTCGTATGCACCAGTTCGACAAAGTTGAACTAGTACAAATCACTAAGCCAGAAGATTCAATGAACGCACTAGAAGAGCTAACAGGTCACGCTGAGAAAGTTCTACAACTTCTAGAGCTTCCTTACCGTAAAGTGGTTCTATGTACAGGTGACATGGGCTTCGGCGCTCGTAAGACTTACGACCTAGAAGTTTGGGTTCCTGCTCAAGAAACTTACCGTGAAATCTCTTCATGTTCTAACATGTGGGACTTCCAAGCTCGTCGTATGCAAGCGCGTTTCCGTCGTAAAGGCGAGAAGAAACCTGAGCTTGTACACACGCTAAACGGCTCTGGTCTTGCTGTAGGTCGTACAATGGTTGCTATCCTAGAAAACAACCAAGAAGCAGACGGCCGCATTGCAATCCCTACAGTACTTCAGAAGTACATGGCGGGCGCAACGCACATCGGTTAATTCGTTAACCACTTGAACACCAAAACCCAGCCTCAGTGCTGGGTTTTTTGTTATCTGCGTCGAGTGAAAATACGTTGTTATGTAAATATAGGATGAGGTATTGCATAGTTAGCCTAAATTATTAAAACCAGTCCCTAATGATATTTTTCTAAGCTTCATTGAGCGTGACAAGCTCCTCCAAAATATAAAGAGGAGGTACTTTCATGGCTTCAATAAGAATAAGCGGCTCTGTTGGCTTGGGTGGTAAAAATGTGGATGCTGATATTCGTACGGTACAAAGGTCTATTAACCAATTGCTTGGTTCTTTAAGGGGAGTAAAGGAACTTAAAGTGGATGGGAAACTGGGCTCTAGACCGGAAAACTCCAAGACTGTCGCCGCAATTAAAGCTTTTCAGAAAAACCTTGTTGGGATGGCTCGTCCAGATGGAAGGATAGATGTGAATGGAAGAAGCCATCGTAAGTTGATGCAAGGTATCACGGTTTTGAGTGCGAAGAAGGCTTTGCCTGTCTCAACCTCCCTCAAAATGAAGCTCAAGGCTAAATTAGAGCAATATGAGGGAAGAGTCGAGCATATGTATTTGGATACCAGAGGCTATATCACTGTTGGGGTAGGTAGTATGTTAAGCGACGTTACCGCAGCAACAAAGCTCCCATTTGTTCACAATTCTACAAATGAACCGGCTACTTACGAGCAAATCAAAGAAGAGTTTTTGCGTGTTAAGGCCCGGCCTTTTGGAGAGTCAGAGCCAGCTTCAAGGTTTAAGCCTTTTACAGCCCTCAAATTAACTGAAAGCGTGATGAACGAGCAAGTAGCACATCACATACAGTCTTTCGAAAAAGAGCTTAAGGTTATCTATGGAGATGAAGCGTTTACATCTTATCCGGACAACGTAAAGCTAGCGCTTTTTGACATGATATTTAATTTAGGTATGCCAAAACTTAAAGATACTTATCCCAAGTTTAATGGGCATATTCGAAACGGAAATTATCAGCAAGCGGCCCTCGAGTCGAAAAGAAATGGTGTACAAGCAGAAAGAAATGCTTATGTAGCAAACTTATTAAGGTCTCATTAATGAAATCACTCTTCCTTTTACTAGGTTTATCTTCTTCTAGCTTATTCGCAAACCCAATTTCGATAGAGCCCTTCTATAGTCCTTACAATAACTCTGATCGTTTTTTTGTCGAAAAAGTGACCTTCTTAACTCAGGATAATGTCAGAGCAGTTTATGGAGCGGAGTGGTATTTTGAGTTCCCACTTAAGTCCGCTTCTGGAGAAGTCTCAGTAGCTAAAAGTTGTGCAGAACTCGAGCTGAAAAGCCAAAAAAACTTTAGCGCTAAAATAGACTCAGAGCATTCTGCGTTAATGGCAACAAAAGTCTTATGTGAATCTTGGAAAGTGATGGGATCTCTTAAACCATCTAATACTTCTTACATATCAGAAAGCATCATTAGTGAGAGTCTTCCGGATATATCTCCATCAGAGTTGAGTTTTATCATCTCTGATGAACAATTGAGAAAATCAAAAGAAGCACATCGATGGGCTGATATGGATAAAATCACTAGTTTTGAGCGATTGAATGACTTCCAGGCTGTATTTTACGATAACTCCGATGGTTACCAAAAAGTTACTCTTCTTGCGACCGGAGACTACAATGATGATGGTTTGGAAGATGTAATACTGTTAAAGGAAAACAGTGTGTTAAGCGGAAGCTATGGTTCTACTCACGGGTATGTTCTTTCAAGGCTTCAGGAGAATGAGTCATACCAACTAATTAAAGAATGGTAATTGGTTTTAGGTTATCTATTTTTACCAAAGCGTAATAGTGTTTTCGAATTTACCCTAATTATCTTGTTATTTGTAATCGATATAATCATCCACCTTACCACGGTAAGTAGATTTTCTCATTCAAGTAACGAGGAGGGCTTATGGCCGTAGGGTGGGCAAACGACGATAGCGTCAGCCAACAAATTCAAAACACAATAGACGACGAGATTTCCCGTGTTCGTGGCAGTATCACAAAGGGTGAGAGCGCCCATTACTGCGATGAGTGTGGTGATGAGATTCCAGAAGCGCGTCGTCTTGCAATGAAAGGCGTTCGTTTGTGTATCGAATGTCGGTCAACAATCGAATTGGTATCTCAACGCCAAGCATTGTTCAATCGACGAGCGAGTAAAGACAGTCAACTTCGATAGCTTTACTGCTCTAATAAATAACGAGACGGTTTGAGTCTCATACTCAAACCGTTTTCGTATTGAATTGAACTATGAAGCGAAGCAGTCTTTACGTTGCAACGCTGCATCAATCGCGTTAACTAGCTTCTCAATATCTTCTGGCTTGCTGATGAACGGCGGCATCATATAAATCAGTTTGCCAAATGGACGAATCCACACTCCGTGTTCAACAAACAAGGCTTGGATGGTTTCCATATTCACAGGGCGATGCGTCTCCACTACGCCAATGGCACCTAGCCAACGGGTGTTTTTCACCAACTCGTATTCTTCAAGTTTTGGTAGTAACTCAGAAAACAGCGTTTCAATTTGTTGGGTTTGTTGCTGCCAATTACCTTGCTCAATCAATTCCAAACTTGCGGTGGCAACAGCACAGGCGAGTGGATTCCCCATAAAGGTTGGACCGTGCATAAAACAGCCTGCATCACCACCACAAACGGTGTCTGCTACGTGTTTGCTCGCCAGGGTCGCAGAGAGGGTCATGTAGCCGCCAGTGAGTGCTTTCCCGACACACAGAATGTCTGGTTGAATGTCTGCATGTTCGCAGGCAAACAACTTACCGGTACGACCAAATCCGGTAGCGATCTCATCTGCAATCAATAACAAGCCGTATTTGTCGCAAAGCCTACGCACGCCTTTGAGAAATTCTGGATGGTAGATGCGCATGCCGCCTGCGCCTTGAACAATAGGTTCTAGGATCACCGCAGCAAGTTCTTCATGGTGCGTTTCAATCTTGTGCTCGAAGTCGGTAAGGTCCTCTGGCTTCCATTCATCCCAATAACCACAAGTTGCTGACTCCGCAAAGATATGCTCAGGCAAAAAGCCTTTGTAAAGAGAGTGCATTGAGTTATCAGGATCGGTAACCGACATAGCCGCAAAGGTGTCGCCGTGATAACCGTGTCGCAAAGTAAGAAACTTCGGTCGGCGTTCGCCTTTTGCATGCCAATATTGCAGTGCCATTTTTAAGCTGACTTCTACGGCAACGGAGCCTGAATCGGCAAGGAATACATGTTCAAGGTTATTTGGTGCAAGGGACAATAGCTTTTTACACAAACTGATTGCTGGCTGGTGGGTAATCCCGCCAAACATCACGTGAGAGACCTGATCGATTTGCTGGTGAGCGGCTTGATTTAAATGCGGATGGTTGTAGCCGTGGATCGTCGACCACCAAGAAGACATGCCATCGACCAGCTCAGTACCGTCTTCCAATTTAATATGAACACCATTTGCCGATGCCACTGGGTAGCAGGTCAGAGGTGTCAATGTCGAAGTGTAAGGATGCCAGATATGCTGGCGGTCGAAGGCGAGATCCATGTGCGATTCCAATAATAATTGAGGTTAAAAAACAGACAGGTGTAAACTTTGATCTTTTGCGTTGTGTTGACAGTTTATCGAGACTCAGTAGACTGTCAACACAACAACAAAAGTGACTAAAGGAATACACGTGGAAGTTCGTCATAACTGGACGCATGCTGAAGTGCGCGATCTCATGGAAAAACCATTCATGGATCTCCTATTCGAAGCGCAGCTTGTACATCGTCAATATCAACAAACCAACCATGTTCAAGTAAGCACGCTTCTGTCGATTAAGACAGGTGCTTGTCCAGAAGATTGTAAGTACTGTCCTCAGAGTGCTCGTTACACCACAGACATCGAGAAAGAGCGTCTGATGGAAGTAGAACGCGTACTCGATGCTGCGCAAAAAGCCAAAAATGCTGGTTCTACTCGATTCTGTATGGGCGCAGCATGGAAAAATCCAAAAGAGCGTGACATGCCGCATTTGACCGACATGATCAAAGGCGTGAAGGGCATGGGTTTAGAAACGTGTATGACATTAGGCATGTTGACACCAGATCAAGCAAAACAACTGGCAACCGCAGGTTTGGATTACTACAACCACAACCTAGATACGTCTCCTGAATTTTACGGCAACATCATTACCACACGTACTTATCAAGACCGTTTAGATACTTTGTCTCATGTTCGTGATGCTGGCATGAAGATCTGTTCCGGTGGCATCATCGGTATGGGTGAAAGTGCTAACGACCGAGCAGGTTTGTTGGTTGAATTAGCTAACTTGCCAGTGCATCCTGAAAGTGTGCCAATCAACATGCTCGTGAAGGTGAAAGGCACACCACTGGAAGAGGTGGACGATGTTGAGCCATTCGATTTCATTCGCTTGATTGCGATTGCGCGCATCATGATGCCTCAATCAGCGGTTCGTCTATCGGCTGGCCGTGAAAACATGAACGAACAAATGCAAGCGCTGTGTTTTATGGCGGGTGCAAACTCAGTCTTCTATGGCTGCAAACTTCTGACGACTCCAAATCCTTCTGAAGATAAGGACATGATGCTGTTCAATAAGCTCGGTATTAACAGCCAAGAGGTGTCTCAAAAGCCTGATGAAATCGAAGAAAACGAGTTACTCGATCGCGTCGTAGAGCGCGTTGCTGCCCGTCCGACAAAAGACGACCTTTTCTACGATGCCAGCGTTTAAATCTCGTATCGAGTCCGCCCTTGCTGAGCGTAAAACGCAAGGGTTGAATCGTTCTATGAATGTGGTGTTTGCCGGTAACCAGTCCGTTTTGGAACACGAAGGTAGACGCTACATTAATTTCTCAAGTAATGATTATTTGGGATTGGCTAATGACCAAGCGCTTGTTCGGGCTTGGCAGCAAGGTTTAAGCGTATATGGTAGTGGCAGTGGAGCATCACCGATGGTGACTGGCTTTAGTGCCGCGCACAGCAATTTAGAAGCCGCACTGACCGAATGGTTGGGTTACGACAGAGCAATTCTGTTTGGTTCTGGATTCAGTGCTAATCAAGCCTTGTTGTTCACCTTGTTGGAAAAATCAGACGTATTGATCCAAGACCGTTTGAACCATGCCTCACTGATGGAAGCGGGGGCGTTGTCACCAGCTAAGATGAAGCGCTTCAAACACAATGACATCGAGCACCTAAAGTCGCTGATTAATAGCGAAGACAACCATCTAGTTGTGACTGAAGGGGTATTCAGCATGGACGGCGACTGTGCGCCGCTTAGCGATATAGCTGAAGTCACTCGTAGTCATGATGCTTGGTTTGCTGTCGATGACGCTCATGGTATTGGCGTTCTTGGTCAATCCGGTGGTGGTTCTTGCGAGTTGGCAACGGTTAAACCCGAGATACTGATCGTTACTTTCGGCAAAGCGTTTGGTATGTCTGGCGCGGCTATTTTATGTGACCACGCAACGGGAGACTTTTTGACTCAGTTTGCTCGTCACCATGTGTATTCCACAGCGATGCCTCCGGCACAAGCCTACGCGCTCACGCATGCGGTTTCTATGGTTCAAGAGCAGTCTTGGCGACGTGAAAAGCTCTCTGAGCTTAGTGAAGTGTATCGAGATAGCCTTAGCGACCTTGAGGGGTTTGTTGAGACTCAAACTTCGATTAAGCCCTTTTTGATTGGTGAATCTGAATTGGCTTTGCGAGTAGCAGGTGCTTGTCGCCAAAACGGTATTTGGGTGACTGCTATTCGCCCTCCGACGGTGCCTAAAGGAACGTCTCGTCTTCGAATCACACTCACTGCCAATCACACTAATGAACAAGTTAAAACGCTTTCAATCGCATTGAAGCAAGCATTAGGAGCGCTGTAATGGATAATGCAACTACCGCATTAGCGCAAACGCTCGCGTTAGAGAGTTTCCATCAAGATAAAGACGCGATTGCCTCTTCGTTTGGTAAAGCAGCAGAAACATACGATAAACATGCGGCTTTTCAACGTGATGTCGGGCATCAGCTGCTTGATAAACTTCCTGAAAACTTGACGCGAAAACGTGTATTGGATTTAGGTTGTGGCACGGGTTATTTCTCCCAACTACTTCAACAACGCGGTGCGGAAGTAGTCTGCGGCGATATCTCTCAAGCCATGTTAGATAAAGCAGAGCAGCGTTGTGGTGCAGTACGAATGCATTACCAAGTTGCTGATGCTGAAAACTTACCATTTGACGATGATAGCTTCGATTACGTGTTTTCAAGTTTAGCGCTGCAATGGTGTACAGATTTAAGTTACCCACTAAAAGAAGTGCGCCGCGTGCTAAAAAATGGTGGGAAAGCGTGGTTCTCTACACTGGTTGATGGATCACTGTATGAGCTGCGTGCATCATGGGAAAAAATTGATGCATATCAACACGTCAATAACTTTCTAACGCTCAATCAGGTAAAAATTGCGTTAGCGCAATCTCGATGTGACAGCCATCAACTAGACTTGACCACCATCACAGTTTGGTACGACTCTGCATTTTCAGTTATGCGTGACCTCAAAGGTATAGGTGCAAATCACGTAAGCGGGCGCTCACACGGTTTAACTAGTCGCGAGACTTTGTTAAAAGTTGAGCATGCGTACCAAGCGTTTAAAAACGATCAAGGTCTTCTACCTGCAAGTTATCAGGTTTGTTTTGGAGTAATACATCTATGATTGATGCTTTTTTTATTGCTGGTACGGATACTGATGTTGGAAAGACGGTAGCGTCTAAAGCCATTTTGCAAGCGATCGCTGCAAAAGGACTAAACACTATTGGTTATAAGCCAGTGGCAGCAGGGAGTGACAAGACTGAAGCCGGATGGCGTAACTCTGATGCTTTACACTTACAAGACGCCGCAACACTCGATGTGGCCTATGATGATGTGAACCCATACGCTTTAGAGTTGCCTGCTTCTCCCCACATTGCAGCGAAGCATGAACATGTCGAAATAAGTTACGATGTTCTGAGTCAAAAACTGGCTCAACATAAGCAGCAAGCCGATGTTGTTCTCGTTGAAGGTGCTGGAGGCTGGCGTGTGCCAGTATCCGATACGGACTGTTTATCTACATGGGTAAAAGAAGAGCAGTTACCTGTTGTACTGGTGGTTGGCATTAAATTAGGCTGTTTGAGCCACGCTTTACTCACAGCGGAGAGTATTAAAGCGGATGGTTTGAATCTTGTTGGCTGGGTGGCAAACCGCGTCAACCCTGGCACAGAGCACTACGCTGACATTATCGAGATGCTAGAAGCACGTATCGATGCACCTAAGCTTGGGGAAATTCCATATATTCCAAGTGCTAAACGCAAAGAGCTAGGCAAGTACATTAATGTAGAGCCGTTGCTAAACACTGACTAATGGTGTTTAGGATAAAAGACTAAAAAAACCAAAGGGCTGCGCAATGCAGCCCTTTCTTGTTGGTGTAACCTAAAAAGTCAGATTACTTATCTTGGCTGAGCCCCATCAATGCTTGTTGTGTTTCTGCAACACGCTGAGACATATGATGATCGGTTGAAATACCAAGTTGTTGCTTTGCCTCGTCCTCTGAGATGCCTAGGTGACAACGTAGTAAATCAATAGCCATTTGATAGTCGTTAGTTTCTACCATGGTTTTTCCCTCAATACATGGAGTTTTTGAGCTCACCCAATGCACTTTTTGCAATGTACTTAGAGTGGCTCTGTTTTGTTCATCTCATTCGAATTTAGCATGTCCATGTGGCCGCACAATAAGACCAAAGTCTATAGCAGAGCTAACGTACTGTTTTTGGTCTATTAAAAAATTTCTAGCTAAGTTGCTAAGAGGTGATAGATTTAACACCAAGATCATCTATCAATAGATGATGTGTAGCTCAGAGCTTATTTTATCATTTTGATAAATGTATATGAACGGAGGTTCCAGCTCCTACCAAAGCATGTTTTGAAATCGCTTGAATCAAATATTTCAGTCCCGAAAACAAATGTTGCAATTTATTGCTTAACCTTGTTTTTATCGCGGATAGACTATATCTATAACGCACGGAACATGAAAATCAACGGAATTGGCTTTTATAGCGATTACCATTTGTTCCTTATAACAATCCGTTTTAAAAAAACGATAAGCTTCCTCGGAGAAAAGTAATGAAGCGAATTATGTTATTCCTAGCAACTAACCTAGCTGTCGTGCTAGTGCTTAGTGTTGTTCTGAATATTGTTTACGCTGTAACTGGAATGCAACCAGGCAGTCTGTCAGGTTTACTTGTAATGGCTGCTGTATTTGGTTTTGGTGGCGCATTTATTTCGTTGATGATGTCAAAGGGTATGGCGCTACGCTCGGTTGGTGGTATGGTCATTGAAAGCCCGCGCAACGAAACGGAGCATTGGTTAGTCGAAACTGTGGGTCGTCAAGCTCAACAAGTGGGTATTGGCATGCCAACGGTGGCTATTTATGATTCACCAGATATCAATGCATTTGCGACAGGTGCAAAACGAGATGACTCTCTTGTCGCAGTTTCTACCGGTCTTTTACACAATATGACTCGTGATGAGGCAGAGGCAGTACTTGCACACGAAGTGAGCCATATTGCAAATGGTGATATGGTCACGATGACGTTGATGCAAGGTGTCGTGAACACGTTTGTTATCTTCCTATCACGCTTTATTGCCAATATCGTGGCATCGAACGATGATGAAGAAGGCCAAGGTACAAACATGATGGTTTACTTTGGCGTATCCATGGTGCTTGAACTGGTATTTGGTTTCCTAGCTAGCTTCTTGACTATGTGGTACAGCCGTCATCGCGAATTCCACGCGGACGCAGGTGCTGCGCGCCTCGTTGGCAAAGAAAAAATGATTGCGGCTCTAGAGCGTTTGAAGGTGAGTCATGAATCTCAACTGGATGGCACCATGATGGCGTTTGGTATCAATGGCAAGCAGTCGCTGACTGAGCTACTAATGAGCCACCCTCCGCTAGATAAACGTATTGCAGCGTTGCGAGGCCAGCAATACTAATTGTTCCTACTTAAATAATTGTTAATCTGCTGAAAAGGCTTGGTTTTGACCAAGCCTTTTTTTTCGCCGATTGATCGCGTGCGAACTTCATCACGTACTACTTACAGAAACAAAGTTATACAAAATTATTTTTGTACAACTTTGGTGGAATGAACTATCTTGTACATATAATAATTTTGTACAACTTAATGGGCGTGTAGGAGTATAAAATGGACATACAGTCTGTTGGCAATATCTATCAAAAGCTCAACAAAGCGAACTTACATCTACTTAAGGATATATATCACCAAGATGTAGTATTTGAGGACGCAGCGCATCGTTTAGAAGGATGGCCAGCACTTTCGGATTATTTCACCTCATTATATGCCAACGTCATCAGTTGTGATTTTGTAATCCATGAGCATCAACAAGTCGGAGATACAGGCTTCCTAACTTGGACAATGGACCTTCAGCATCCCAAACTTCAGAAGGGTGCGCCTATTCTCGTCAATGGTGTTTCGCACCTCAAATTTAGCGAAGGTCAGGTCATTTATCACCGAGACTATTTTGATCTCGGAGAGATGCTCTATGAGCATTTACCGTTACTTGGTTCAGTCGTTAAAACCATCAAGCAGAGGTTAGGACAATGAACAACACCATCTTAATCACAGGCGCCACCTCCGGAATAGGAAGACAGCTTGCCCTAGATTACGCGAACTCAGAATGGAATGTGATTGCTTGTGGTCGGAATCAAGATGTTCTTGCAGAACTGGAGGCAGTTTCCTCTAAAATTCATACATTGCAGTTTGATGTGACAAATTATGAGGAAACTCAGCAGGCGCTCTCTAATTTGCCCTTTACGCCAAACACATGGGTTTTTAACGCAGGCGATTGTGAGTACATGGATGAGGGAGTGGTCGACGCGAAACTCATGGCGCGTGTGATGAACGTAAATGTTGTCGGTGTTGCCAACTGCATTGAAGGCTGCCAAGTGCATTTAGAGAGAGGGCACCGCATTGTTATTGTTGGCTCTATCGCATCAGAAGTGGCACTGCCTCGTGCTGAAGCTTACGGCGCATCCAAAGCGGCAGTCAGTTATTTTGCACGCACGCTCGCCGTCGACTTGAAAAAGAAAGGGATCAATGTGGTAACGGTGTTTCCTGGTTTTGTTGAAACGCCGTTGACTGACAAAAACGACTTCGAAATGCCAATGATCATTTCTACTCAGCAAGCGTCGGACTCTATCAGGAAGCAGTTAGCCGCCAACAAGACCTATATCTATTTCCCAGCGAGATTTACCAGTATTTTACGTTTTATCTCGTTACTTCCATACAGTTGGCAAGCTCGCCTAACTGCTAAACTCGTATCATAAAAAGGAATAAAAATGAAAACAGCAGGAAGAAAGAAGATAGCGATTGTGGGAACGGGAATCTCTGGCCTTACTTGTGGTTATTACTTGCATAAAGAATATGATGTAACGCTATTTGAAGCGAACGATTACATTGGTGGCCATACTGCAACCGTTGATGTGAGCCTTGATGGTAGAGAATACGCGATAGACACTGGGTTCATCGTCTATAACGATCGTACGTACCCTAATTTCATTAAAATGATGAGCGAGATTGGCGTTGAAGGTCTGCCGACTCAAATGAGCTTCAGTGTCAGAAATGATGGGAACGGACTAGAGTACAACGGCCACACAGTGTCGACATTGTTTGCTCAAAAACGTAACTGGGCAAACCCTAAATTTTATCGATTTATCTTCGAGATACTTCGTTTCAATAAACTTGCCAAGCGCTTCGCTAGCGAGCAATCCACGCACTCTCAGACGTTAGGTGAGTTCCTTGATGAACACAAATTCAGTGCTTTCTTTACCGATAACTACATATTACCGATGGGTGCTGCGATTTGGTCGTCGACTTTAGCTGACATGCGCGCATTCCCTCTTATGTTCTTCTTACGTTTCTTCCTCAACCACGGTCTGCTAGATGTGACTAACCGGCCACAATGGTATGTGATTAAAGGAGGTTCACGTTCATACATTCCACCATTGACCAAAGGCTTTGCCGAGAGTATTCGTCTTAATAGTCCTGTCGAAAAAGTGGTTCGCAACGAAAAAGGGGCTGGCGTTCAAGTTCGCGGAGAAACGCATTGGTTTGATGACGTTATCTTAGCTTGTCACAGTGATCAAGCAATGAGAATGCTAGAGGATATTAGCCCAATTGAGCAGAAAATCTTGGGGGATATGACATACCAAGCAAATGAAGTTGTTCTTCATACCGACTCTGCCGTACTACCAAAACGTAAGGCAGCATGGGCATCATGGAACTACCTATTGGAAGGCAGTGAAGAGGAACAGCAACGCCTCCCTTCGCTCACTTATAACATGAACATTCTTCAACATATTCAATCAGAGCACACGTTTTGTGTAACGTTGAACAGTACTGAGCAAATTAACTCAAATAAAGTCTTGCGTTCGTTCACTTATCATCATCCAGTATTCACCACTGAGTCTATTGCAGCGCAGCAGCGCAAAGATGAGATACAGGGCAAACAAAGTACCTGGTTCTGCGGCGCTTATTGGTACAACGGTTTTCATGAAGATGGCGTGCGTAGCGCGCTTGATGTTGTGAAAGAAATAGAAGAAAAGTACCGCGAACAAAATGTGGTTCCTTTCGAAAAAGGCGCAGCGTGATATGGATAGCCAAATGAACAGCCGATTGTTTATAGGCAACGTTCGTCACCGTCGATTCACGCCTGTGAATCATGAGTTGAACTACTCTTTATTTATGCCCGCCATCGATGTAGACGAGCTCGATGCTTTAGAGAAAAAAGTATGGGGTTTTGGTTCGCGTTGGTGGCATTGGGCACGCTTCAAACGCAGTGATTACATTGGTGAAGGTAGCGTCAAGTCGGCAGTGCACAGCAAAATTGAAGAACTGACAGGTGTTCGCTGTACTGGCAAGGTAGTCGCAGTCTGTCACTTGCGTTATCTAGGACTTTATTTCAGCCCCGTTAATTTCTACTACGTTTATAACAAGGAAGGAGAATGGAAGTATCTCCTCGCAGAGGTGAGTAACACTCCTTGGAATGAACGACATTACTACGTGGTGTCAGCAGATAAAGAAGAAGAAAAGTTTGGTTGGGAACAAAATAAAGCATTTCATGTTTCGCCATTCAACCCGATTGACCAACTCTACCGCTGGAGAATTAAACCTTTGACAGACAAGTTGAATATTCATCTTGAATGTCACAAAGGAGAGAAACACTTTGATGCCACCATGGTTATGAAAGCCAAGCCACTTTCAAGTAAAACCTTATTGAGGTGTTTGATCGTTACACCAATACAAACGGTAAAAGTAATGGTTGGTATTTATTGGCACGCATTAAAACTTTGGGTGAAAGGCGCACCTTTTTATTCTCATCCTAAATATTCAACGCATGAAGAAATAGAAGCCGATACTGAAAAAACAGACAAAAAAAATAAAAAGCACAAGGAGAATTCTGCATGTTAAATACTAGTTCTATGACATTGCCGCGTAAATTGACGACAACGCAAAAAGCGGCTCGCGGAGTTATTTTTCAATGTCTGCAAAAAATGGAAATCGGCTGCTTAACAGTTATTGAAAGTTTTAAGACGGAAACGACAGAGCGAAGCGAGCGTTTTAGTGCGCTAAATGGGGAGTACAGTGGTCAACCTGTTGTCGCTACTATAGAGGTAAAACATCCAGGCTTTTATTCACGGATCTTGCAGGGCGGCAGTATTGCTGCTGGTGAGGCTTATATGGATGGGTGGTGGGATAGCCCCGATTTAACCTCATTAATGAAACTGATGGCCCTTAACATGCGTGCTCTAGATAAACTCGAAGAGCAAGGCAGTTGGTTGACTAAAATACTGTACAAGTTCAGTCATTGGTCAAACAGAAACTCTGAAGAGAACTCACGTAAAAATATCCATGCGCATTACGACTTGGGTAACAACCTATACGAAGCGTTCCTTGATACCAATATGCTGTACTCTTCGGCGCTTTACAATCATGCGGATGACTCTCTAGAGCAGGCTCAAATCAACAAAATGGATCGTCTATGTCAGCAACTTGAGCTGAAGCCCACTGATCATGTTGTTGAAATTGGCACAGGGTGGGGCGCTATGGCGATTTACATGGCCGAACAATACGGCTGTCAGGTCACCACAACAACGATATCTGAAGAGCAACACGCGTATGCGGAGCAAAAAATCAAAGAGCGTGGCTTAGAAGATAAAATCACACTACTCAAAGAAGATTACCGTAACTTAACTGGCACTTATGACAAGCTCGTTTCTATTGAAATGATTGAAGCTGTGGGCAAACAATTCCTGCCTTCGTACATTAAGGTCTGTGAGTCTTTATTGAAGACTGGTGGCTTGATGGCGATTCAAGCGATTACGATTGCCGATCAGCGTTACGATTACTACAGTAACAACGTCGACTTTATCCAAAAGTACATTTTCCCGGGTGGTTTTTTACCGTCGGTAACCTCACTAACCCAAGCAACAACAAAGTACAGTGACTTAGTGACGCGAGACTTGTTCGATATTGGTTTGGACTACGCCAAGACGCTGAACGAATGGCACTTACGTTTTAATCGAGCAGAGAATGAAGTGCGCTCGTTTGGCTACGACGACCGCTTTGTGCGTATGTGGCGCTACTATTTGAGCTACTGTGAAGGTGGCTTTTTGGCTCGCACGATCAGTGCCGTTCACATGACGTTTCAACGCCCGTAGTTCGTTATGAAGGTGTTTCTTGCTTCGACATGGTTCCAACTCTGCTGGTTTGCAGCGGTGCTTGGAACCTATCAATGGCAATGGGTGACGTTATTCCTTACTTTGGCAACCCTACTATATTGTTTGAAAACTGACGCATCTTCGCTCAAAAGTATTGGTGTTATCGCCACGATTGGTCTCGTGCTTGATACATTAAATCAGCAATTTTCAATTTTCATGTTTGCCACTCAATGGTTACCCCTTTGGCTTTTGTGCCTTTGGATTCTGTTCGCCTGGTATGCCTATCAACTCAAGTCAATTTTGTACCGTTTCCCAAAAACCTACGTATCAATAGTAGGCGGACTCGGAGGAACAGCGAGCTACTTTGCTGGCTATAAGCTCCAAGCCGTTGAATTTGGATTTAGCACTGGCGCTACACTGGCAATGTTGTTTGTCGAATGGTGCGTCATGATGCTCTTGATACTCAAGGTGTACGGAAATGAAAAGCTTGAAGAGAGTTTTAACTCAGAGACTGACTAGGCTGCTTGCGTTGGTAATAGTAACTGGTTCTTTTGCTCTGCAAGCTCAACCCGTTGGAAACAGCGAAGCTGCTAGCAACATTGCGAATTGGAAGGGATGGAAAACTGTTGGAGAAGCCCAACTTACCTGGTTCATCTTCGATATTTATCACTCAAGATTAAAAGCGCCTGATGGAAAGTTCATCGTAAGCGATGACGTATCGCCACATCCCCTTGCGTTGGAAATTAATTACAAGAGAGACATCAGTAAGCAACAGCTGCTTGATGTGACGGATGAGCAGTGGGCGAAATTGGGTTTTACGGACTCATATCGAAAAGCTTGGATCAGCGAGCTCGATCGTATGTTTCCTGATATTCAAAAAGGTGACGAGCTTACTTATCTAACAGATGGAAAATCTGGTCAGCTTTTTTATAAGCAGGTTGGGGACGTGCAAGTAAAGAACGTTGGCATCATTGAAGACGAACGAATGAACGATGCATTTTTGGCTATATGGTTATCACCCAACACAGAATTTCCGAAACTCCGAAAACAATTGATAGGGCAGGTTAGATAGTGTTTAAACGAATTTTTAAATCAGCGACTTTAGTGGCAGCTGTTTTTCTTTCGGCATGTTCCGCAGACATTGATAATTACCGCTCTTCTAAACCGACTTTTGACGTATTCGGTTATTTCGAAGGCGACATAAAGGCGTGGGGGATGGTGCAAGATTATACCGGACAGCAAACGCGTCGCTTTGAAGTCGATATAGTGGGTACTGTAGCGGGTGATACGCTGACGCTGGTGGAAGACTTCGTGTTTGATGACGGAGAGGTGGACCAGCGAATTTGGGTTATCACTAGATTAGAAGACGGTCGTTATGAAGGTAAGGCAGACGATATTATAGGTGTGGCAACAGGGGAAGAGCAGGGCAATGCGCTACAGTGGCAATATGACTTTGAGCTACAAATGGAGGATTCATCAGTGACGGTTGCTTTTGATGATTGGCTTTATCGTCAGGATGACAGACACGTTTTCAATCTAACGAAAATAAAAAAGTTTGGTGTGGAAGTAGGAACAATAACCTTGTTCTTCCAAAAGCTGCCATAACAAATGGGGCTGATCTTCAATTAATAATCCATTCCATATAACTAAAATTATTTTCTCCCGACCTAACTCTCCTAACTAAAAAAGGTTGACGCTTTCGCGTCAACCTTTTAAGTATCTGGTCGTTACAGGAGTATTACAGCTTATCTGTCAGCTCGATTGCTTGACCGATATAGTTCGCTGGTGTCATCTCTTTCAGACGTGCTTTCTCGTGCTCAGGAAGCTCAAGACCGTCGATGAAGTTACGCATTGCTTCGCCGTCTACACGCTTACCACGAGTTAGCTCTTTCAGCTTCTCGTATGGCTTCTCGATGCCGTAACGACGCATAACGGTTTGTACTGGCTCAGCTAGTACTTCCCAGTTCTTGTCTAGTTCAGCAAGAAGCGCTTCACGGTTTACTTCTAGCTTGCTGATGCCTTTAAGTGTCGAAGTGTAAGCGATGATAGCGTAGCCAACACCAACACCAAGGTTACGTAGAACCGTTGAGTCAGTTAGGTCACGTTGCCAACGAGAGATAGGCAGTTTCTGTGCTAGGTGGCCGAATACAGCGTTCGCAAGACCTAGGTTACCTTCTGAGTTTTCAAAGTCGATTGGGTTAACTTTGTGAGGCATTGTTGAAGAACCGATCTCACCAGCAATAGTTTTTTGCTTGAAGTGGCCTAGTGCAATGTAACCCCAAACGTCACGGTCGAAGTCAATCAGGATAGTGTTGAAACGAGCGATAGCGTCGAACAGCTCAGCGATGTAATCGTGCGGTTCGATTTGAGTTGTGTAAGGGTTCCAAGTTACGCCTAGAGACTCTGTGATGAACTCTTCAGAGAACTTGTGCCAATCTAGCTCTGGGTAAGCAGAAAGGTGTGCATTGTAGTTACCTACTGCACCGTTGATTTTCGCTAGGATCTCAACGTTTTCGATTTGCTTGAATTGACGCTCCATACGGTACGCCACGTTTGCCATTTCTTTACCCATAGTAGATGGAGAAGCAGGCTGACCGTGTGTACGAGATAGAAGAGGAATGTCGCGGTATTCCACTGCTAGTGCTTTGATAGCGTCGATTAGGTTACGGATTTCTGGAAGAATCACGTTCTCACGCGCTTCTTTAAGCATTAGAGCGTGTGATGTGTTGTTGATGTCTTCAGAAGTACATGCGAAGTGGAAGAACTCGTTTACTGCGTGCAGTTCAGGAACGTCTGCTACTTTCTCTTTTAGGAAGTACTCAACCGCTTTTACGTCGTGGTTAGTTGTACGCTCGATCTCTTTGATACGGCGTGCATCTTCTTCAGAGAAGTTTGCAGCAAGGTCGTCTAGGAATTGGTTTGCTTCTGCGCTAAACGCTGGCACTTCTGCAATTTCAGCAGTAGCAGCAAGCTTTTGTAGCCAGCGGATTTCAACGATAGTACGGTACTTTAGTAGACCGTATTCACTGAAAATTTCGCGTAACGCAATTGTCTTGCTTCCGTAACGGCCGTCTACTGGTGAAACAGCAGTCAATGCTGACAGTTCCATGATGTTCTCCTGAATTGGGTTTCTAAATTTCGTGAGCTTTATACCAATAACTGTGGCAATTGTCACGAATATTGCGCAAACGTTTGCGCGAGATTTGTTTTAGTCGAAAAAAATGAGCTCGCGATAAACGCGAGCTGCTTATTTGATATTTTACTACAGACGAGCAAGAAGGATTTGTGCTTGCTCTACCATCTTCTTGCGCCCGAAGATTAGGTGGCGACGCTTACCACCAACTTGACGCCAAAGAACTGCACTACGAATGCCAGATAACAACAGCGCACGAACTTTGTGTTGGCTTGCCGTCTGCTGCAGTACAGATGGCGTGCCCGTTACTTGAATGCGTGGGCCAATAGGGCTAACGACATCCAGATAGATGCTCGCTAAATTGCTGATCATTTGATCGTCTAGTAGCTCAAAGTGCTCTGACTGACGCTTGGCCATTTGAATACGATCACCAAGCTGAGACATAGCATCGTTTCGAGAGCTTAACTTACGTTCTAACGCCATTAAACTAATAATGTAACGAGTAATTTCACTGCCTGATGGTGTGCTATCAATCCCTTTAACCAAGCATTCTAGGCCGAGCTTTAGATCGGCTTCGCGACCGAATACGCCAACTGTGTTAGCAGGGTTAGTGCTCAAAATAGCGTTGATTGATGTTTCAAAAGCATCTTGATCACAATGTCCGTTTCTCGCTACCTGTTGAACTAAAGCAACAGCTTGGCAAATCCCAGCGAAAGCGATAGTACGGTCATAAAGTGTATTCGCCACGTAACGACTCCTAAGCTTCAGAATATTTAATGCGTTGCTCGATGATGCCGCCACCTAGGCACACGTCACCTTTGTAGAACACTGCTGATTGACCTGGAGTTACAGCAATTTGTGGCTCGTCAAAGATAACTTTAATGTTTTCATCATCGATAGGGATGATTGTACAAGGAATATCTTCCTGACGGTAACGAGTTTTCACTGTGCACTTCATAACATCGCGAATTGGCTCACGATCTACCCAGTGAAGTTGTGATGCAAGTAGACCTTCTGATTTCAACATTGGATGGTCTTTACCTTGAACGGCAATCAAAACGTTACGTTCTAGATCTTTCTCACCAACGAACCATGGGTCCTCGTTACCACCGCCGCCTTTACGGCCACCAATGTGTAGACCTTTACGCTGACCAAGTGTGTGGTACATCAGGCCTTGGTGTTGACCAATCACTTCGCCTTCTGGAGTCTCGATATTACCAGGCTGAGCTGGAAGGTAGCGACCCAGGAATTCCGTAAACTTACGTTCACCGATGAAACAAATACCAGTAGAGTCTTTCTTCTTCGCCGTGATTAGATCTTGCTCTTCAGCAATGCGGCGTACTTCTGGCTTCTCTAGGTCACCAACAGGGAATAGGCTACGTGCGATTTGCTCGTTGCTTAATGTGTACAGGAAGTAGCTTTGATCTTTGTTGCCATCTAGACCACGCAGCATCTGTGGTTTTTCACCATTTTCTGGGAAAGAGCGACGCACATAGTGGCCCATTGCAATGTAATCAGCATCAAGTACTTCATCAGCGAATTCTAGGAATGCTTTGAACTTGATTTCTTTGTTACAAAGAATGTCAGGGTTCGGAGTACGGCCAGCTTTGTATTCAGCAAGGAAGTACTCAAATACGTTATCCCAGTATTCGGCAGCAAAGTTGATAGTGTGTAGGTGGATGCCTAGCTTGTCACATACTGCCTGAGCGTCAGCAAGATCTTCTGCCGCTGTACAATATTCTTCGTTGTCATCTTCTTCCCAGTTCTTCATGAAAAGGCCTTCTACTTGGTAGCCTTGCTGCTTTAGAAGATACGCGGAAACAGATGAATCAACGCCGCCGGACATACCGACGATGACTTTCTTTTGGCTGTTATCAGACATTACTAAACACCACTTAAATAAACGGGATGCAGATTCTATCAGAATCCACAGACCGGTGACAGATCCGAGATCGAAATCACAATTCGTTTCGCTGGATTTTTCTTCAACAAAGATTCGAACGAGTAATTTCGCAAGTATAGAAGAGGTATATATGGCATAGTTGGCCAAAATCCAAGAGGAAACACCAAATGACAGAAGAAAACCAATTTATGCAAGAAAGTGAGTTGATTGAAATTGTTGAAAATCAGCTCGAAGATGGCAACCCGCTTAAAGTAAAAGAAACCCTTATGCGTTTAATGATGACTGGCACACCACGTGAAGATGCGGTTGCGATGATGGCATGTGCGATGTCAATTGAGATTTTTGATGTAATGAAGAATGAAGGTGAGTTCAACCTAAAGCGTTATAGCGAGCACCTTGAGCAACTACCAGATCTCAGCTTTATGGAAGGTGAATAAGCCACCTAAAAGAAAAAAGCTGTCAGCAAACGTTTGCTATAATCGCTTTTATTGCTGCTTTATTATTAGCGGTATAGAATCCGCTCTCCTTTTCATCCCCTTACTCAGACTGACAATATGAAATTTCCTGGACAACGCAAATCGAAGCACTATTTTCCTGTTCATGCTCGTGACCCGCTGGTGAGCCAAGCACAAGAAAGCAAGAAGATGACGCGCACTCACATCATTGGTATTGACCAAACCTTGGTTGATATTGAAGCAAAAGTTACAACGGATGTGATTGAAAAGTACGGTCTGAGTAAAGGTCACTCTCTGGTTATCGATGACGAAAGAGCAGAAGAGTTATACCAGCAACTGAAAGAAGAGAACTTGATTACCAATGAGTATGCGGGCGGTACAATTGGTAACACGCTACATAACTACTCCGTGCTAGCGGATGACCGCTCCACACTACTTGGAGTGATGAGCCAGGATATTAAGATTGGCAGCTACGGTTACCGTTATCTTTGTAATACATCAAGCCGCATGGACTTGAACTACCTACAAGGTGTAGATGGTGCAATTGGCCGTTGTTTTGCTCTTATCACAGAAGACGGTGAACGTACTTTTGCTATCAGCGAAGGGCAAATGAACCAACTCCATCCTGATAGCATTCCAGAGAAAATCTTTAAAAATGCATCAGCACTTGTACTGACGTCATATCTAGTACGTTGCAAAGACGGCGACCCAATGCCGGAAGCAACAATGAAAGCAATTGAGTACGCGAAAAAGAATGATGTGCCTGTTGTTCTGACTTTAGGCACAAAGTTTGTTATTCAAGATGACCCTAAATATTGGCAAGAATTCATTAGAGATAACGTTTCAGTCGTTGCGATGAATGAAGATGAAGCAGAAGCACTGACGGGGGAATCTGATCCACTTGCTGCGTCTGATAAAACATTGGAGTGGGCTGATCTAGTATTGTGCACGGCGGGTCCTGTAGGTCTATTTATGGCTGGGTATACGGAAGATAGCGCGAAGCGCGAAACTTCTTTGCCATTACTTCCAGGGTCAATTGCTGAATTTAATCGTTATGAATTCAGTCGTCCGGCGAAAAAAGACTCATGCGAGACGCCAATAAAAGTGTACTCGCATATCTCGCCATATATGGGTGGCCCAGAAAAAATTAAGAATACAAATGGCGCAGGTGATGCTGCGTTATCTGCTGTTCTTCATGATATGGCAGCAAATAAATACCATAAAGAAAATGTGCCTAATTCAAGCAAGCACAGTAACGAGTATTTAACTTACTCTTCTTTTTCTCAAGTCTGCAAATACGCAAACCGTGCTAGCTACGAAGTTCTCGTGCAACATTCACCACGATTGTCGCGCGGACTTCCTGAGCGAGAAGATAGCCTAGAAGAAGCATACTGGGAACGTTAATACGAAGCGGTTTAATTAACTATTCTGTAACTAAAGTAAAAGGCACATTAAGAAATGTGCCTTTTTTATTTGTAATGGTTTAAATAAAAAAGGCTCCCTATGGGAGCCTTTTAAAAATAGCACGGATCTAGATTAGGAACTCATCCAGAGATTTACCTGCATCAAGTTGCTCTTGAATCGCCGAAGGTGTACGACCTTGGCCAGTCCAAGTTTTCTCATTACCGTTTGAATCTGTGTATTTGTATTTAGCAGGGCGAGGTGCGCGCTTCGCTTTGCCTTTCGTCTTAGTTTCGCCAGATAGCGCAGTAATAAGTGCTTCTACGTCAATACCGTCTTGAGCGATTTTCTCAGCAATCTCTGCAAGCTTAGCTTCTTGCTCTGCTTGTGCTGCGCGTTCTGCTTCTTCTGCTTCACGACGCTCATCTACGACAGTAGTGAGTTTATCTAGAGCTTCTTCCAATTGTTCTAGAGTCAGCTCACGAGAAAATGCACGAAGGCTACGGATATTTAGAAGGGTTTTAGTCAGCTCTGACATAACGATTCCTATTAAAAGGTTAATGTGTTGGGCACTTTTTATCGTTACGATTAAATAATGCCAATCTATAAATAAACAAAGAGTCCTTATATTTAACTTTATCTTTTCCTTATGTGCAAATGCTAAATCAAGATTTTGTTTAAATTTGACTATTTTTTAAAGCAATTAATATTATTACACTCGAAATAAATCATTATTAGATGAGAACTAAAATCAACAATCATTATTGTATAGAGAGAGTGACAGCTTGGTTTTTTATAAAAAAATTTGAGTTATTACTTAAAAATATGAAGCATCCATCTTTAATGGTGTGTCATATATCCTTAATTTATTGATATAAGATAAACCATGATATTTCTAAGGTAGTAATAATGTTTCATAAATAACATGATTGATGTGATTTCAGTTGCACAAAACTTATGGAAGTAGGCAAGGTTTATAAATTATCTCAGTCATTATTTATTTGTTTAATTTAGTTTGATGTGTTGCATTGACTCTCATCATAAGTACAATGGCTGCCACCTGATGCAATATTGCAGACAATTTGTTGTTAATTTGTACAGTTAGTGGTTAATTGTTTGTTGTTGCCGTAGAGGCGCGGTCTCGAAGAGTAGCTATTATTGGGGTGATGCCAATGAATAATAGTGGAAGGCGAAGATTGCCGAAGTAAGTAACTCATCAAAGTTACTTACTGGGGTTGTATCTGAAAGGAACAACACTGCCATAGTATATATTCACATTAAACTATGGAGCGCTACTGTAGGGTTGGGTGGAGTGTTCGCTTCCCTGTCGCTAAGTTCAACATGAGCACGTATCGTATGCTACGTGACTTGTCTGCAGTAGATCTCTAGCCAAACTTTGGTTTTTGAAGATCATGAATTTAATAGATTTTTCTAGTTCTCCTGTTTCATTATTGCCACCTATTGTCGCTTTGACTTTGGCGATTTTGACTCGACGTGTATTAGTTTCCTTGGGTGTAGGGATCGTGCTAGGTGCGGTGCTACTTAATAGCTGGTCTATCAGCGACACCGCAGGTTACGTCAGTTCTCAAGTTTCTTCTGTCTTTATTGAAGATGGCGGAATTAACACTTGGAACATGAGCATTGTTGGTTTCCTAATCTTATTAGGTATGACAACAGCTTTATTAACGCTATCTGGCGGTACTCGTGCTTTTGCTGAATGGGCACAATCTCGAGTGAAGAGTAAACGCGGCTCCAAACTTCTTGCCGCCTTTTTAGGCGTATTCATTTTTGTCGATGATTACTTTAATAGCCTTGCTGTTGGTGCGATCTCTCGCCCAGTAACCGATCGCTTTTATGTGTCTCGCGCTAAGCTTGCGTACATTCTAGACTCAACCGCTGCTCCAATGTGTGTAATTATGCCTGCTTCTAGCTGGGGTGCTTACATTATTACTATTATTGGCGGGATCTTAGTCTCACATGGGATCACAGAGTATTCGGCTCTTGGCGCATATGTTCGTCTTATTCCAATGAACTTCTACGCCGTTTTTGCGCTGCTAATGGTGTTCGCTGTTGCGTGGTTTGGTCTTGATATTGGTAAAATGCGTGAGCATGAGATCTCTGCATCGCAAGGTCGTGGCTTTGATAAAGACAAAGAAAATGACTCGCAAGAAGCGCATGACCTAAACGAAGAGCTAGATATCCGTGAAAGTGAAAAGGGTAAAGTGTCAGATTTGATACTTCCTATCGTGACGCTGATTATCGCGACTATCGCTTCAATGCTTTACACGGGTGGCCAAGCATTGGCTGCTGATGGTAAGGAGTTTGCGCTTCTTGGTGCTTTTGAAAATACAGATGTAGGTACATCACTAATCTACGGTAGCTTGCTTGGCTTAGCAGTTGCACTGTTTACTGTTGTGAAGCAAGGTCTACCAATGGCTGAGATCGCACGTACACTTTGGATTGGTGCTAAGTCTATGTTTGGTGCGATTCTAATCTTAGTATTTGCCTGGACCATTGGTTCTGTTATCGGTGATATGAAGACTGGTACTTACCTTTCGACAATGGCGCAGGGCAACATTAACCCGCACTGGCTACCAGTTATCCTATTCTTGTTGTCTGGCCTGATGGCGTTCTCAACAGGTACTTCATGGGGTACGTTCGGCATCATGCTACCAATCGCGGGTGATATGGCTGGCGCAACAGATGTAGCGCTAATGCTACCGATGCTAAGTGCGGTTCTTGCTGGTGCTGTATTCGGTGACCACTGTTCGCCAATCTCAGATACGACGATCTTGTCATCGACGGGTGCACGTTGTAACCATATCGATCACGTATCAACACAGTTACCTTATGCATTATCAGTCGCGCTTGTTTCATGCGTGGGCTTTATTGCCCTTGGTATGACTGCTTCAATTGCGTTTTCGTTTATTGCAGCGTCGATAACATTCGTTATCGTTTGCGCTATTTTGTCATGGCTTTCAAAGTCTAAAATAGCGTCTTGCCAGAGTGCGTAATTCACTGATTTAAAAGGTGAAATTGTAGGAGGCTTCGGCCTCCTTTTTTATTTGTATTATACAATTCGAATTTTTTTAAAATTAAGGGTTGAAAAAAGTAATCAGCTTGGTTAGTGTGGTTGGTAACAAAGCAAATGAGAAGAGCCTTGAAATAAGTATGCGTAATTTTGTAATGAACATTCATCACCATCATCACCCAATCTAGTCTTTCGGGCGATGTACGCATACCCGGGAGGCAGGAAACTCCCGGAGGTAAAATCAAAGTAAAAGCAGATTTTAAACCCTCGGGAGACTTCAATCTCCCGAGGGTTTTTTAGTTTTATTAGTTTGAAAAATACTTAGATATCAAAATCTTGCATAGGGACAAAGCAATGCAAACACAACGTTTAAGAATCGCAATTCAGAAAAAAGGTCGTCTTAGCAAAGAGAGCCAAGCTCTACTAAAACAGTGCGGCGTAAAGTTCAACGTAATGGGCGAGCGTTTAGTTGTCCATTCTGAAAATATGCCAATTGATTTACTCTTGGTTCGTGACGACGACATCCCAGGTTTAATTATGGATGGCGTGGTTGACCTTGGCTTTATTGGCGAAAATGAACTAGAAGAAGTTCGCCTTGACCGCAAAGCATTAGGTGAACCCTGCGAGTTTGTTCAGCTTCGTCGACTTGATTTTGGTGGCTGCCGTTTATCTATCGCAATCGACAAGGACGAAGAGTACAACGGCCCACAAGACTTAGCTGGCAAGCGTATTGCTACAACGTATCCTCAACTTCTAAAAGCGTACATGGATGAAGCCGGCGTTCCATTCTCTACATGTATGCTGACAGGCTCTGTAGAAGTTGCTCCTCGCGCGGGTCTCGCTGATGCTATCGCTGATTTGGTTTCTACAGGTGCAACACTGGAAGCGAACGGCCTTAAAGAAGCTGAAATTATCTTCAAATCAAAAGCGACATTGATTCAACGCACAGGTGAGTTCGACGCAGACAAAGTGGCGCTAATCGAAAAGCTGTTAACTCGCATGCAAGGCGTGCAGCAAGCGAAAGAATCTAAGTACATTATGCTTCACGCCCCAGCAGAGAAGTTAGATCAAATTAAAGCACTACTGCCAGGTGCTGAAGACCCAACTGTTCTTCCTCTTTCTGCAGATAAGCAGAAAATGGCTGTTCACTTAGTGAGTTCTGAAAACCTGTTCTGGGAAACAATGGAACAGCTGAAAGAGTTGGGCGCAAGTTCAATTCTCGTTCTACCAATTGAAAAAATGATGGAGTAAGCATCATGAGAACAGTCGTTTGGCAATCATTAAGTGAGAATCAGCAAGACTCTATTTTGGAGCGCCCTGCTATTGCAGAAGGTGCCAATATCACCACTGCTGTGGCCGAAGTTATTGCTAAAGTTCGAAAAGAAGGTGACTCTGCTCTTATTGAGCTGACAGAAAAGTTTGACCGTGTTAAGCCTGAATCCATTCGTGTTTCTTCTCAGGAAATTAAGGCAGCGTCAGAGCGTTTGTCAGAGTCAATGAAGAGCGCACTAGAGCAAGCTTACGCCAATATTTCTAAGTTCCACAAAGCGCAAAAGCCGCAACCGATCAAGGTGGAAACGCAGCCAGGTGTCCTTTGTGAACAAGTAACACGCCCAATTCAAAAAGTGGGTTTGTACATTCCTGGTGGCAGTGCGCCTTTGCCATCGACTGTTTTGATGCTCGGCGTTCCTGCAAAAATTGCAGGTTGTCGTAAAGTCGTTCTTTGTTCTCCACCGCCAATCGCTGATGAGATCCTTTATGTCGCGAAACTGTGTGGCATTGATGAAGTGTACAACGTCGGTGGTGGCCAAGCAGTTGCTGCAATGGCTTATGGCACCGAGACTGTATCGAAAGTAGATAAGATCTTTGGTCCGGGCAACGCTTACGTGACCGAAGCAAAACGACAGGTTAGCAATGATTTCCGCGGTGCTGCGATTGATATGCCAGCAGGGCCATCAGAAGTGCTAGTGATTGCAGATGAAACCGCAGATGCAGACTTTATCGCTGCGGATCTTTTGAGCCAAGCGGAACACGGTCCTGATTCTCAAGTGGTATTGGTGACTCCTTCTCCTGTGATTGCTGATCAAGTGACGGATGCGGTTCAACGTCAGCTTAAGGAGCTATCTCGTGCAGACATCGCAGAAAAGGCTCTGGCATCAAGCTTGATCATTATTTCCGAGTCGATGACGCAGTCAGTTTCTATTTCCAATTACTACGGTCCTGAGCACTTGATTGTTCAGACTAAGAACCCTCGTGAGCTTCTACCTCTATTAGATAACGCAGGTTCTATCTTCCTTGGGGATTGGTCGCCTGAATCAGCAGGTGATTATGCATCGGGCACTAACCACGTTCTTCCTACTTACGGTTACACACGCACGTATTCAAGCTTAGGCTTAGCGGACTTTTCGAAACGTATGACGGTTCAAGAGCTGTCTGCTGATGGTCTAAAGAACCTTGCACCAACGGTGGTCACCATGGCGGAAGCAGAAGGTCTGGATGCACACAAACGTGCAGTGACCATTCGCGTAGAAAAACTGGCAGCTAAGTAAGAGGATATTGAGATGGAAAAGCTAGCGCGCAAACAAGTCCAACAACTTACCCCTTATATGTCGGCTCGTCGAATTGGTGGTACCGGTGACGTATGGCTAAACGCCAACGAATCACCATTCAATAATGAATACAAAACAGACTTCGCTCGTCTTAATCGTTACAGCGAATGTCAGCCTAAAGAACTGATTTCTGCTTACGCAGCCTATGCGGGTGTGAAACCAGAGCAAACACTAACGTCTCGCGGAGCAGATGAAGGTATTGAACTACTGATTCGTGCTTTTTGTGAGCCGGGTGAAGATGCGATTCTGTACTGTCCACCGACTTACGGTATGTACGCCATCAGTGCAGAAACCATCGGTGTAGAGCGCAAAACCGTGCCGCTAACGTCAGATTGGCAACTAGACCTTGCAGGCATCGAAGCTAATCTGGATAACGTGAAACTGGTTTTTGTATGTTCGCCAAACAACCCAACGGGTAACTTGGTTAAGCGTGAGGACATTGTGTCTCTGCTTGAGATGACAAAAGACCGTGCAATCGTGGTGATGGATGAAGCGTACATCGATTTTTGTCCAGAAGCGTCAACGGTAGACCTACTGGCGCAATACCCGAATCTTGCGATTCTGCGTACTCTGTCGAAAGCTTTTGCGCTTGCAGGTCTGCGTTGTGGATTTACGCTTGCGAACGAAGAGCTTATTAATGTACTTCTTAAAGTTATCGCACCTTACCCAGTCCCAGTTCCAGTGGCAGAAATTGCGACTCAGGCGCTTTCGGAAGCTGGTTTAGCACGAGCGAAGTTTCAAGTTCTCGATTTGAATGCAAACCGTGCTTACTTGCAAGTTGGCCTTTTAATGATTCCGGGTTTGGAAGTGTTTGAAGGGTGGGGGAACTACCTATTGGTGAAATTCCCAGATGGCGATGACCTTTTCAAAGCGGCTTGGGATACGGGCATTATTTTGCGTAACTCGCCAATTGAAAACTGTGTGCGTATCAGTGTGGGTAACCGTGACGAGTGCGAAAAAACGCTTGGATTTATCAGAAACTACTACGCATAAATAGAGACAGAATTTATCGCTCTCGCTCAATAGCGGGAGCGCCAAAAGAATAGCAATAAGGAAGTTCGAGTGAGCAAACAACAAAAAATCCTTTTTATTGATCGTGATGGCACCTTAATTGTCGAGCCGCCGATTGATTTTCAAGTAGACCGTTTAGATAAACTAAAACTGGAACCATTTGTTATCCCAAGCCTGTTGTCGTTGCAGGATGCAGGATACCGCCTAGTGATGGTCACGAACCAAGATGGTTTGGGTACAGACAGCTACCCACAAGCTGATTTTGATGCACCGCACAACATGATGATGGAGATCTTTGAGTCTCAAGGTGTGAAGTTCGATGACGTACTGATTTGTCCTCACTTTGATGAAGACAACTGCTCTTGCCGTAAGCCTAAATTGGGCTTGGTAAAAGAGTACCTTCAAGGTGGCAAAGTGGATTTCCAAAACTCTGTTGTGATTGGCGATCGTCAAACCGATCTTCAACTTGCAGAAAATATGGCAATTCGTGGTATTCAATACAACCCAGAAACCATGGGCTGGAAACAGATCCTAAAAGATCTCACAGTGAAGGCGCGTGTTGCTGAAGTCGTTCGAACCACAAAAGAAACAGACATCAAAGTATTCGTTAATCTTGATGAGCAAGGCGGTAATGACATCTCCACAGGTCTTGGCTTTTTTGACCACATGCTGGATCAAATTGCGACGCACGGTGGATTCCAAATGGTGTGCAAAGTGGAAGGTGACCTGCACATTGATGATCACCACACAGTGGAAGATACCGCTCTTGCGTTAGGTCAAGCGTTGAAAGAAGCACTGGGTGACAAGCGTGGTATTGGTCGCTTTGGCTTTAGCTTGCCAATGGATGAGTGTTTGGCGCAATGCGCACTAGACCTATCAGGTCGTCCTTACCTTAAGTTCGACGCGCAGTTTAGTCGTGAGCAAGTGGGTGATCTTTCAACAGAGATGGTGGTTCACTTCTTCCGCTCTCTGACTGACACATTAGCGTGTACGTTGCACCTTTCTTCTGCGGGCAACAATGATCACCACATCATTGAAAGCCTATTTAAAGCGTTTGGCCGTACTTTGCGCCAAGCAATCAAAGTAGAAGGCACTGAGCTACCAAGTAGTAAAGGCGTGCTTTAAGGCTAACGTTAGCAAGGAGAAAAACAGTGACAGAACAGAAAGTTGTCATTATCGATACTGGCTGTGCCAACGTTTCTTCGGTGAAGTTTGCCATTGAACGCCTAGGCTATGACGTAACGATTTCAAAAGATCCGCAAGTCGTATTATCGGCAGACAAGCTATTCCTACCGGGTGTGGGAACCGCCAGCGAAGCGATGAAGAACCTAGAAGAGCGCGATCTTATCAGCTTGGTAAAACAGGTAGAAAAGCCATTACTAGGTATCTGTCTAGGCATGCAATTGTTGGGCAAAGTGTCTCAAGAGAAAGGCCAGAAAGCCGACGAGTTAGTTGAGTGTCTTGGACTTTGTGATGGCGAAGTGAAGTTGCTACAAACCGGCGATTTGCCACTGCCGCATATGGGGTGGAATACAGTTTCCGCAAAAGCAGGTAATCCACTTTTCAAAGGCATTGAAGAAGGAGAGTATTTCTACTTCGTGCACAGCTTTGCAATGCCTGTTGGGGATTACACGATTGCGGAATGTGAGTACGGTAACCCGTTCACAGCAGCAGTACAAAGCGGTAACTACTACGGCGTGCAATTCCACCCTGAGCGTTCTTCAAAAGCGGGCGCGAAGCTTATTCAAAACTTCTTAGAATTATAAAAGGGATTTAGTGTGATTATTCCAGCTCTTGATTTAATTGAAGGACAGGTGGTTCGCCTTTATCAAGGTGATTACGGCCAAATAACCGAGTACAAAGTCGATCCAGCAGAGCAGTTCAACTTGTACCACCAAGCGGGTGCTAACTGGTTGCACTTGGTGGATTTAACTGGCGCGAAAGACACGACAGCACGTCAACTTGATTTAATTGCAAAGCTACTAGCAAGCACGCCAGCGAACATCCAAATCGGTGGCGGAGTGCGCACAGAGCAAGACGTGATTGATCTGCTAGAAGCGGGGGCTCAGCGTGTTGTCGTTGGCTCAACAGCAGTAAAACAGCCAGAGCTTGTGAAAGGTTGGATGGAAAAATACGGTGCAGAGAAAATCGTTCTCGCGCTAGACATCAACATCGATCAAGACGGCACACGTAAAGTAGCGATTTCTGGTTGGCAAGAAGACTCAGGCGTGACCATCGAAGCTCTGATCAACGATTATTTAACGGTAGGTTTGCAGCATGTGCTTTGTACGGACATTTCTCGTGACGGTACGCTAGAGGGCTCAAACGTAGAGCTTTATGTCGACCTATGTAAACAGTATCCACAAGTGCAGTTTCAATCTTCAGGCGGCATTGGCTCATTAGCAGATATCGAAGCGCTAAAAGGCAGTGGTGTGACTGGTGTGATTGTTGGTCGTGCGCTGTTAGATGGTAAGTTCACAGCAGAGGAGGCATTTGCATGCTGGCAAAGCGAATAATTCCATGTCTTGATGTCCGTGATGGACAAGTGGTAAAGGGCGTTCAGTTCCGTAATCACGAGATCATTGGCGACATCGTTCCTCTGGCACAGCGTTATGCGGAAGAGGGCGCAGACGAGCTTGTGTTCTACGATATTACTGCTTCAAGTGATGGTCGTGTCGTCGATAAAAGTTGGGTCGCTCGCGTTGCTGAAGTGATTGATATTCCTTTCTGTGTGGCTGGTGGTATTAAATCAGCGGAAGACGCGGCGCGCATTCTTGAGTTTGGTGCAGACAAAGTGTCTATCAACTCACCTGCCTTGGCGAACCCGCAATTGATTACTGACCTTGCTGATAAGTTTGGTGTGCAATGTATCGTCGTTGGTATCGATTCATACTACGACAAAGAGACCGGCAAGTATCAGGTTTACCAGTTTACTGGCGATGAAGAACGCACCAAAGCAACTCAATGGGAAACGCGTGATTGGGTGCAAGAAGTACAAAAACGCGGCGCTGGTGAAATCGTACTGAACATGATGAACCAAGACGGCGTACGTAACGGCTACGATATTGAACAACTTAATATGGTGCGTGAAGTGTGTAACGTGCCATTGATTGCATCGGGTGGTGCAGGTGCCATGGAGCACTTCGCAGAAGCCTACCAAAAAGCAAATGTGGATGGCGCGCTTGCCGCATCGGTATTCCACAAGCAAGTCATCAATATTGGTGAACTAAAGCAGTATTTGAAACAACAAGGCATTGAGGTACGACTATGAGTGTGAAAGCCGCCGAAGTAAGTTCGCTAGCTGAGCGAATCAACTGGGAAAAGGTGGATGGTCTGGTACCTGCCATCGTACAAGATTTCCAATCAAGCCAAGTGCTGATGATGGGTTACATGAACCAAGATGCGTTGGCAAAAACGGGCGAAACTGGTCAAGTGACGTTTTTCTCTCGTACCAAGCAGCGTCTTTGGACGAAAGGTGAGACTTCTGGCAACGTATTGCAATTGGTGAACATGCAGCTCGATTGCGACAACGATACGCTACTGGTGAAAGTTAATCCCATTGGCCCTACGTGTCACCTGGGTAACACAACTTGCTGGGATGTGGACCCTCAAGAGGAGTCACAAATGGTGTGGCTTCATCAACTTGAGCAGCTATTGGCTGCCCGCAAAAGTGCCGACCCAGATTCCTCTTATACTGCCAGTCTTTATGCCCGTGGCACCAAGCGTATTTCGCAAAAAGTGGGCGAAGAAGGCGTTGAAGTCGCGCTTGCGGCGACGTCGGGTGATAAGGCGGAGCTAGTGTGTGAATCAGCAGACTTGGTTTACCACTTGCTGGTATTGCTTCAAGACCAAGGCTTATCGATGAATGACGTAGTGAACAAACTGAAAGAGCGTCATAAGTAAGCTTGCTATAGATAAGTGAAAGCCCCTATGCTCTCGAGCCTAGGGGCTTTTTTAATTTAGTGTTCTTGATTCGGGGTAAAAACCGGCAACAGTGCTAGTAGCGATTAGATTCTGAATCACACTCGTTCCTCGCTGTTCAGAATGACGGTATATTTTCTAATGGTGCTTGCAGTAGAGTTATTTACTTCAAACAGGTACATATATTCACGTCACTCCAACGAGCCTAGGCGAGATCAGGAATTTCATTAAAGAGAGCTCAATAAGCTAGGAGTGGATGATCTTACCCACAACACTTCTTAAATTTCTTACCGCTTCCACAGATACACGGGTCGTTACGACCTACTTTTAGGCTACTTACTGGCTGGTTTAAGCGTGGATCTTGTTCTGGCTCTTCTTCAGGAAATGTGCCGTCAATGTAGTACCAAAGCCCATTTTCTTTTACAAAGCGAGAACGCTCTGTCATACAGTAGCGCTTGCCGTCTTCATCAAAATAAGCGCTAAATTCGACAAAGCCTTCATTGTCATTACTGCCAGCTTCTGTTTTTACAACTTCAAGTTTGCACCAATCGCTGTCGATAGATTGGGCAATGCCTTCACGTTGCTCTTCTGCATTACAGCTTGGGTGGTACGTGTTCACCACGTAATCGACTAGACCTAACACATGCGCACTGTAACGAGAGCGCATTAACTGCTCTGGAGTGGTGACGTCAGCATGGTTGTTGTGGGCCATTTCACAACACTGTTGGTAGGTGCGGTTAGATCCGCAAGGGCAAGAAGAAGCCATAAAATGAAATCTCGATTAATTAAGCGGTAAAAACAAACAACCTCACAATTGCGAGGCTGGGGGTGAGGCATTATAGCGATTTAGGGCGTTTGAGACAGCAGTTCTTGAGCCCATTCCGTCGATTGATTAAAAGCGTCCGCTAATTGAGGTTCGGTTAATTTAAGAACGGTGCAATATCGCTCGGCTAACTCCCAGTCCGCTTGTTCATAGGCGATCGTCATCGAAAGTAAGTGACCAAGTACGCCTTTTCGACTGGTTAATGCGAGTTTTATATCTTCGTCAACGGGGATATCTTCAATGACATCCGAGAGCGGTTGATCGAGCAAAGATCCGAGTAAAGAAAACATGCCTGTCAAAAAAGCCTGCCCAGGGTCATACCTAGTGTTCATTTGACTAAGTAGCAGTTCACACATTCGTGCACGCTGAATCGCTAAAGAGTAAAGAGAGTCAGGTTTATCTTCTTGAACGGACGCAATTGCAACTAAGGAAATAAAGCGTCGTAGTCGCTCTTCACCCAGATAAATAAGCGCTTGTCTGAACGACTTAATCTTGGTCGTTAATGTATAGCCTGAATTAACGTAAGTAAGCAGCTTGTATGACAGCGTCACATCAATCGAAAACAGACGTTCAACCTCATTGAAGTCGATGGGCTTATCAGCAATCTCTTTACAAAGTTGGATGACGGTAAGAAACGCGGGGTTCAACCGTTTTTTCTGGATCATCTCAGGTTTGCTAAAAAAATACCCTTGAAAATAGTTAAAACCGGCTTCTAGAGCTTGCTCAAACTCTTCATAGGTCTCTACCTTTTCCGCAAGAAAGTCGATTTTAAATGGGCTCAACGCCTGAATAAAAATGGCAGCTTTCTTAATCGGCACAAGTCTAATATCAAACTTGATCATGGAAACGTATGGAAGAAAACGCTTCCAAGCTTTCGTCGGAACAAAATCATCCAGAGCAATTTTGTATCCGCACTCATGAAGATGCTTGATGGCTTCTAACAGTTCTTCTGTCGGTTCGCAGTCTTCAAGGACTTCAATGACGAGAGATTCTTTAGGGAACAAAGTTGGGACCAAGTTCACCAAGCTTTGATGCGGAAAGTTAACAAAGCCAAGTTTGTTTCCTAATGTGTTGTAATGCGTCGACAAAAAATGATCGGATAGCAGTCGACTAGTAGCCAGCTCTGGTTCTACTTCAGGGAAGGTATTTTTAGGGCCGTCTCGAAAGAGGAGTTCGTAACCTATGGTTCGTTTTTCTCTATCCAGAATCGGTTGGCGAGCTACGTAAGAATACTTCAATTAGGTACTTCGTTCTGTTTAACTTAGTATTATGATAATAGCGATTTTTTACAAAATATCTACGACTTGAGCGTGAATCTTCTACACGCTCTACATGCTTAACGCAAATTCTGTATGAACGGTCTCGTTTGTAGGTCAAAACTATCAGAATTTACTTTTAAAACTGAGCCTTGCGTATACCAATCCCCTAAAACAATTCGGGTCTTTTTAACGCCATCGACGTCAAAAAAATGTGTGTTCGGGCGATGCGTGTGACCATGAATCATTAAGTTGACGCAGTTCTGAGACATCACTTTCTCGACCTCATTTTGGTTGACGTCCATGATATCTAATGACTTGCTCATTTTATCATCACGAATATCGGATTGAACTTTTGAGACAATTTTCTTCTTAATGAACCAAGGAATACGGTTAAACAACCATTGTAGCCATGGCTTGTGAACGGTTTTTCTAAACTCTTGGTATTTCACATCGTCAATGCAGAGCGTATCGCCATGTAGGATTACGGCTTTTTGACCATAAAGATCAATCGTGCAGACATCGTCGAGTAATGTCATACCGGTTTCTTTGCAAAAGCGTTTGCCGAGTAAAAAATCTCGATTGCCTTGGATGAAAAAAGTTGGCACACCCGCATCCGTCAGTGCTTTAAATTCTGCACGGATTTGGTCTGCAAAAGGGGTGTTGTCATCGTCACCAATCCAGAATTCAAACAGATCGCCGAGTACATAAAGTGCATCAGCTTTTGTTGCTTCTGTTCGCATGAACGTCACAAAACATTCCGTGATATCAGGACGTGATGGGGTAAGGTGAAGATCGGAAATAAATAATGTCGTCATAGAAATAAGGGGAAGCTATGCCTCCCCATTAACTTATCTTTTAAAAATAATTACTAAGAATTACTCTTCAATTGTTGTACCAGTGATTACTACGTCTTCTAGAGGTACGTCTTGGTGCATGCCGTAAGAACCAGTGCTAACGCCTTTGATCTTATTTACGATGTCCATGCCTTCGATTACTTCACCGAACACACAGTAACCCCAACCGTCTAGGCTTTCGCTACGGAAGTCTAGGAACGTGTTGTTGTTTACGTTGATGAAGAACTGAGAGCTTGCTGAATGCGGCTCCATAGTACGTGCCATAGCAAGTGTACCCACTTTGTTGCTAAGGCCGTTGTTTGCTTCGTTCTTGATAGGTGCACGAGTCGCTTTTTCACGTAGACCAGACTCCATACCACCACCTTGGATCATGAAGCCGTCAATAACACGGTGGAAAAGCGTGTTGTCGTAGAAACCGTCGCGGCAGTACTGAAGGAAGTTTGCGCTTGTCTCTGGCGCTTTCTCTTCGTTTAGTTGAATCTTGATGTCACCAAAATTAGTGTGAAGGGTGATCATGCTACTTTCCTTTACTGTGTTGTGTTGAGCCCGAGATTCTAGCCTAAGTTCTAGTGCTTTAAAAACTCAGGAAGAGGAAATTCTTCGTTTTGTGCTTGAAGTTTAGCCGATTATCGTTTTATCGGTTAATTGCTATTACCTAACTAGGTTGGAGTTGATATACTCATCTTCTTTTATTCATTCACAATCATAGATAGAGATCATGTTAAAGATATATAACACACTCACAAGACAGAAAGAGGAATTCAAACCAATTACAGCTGGCAAAGTCGGTATGTATGTCTGTGGAGTTACCATCTACGATCTCTGTCACATTGGTCACGGTCGCACTTTTGTCTCTTTTGACGTTGTATCACGTTACCTTCGCTACTTGGGCTATGATCTGACGTTTGTACGTAACATCACAGATATCGACGATAAGATCATCAAACGTGCCGCAGAAAATGGTGAGTCTTGCGATTCATTGACTGAGCGTTTGATTGGTGAAATGCACGCTGATTTTGATGCGCTGAACATGAAACGTCCGGACGTTGAACCTCGTGCGACACAGTTTATTGCTGAAATCATCGAATTGGTTGAGAAGCTAATCGAGCGCGGTTTTGCATACGTTGCAGATAACGGTGACGTAATGTTTGAAGTGGGTAAGTTCAACGAATACGGCAAGCTTTCTAAGCAAGACCTTGATCAGCTTCAAGCTGGCGCGCGCGTTGATATCGAAACAGCAAAACGCAGCCCTCTAGACTTTGTACTTTGGAAGATGTCTAAGCCGGGTGAACCAACGTGGGAGTCACCATGGGGTCCAGGTCGTCCAGGTTGGCACATAGAGTGTTCAGCAATGAACTCTTCAATCCTAGGTAACCACTTCGACATTCACGGCGGCGGTTCTGACCTTCAGTTCCCACACCACGAAAATGAAATCGCACAATCATGCTGTGCACACGATACACAATACGTGAACACATGGATGCACAGCGGCATGGTAATGGTAGACCGTGAGAAGATGTCTAAATCTCTAGGTAACTTCTTTACTATCCGTGACGTTCTTGGTCACTACGATGCTGAAACAGTGCGTTACTTCCTAATGTCTGGTCATTACCGTAGCCAGTTAAACTACAGCGAAGATAACCTAAACCAAGCACGTGCTTCGCTTGAGCGCCTGTACACATCTCTACGTGGTTTAGACCTAAACGCTGCGCCTGCTGGTGGTGAAGAATACGTATCTCGCTTCACTGCAGCGATGAACGATGACTTCAACACACCAGAAGCTTACTCAGTACTGTTCGACATGGCGCGAGAAGTTAACCGTCTGAAGACAGAAAACCTAGAGAAAGCGAGCGAACTCGGTGCGCTAATGCGTGAACTAGCTGACGTGATCGGTATTCTTCACCAAGATCCTGAAGCCTTCCTAAAAGGTGATGCGGGTAACGATGATGAAGTGGCTGAAATTGAAGCTCTGATCAAGCTGCGTAATGACTCTCGCGCTGCGAAAGATTGGGCGAATGCAGATATGGCTCGTGACAAGCTGACCGAAATGGGCATTGTTCTGGAAGATGGTCCAGAAGGCACAACGTGGCGTCGTAAGTAATTGAATTTTCATTTTTAAAGGGCTGATAATTCAGCCCTTTTATTTTCCATTTCCATAAATTAAAACTTTAACTTTAGGTAATGCTCTGTGGCTCAGATGTATTTCTATTACTCAGCAATGAATGCGGGTAAATCAACAACGCTTCTTCAATCCTCTTTCAACTATCAAGAACGCGGCATGACGCCAGTTATTTTTACGGCTGCGCTAGATGATCGTTTTGGTGTCGGTAAAGTGAGCTCTCGTATTGGTCTTCAATCTGACGCACATTTATTTCGTCAGGATACCAATTTGTATCAAGAGATCGCAGATCTGAATGAGGTTGAAAAACGTCACTGTATTCTTGTTGATGAGTGTCAGTTCTTGTCGAAAGAACAAGTTTATCAACTTACTGAAGTCGTTGATAAGTTGCATATTCCAGTATTGTGTTACGGCCTTCGCACCGATTTTCTAGGCGAACTTTTTGAAGGCAGTAAGTATCTATTATCTTGGGCAGACAAGCTGGTTGAGCTCAAAACAATCTGCCATTGCGGCCGCAAAGCGAATATGGTTATTCGTACCGATGAACACGGCGTGGCAATTAAAGAAGGCGATCAAGTTGCGATCGGCGGTAACGATAAGTATGTCTCCGTATGCCGCCAACATTACAAAGAAGCGCTCGGTAAATAAGCCGTATTGATATAGAAAAGCCACCGTACTTGGTGGCTTTTTGTTTGTCGGTTAGAAAAAGCTAGACTAAGTCAAAACCAAATCGCTCGAGTAAAGCCTGGTAAGAAGATTCGACTTGCAGAGGGATGTTCTGCTCGGTTTGAAATCCTTTCTCTGGATAGCTTTTCACGCGAGAGAAATCTTCCATTAGTGCTTCTAGCACCATCATTAATGGCATGTCTTCATTAATGTACTCAAAAAATGGAAGAGCCGCAGAGCTTACTTGGAGCTGAGTGTAGGGTGACTGCCACTGTTTTTCAAATGT
Organism: Vibrio sp. 970; assembly: GCF_033339075.1. Taxonomy (NCBI): domain Bacteria; kingdom Pseudomonadati; phylum Pseudomonadota; class Gammaproteobacteria; order Vibrionales; family Vibrionaceae; genus Vibrio; species Vibrio sp. 970. Next base: position 208,196 of record NZ_JAWOTW010000004.1, read on the forward strand.
CGCGATTGCTCTACGCTCCATAAACGGTTTTTGTACCAGAATAAACGAGGAACACTGTTTTCCTTCCTCTTTTAATCGTTGCTCAGTAAAGCGAACGTTTTCTCCACTGTTTGTGGATTTAGTCTCGAGCAAAATTGCTTCACTTGGAACGCCCGACAACTTTGCAATCTCGGCAAAGGTTTCTGCCTCGCTTTTTTCAAACAGTCCATCTGTGAAGCGACCTTCACCCCCTGAAAATACAATCAAAGGTGCCAACTTTTGGTGGTAGAGCTTGGCAGCGTGCTCCGCTACACGCACATCATTACTGCACATCACAAACAAACAGTCCGCAGGTTTCAGTTCATGTTTGAGTTGCATGTAATCCCAAAGCGTTTCTATATGTCTATAGAGCCTCATAGCGCATCCAAAGTTGAATTGAAGTGAAATCGATAACCAAGTGAGAGTAGTTTGTCAGCAAGAATACGCTTGTCAGCTTGCTCTGTGACGGGTGGAAGAGGTATCTCACTTCCGATTTTGTTTATGGCAGCTTGATAGAACTCAGCCTTGCTGACAGTATGAGGTGTCGTAACGTTAATGACTTGGTTGCTTAAATTGCCTAAGGCAAATTTCGCAGCCGAGACAGCATCATCTTGATGAAGCATATTAGCTGGTGCTTTACGACTAACTTGTTGAAGCCTTGCTGCAAAGCGAGATGGGTGTCTATCTGGCCCGATTAATCCGCTACAACGTAGAATAACAAAGTTAATATTCGAGTCGATAACATGCTGCTCTGCTTGAAGCATAATACGTGCATTGTCAGAGAAATAAGGGCTTTTGGCTGCTAAAGAGAGTGACGCGTCAGCTTCTTCCATATCGGAAGCAAGGTTAGGGTAAACCGTGGTAGAGCTGATCATGAGAAGTTTTTCAACGTTGTTTTGCTTAGCTGCGTTGGCAAGTATTTGCCATTGCTGGGCATATTCTTGACCGCGTCCTTTACGAAATCCTGGAGGAAAAGCACCGATAACGTGCGTAATTTGATGCTGTTTGAGCAGCTCATCTAGCCGTGCTGTGGCGTTCAATTGATTGAAATCGAACAATGCGGAGTGAGTTAATGAGGTGGGTAACTCTTTTAATCGAGTTTGGCTACGACGAGTGACGACAACATAGTGTCCATCTTTCATCAATGTTTCTGCTAGCGGAGTTCCGAGCCAGCCTGCACCTACGATCAATGTATTTGCCATTTGGGTCTTCCTACTTACTTATGTCTGCCCGAATAGGTTGAGCAGTTCTGCTTTGGCTTGTTGATGGAGGGGATCTGAATGCCATTTCTGGTGCTGAATAAGGTCAACATTGACTTGCCAAGCCAGTTTTGTGAAATCATCCCCAACCTTTTTTAATGTATTAGGTGAATACGCGACTAAATGCTGTGGTAGAAAGCACCAACCAAACCCTTTATTCGCCAATTCCAACAAAATATAGTAGTTATCAGCGTACCAGATATCTGGGCTAAATGCTTGATTGAGACCACATGGCTCTGCACTTTTGGATCGTATGACCAATTGACGATGTTGTTTTAGTTGATCAATGTGAGTGATTTGCTGCTTTGCTAAAGGATGTGTTGAAGAGACATAGACATCAAATGCAATATTGCCAAGATTGGTGAAATCGATGTGTCTTGGCATTTGTAAATCACTCAAAATAATCCCAGTCGTGGCGCGTTCCGACTTAACCAATTCAATGATATCAGGGCTTGATGCCGTTAAGCATTCAACTTGTAAGTGTGGAAAGCGTTGCTCTAACTTCTTTAGCACATCCGGCAAGCGAGTCAGAGGAATCCCTTCATCAATAGCTAAGACTAATTTGTTCGTTGGCGTGGAAAAGAGCTGTGATGCCCTATTGTTTAGGCGGTCGAGTTGGCTGATTGTTGCTTGTGCATAAGGTACGAGCGCGAGGCCATTCTCAGTTAATTTAGGGTACCTGCCTGATCGATCAAAAAGCTCAACGCCACAGTCGATCTCCATATTCATGATGTGCTGGCTCACTACAGATTGAGCTCGCCCCAGTTTTCTAGCTGCTCCTGAAAATGATCCTGCTTCTGATGTAGCAATAAAAGCTTGCAGTTGTTCGATGGTAAACATATCGCTTAAACCGATGGTATCTAACTTTTGGTTATCTAAATAATAGATAAAATTCTAAGCATTGAGTAGAACTATTTGGATAGAGAAATATGACTCGTAACGAACGAATTTTTCATGCAGTACTTTTTGAGTTAATCGCACTCGCGATTATTGTACCAGCGGCTTCATTGATCACTGGAAAGGGCTCTAGTGATCTTGCGTTGGTTGGGGTCGGGTTGAGCATGTATACCGTGATATGGAACTACATCTACAACTTGTACTTTGATAAGTGGTTTGGTGACAATCGAGCTGAGCGAAGTTTAGCGATGCGGCTTGGACACACTATTGGTTTCGAGGGAGGATTAATCTTTATCTCTCTACCTGTGATTGCCTGGTTCTTAGAAATTACGCTTCTTCAAGCTCTAATGCTGGAAGCCGGCTTCCTCGTTTTCTTCCTATTTTATGCCACTGGTTTTAACTGGTTGTATGACAAGGTTCAACCATTTAGCAAAATGAAAAAGCGATTATTGCCACAGGCATCGACAGGAAAAATATAGGACTAAAAAACGCCACCGAGTTCGGTGGCGTTTTTTGTTCAAATTACACAGACAGAACTCTTAAAATCTTATCTGCATGTTCTGCAACTTCAATGCCTTCGTCTGTTAGATAACCACCGTCAGGCTGTGTACAAAGTTGCTTCTTATATAGACGAGCAACGGCTGCCTGCATTTCTTCTGACGCGTCTGTATGAACTTTAATACCAGTTGCAGCACTACTTAGGTCGAACTGAAGAAGTAGATTCAATTCGGCGATATGTTCAGCTGAATATTTCATAAATGATTCCTTTGCGCTTTTTTTACCAAGCTAGTCTGAAAAGTAGCGTTGGGCAACATTCAACGACAAGAAGTGTTAAGTATGGCGCTATCAGGCTGATATAACGCAGGATCTTTGTTCGAAAGGCCGAATACTTGTTAAGTATCAATGATACTTACGGTAGCGAATGATAGGCGCTATTTATTGCTTGATCTCCCAATAACAACGATTTTAGTAAACACGCCAAATAGAACTTGAAAAAATAGGGAAATAGAGCGATTATCCGCGCCTCTTTAAATGTTTCTAAATGTTACACCAGAATGAACTTTAATCAGTTTGACTCACTATTACCGCCACAAGCTGCGGAACGCGCAGCTGAAGTGGGGGTAGGCAAAGCAACGAAAGCTCCAATCAAATCTTTTCTGCTCGCCATTTCTGCGGGGCTTCATATTGGTATTGCTTTCATCTTCTATACCACAGTAACGACAGGCGCAGGCGAGCTGCCTTGGGGCATTACACGACTCATTGGTGGTCTGGCATTTAGCCTTGGTTTGATTTTGGTGGTGGTTACTGGCGGCGAGCTTTTCACTAGCTCTGTACTGACACTAGTTGCGCGTGCGAGTGGAAAAATCTCTTGGCAAGCACTTATCAAAAACTGGTTGGTGGTTTACTTTGGCAATATGGTTGGGGCCATTTTGCTCGTGGCCTGTATGCTAGTTACCAAGCAATATATGTTTGATCATGGCCAAGTTGGTCTTAACGCGATGGCGATCTCCCAACACAAATTACATCATGGTTTCTTTGCTGCTGTTGCGCTTGGCATCATGTGTAACGTATTAGTTTGTATTGCAGTTTGGATGACGTTTAGTGGGCGAACATTGACAGATAAAATAGCGGTCATGATTTTGCCTGTGGCTATGTTCGTGTCGGCAGGTTTTGAGCACTGTATTGCGAACATGTTCCAAGTACCTATGGCGATTGGTATTAAGTACTTTGCGCCAGAAGCGTTTTGGCAAATGACAGGGGCAGATATTGCAAACTACGCGGACTTAAACATGATGGGGTTCATCGTAAACAACCTAATTCCTGTTACGATAGGAAACATTATTGGTGGTGGCGTATTTGTTGGCATGTGGTATTGGATGATTTATCTACGCGATGAAGATAACCATTTGCGATAAGTTTAGAAGATCACAAGAAAGGCGAACCAGATGGTTCGCCTTTCTTTTTATTTGTCTCTGCAAATGTCAAATAAGTCGAGTCATGCTAAATCAACTCTTCGTTGATGCCAAAATCGGTTGGGAGCCAATGAGAAGTTACTTCCTTTGGTTCTTGAACGAGCCAATCCAGAGGTGCATCGGACAGGAGTTCATCGTAATTTTCTTTGATCATTAAGACATCCATGTACGTCTCTCCAAGTTTGTGGTCACTGCCTTTACTTTAAAATTAGAACATGTCAGTCACGTGATCAATGCATGACGATTCGATTGATCACTTATGTTGCTATGTTTCTGGTTGCGTATGGGTTTTGGGGGCTTATCCACATTTTCTGTGGATAACCTGTATCAAAGGTCGTGCGTATCTAAACTTGCAAAGAAAATTTCATAAAATTAGAGGCTTATATCAAAAAGAATTCTGCCTGACTTTTCATCTGAAAGCGTCTTGATGAGTGCTCGAAGAATAGTTGAGTTATTCAGTTATAAGTACGTTCGACTTGGCAACATAAGTTGTTTAACGGGCTTTACCCACAAGCGCCAACTAACCGTGAGTTTTGGTCGATTCGGGTTGCTCGATTTTTATCTTGATTCGGCCTTCTTTGGTTTGTACCCAGCGCAATGTCATTTCTAACGTTATGGTTACGGAGGCACTCAACATAACGAAAATAGCCAGCATAATTACTAACTGGTATTTAATCGCAACCATCGGGCTCGCGCCACCTAGAATTTGACCGGTCATCATACCCGGTAAGGTAACCAGCCCTGTAGTGGCCATAGAAGCTAAAGTCGGGGCAAGGGACTTTCTAAGAGCCTCCTGAATGAAGGGGAAGGATGCGTAGCGAGGAGAGGCTCCAAGTGAGATTGCAGCCTCATATTCTGCTTGTCTCTGCTCAAAAGCCGTAAACAAGTTCTGAAGAGCGATGATATTACTACTCAAGCTGTTACCCAATAACATACCAGCAAGTGGGATCATGTACTGCGCATTGTAAATAGGGGATGGTTGCACTAGGCCTGCTGTAATTGCAATCAGAAGTGGTATTAGACCACAGGTAAGGCCCGTTAGTAGCGGAAGCATAAGTGGCTTTTTAGGTAACTGAGCTTTTCCCGCAATTGAGCTGGCACCAATCAGTAGCATGATGGCAAGCCAAAGTATATTGACAAGTAAGCTGTTTAATTGAAAAAGATATTCTAAATACACGCCAATCAATATGAGCTGAAATGTCATTCGGATAACACTGATTATCGTGTCTTTTGCTATCCCTAATTTGTAGCGGGCATTGATAAAGAAGGGGACCAATAAAATCAAACCAAACAGTGCCAGTTTGACCCAGCTTATATCCACCACGTTATCCATAATCGCTCCTTGAAAATACGCGAATAATTGTATCTAAGCCTCCCCTTTATATGAACCACTATGTGCACTTTTTGCTGTTCTTAAAGTAAACCTTGAGTGCTATTTTAGACATTAATACGCAGCATTCTGTTTACAAGTGGTTATCTTTTTCGGAGTTTTTAAGTCGATTTATGGCATGGTAATTACGATTTAAATGTGATCGATGTTTCTTAAATGTTGTTTATTTAACAACTCCTTAAAAGACTTATTTTGTCACATCTGTTCATGTTTTTTAATAAATAACATCAATCCATCATATCTCTGGATGAGCTCAAAAAAGTGTTGAATTACAAGGTCTGAGGTCGCTTATTTGATTGAACCCTACTATTAGTATGGTCTAACATTTTCCATTAGAGATTGTAAAAAACTTAAGCTTGGTTACGCGGGCTTTTCAATAACACTAGATACAAAATAGGCAAATGTATGAGTGATGTTAATAAAATTGAGAGTGGTGAAAAACGCTCCCTGGAGTGGAAGTCGTTCCTCTTCATTGCAGTTGTTCTCTTCCCAATTCTGAGTGTGGCCTTTGTTGGCGGCTACGGGTTCATCGTTTGGATGTTGCAAGTCTTCTTCTTTGGACCTCCAGGCGCGCACGGCATGTAAGCCAGTGAGCTCATAACCACACTTTTGAAAAGATTTTAAGAGAGCAAATAATGAAATCATTAATCATTAAACTGTGGCGTACTATGACGCGCCCAGCTGTACATATCAGCCTAGGTGTGCTGACTATGGGCGGCTTTATTGCTGGTGTTATCTTTTGGGGTGGCTTTAACACCGCTCTAGAAGCAACCAACACAGAAGAATTCTGTATTAGTTGTCACACAATGCGTGACAACGTGTACGTTGAGCTACAAGAAACGGTGCACTGGAAAAACCACTCTGGTGTTCGTGCTACCTGCCCTGATTGTCACGTTCCACATAACTGGACAGATAAGATCGCTCGTAAGATGCAAGCTTCTAAAGAAGTATTTGCACAAGTATTTGGCAACTACGACGAACCGGGTGTGTTCGAAGAGCGTCGTATCGAACTTGCTAAACACGAATGGGATCGTTTCTCGGCAAACAAATCTCTGGAGTGTAAAAACTGTCACAACTACGAATCGATGGATTTCGAGCAAATGTCTCCTACGGCTCGTATCCAAATGAAGCAAGCCGCTGAGAAAGATCAAAGCTGTGTTGACTGTCACAAGGGTATTGCGCACAACCTACCAGCAGGCATGGACAGCATTGGCGGTATCGTGGGTGATCTAGAGGGTATGACTTCTAACACGGATTACGGCGTTGGTCAGCAACTCGTGAGCGTTCGTCACCTACCAATTTACTTTGATGCGCAAGGCAGTAAAGAAGCTGGTCTTCTTAATCCTGCATCGACCGTTAAAGTTCTTGAAGACAAAGGCGAGTTTGTTGAGATCGAAATTGACGGTTGGCGCAAAGCAAAAGGTTTTGGTCGTGTAATTCAAGAAGACTTCGGTAAGAACATTGCGACTGCGTCTCTGATGAAAGAAGCAGCAACAGACAGCAACATTGTGACGACTGGTGAGAAAAAAGTGGATGAGCTAACAGGCCTTCCTTGGGAAAAAGTAGCGGCGAAAGTATGGATTAAGAAAGAGTCTATGCTGAACGACATCAATCCTGTTTGGGAAAAATCTCGTGAAGCCTACAAGACCAATTGTTCTGTATGTCACACTCAACCTGCGGAAGCGCACTTCGACGCGAACACCTGGCCAGGTATGTTCGACGGTATGTTGGCGTTCGTTAACCTAGATACAGACAGTGAAGCACTGATCTTGAAGTATCTACAGAAACACTCTTCAGATTATGCTGAAGGTCACCACTAATAAGCGTCGGATTGGAGTAATTTTAAATGGCTATTACACGAAGAAGTTTTCTTAAAGGTGTAGCAACCACAAGTGCAGCGTCAGTAATTGGTCCTAGCTTATTGGCGTCCGCCTCTGCAAATGCCGTTGAGACGACAGGTACTTGGAAAGTAACCGGTTCTCACTGGGGCGCGTTCCGCGCCCACATCTACGCGGGTAAAGTTCAAGAGATCAAGCCGCTAGAGCTAGACAAAAAACCAACAGAAATGTTGAACGGCATTAAGGGTATTATCTACAGCCCTTCACGTGTTCGTTACCCAATGGTTCGTCTAGATTGGTTGAAGAAACACAAATACAGCGCAGATACTCGCGGTAACAACCGTTTCATCCGAGTAACTTGGGATGAAGCGCTAGATTTGTTTTATCGCGAACTAGAACGTATTCAAAAAGACTACGGCCCATGGGCGCTGCATGCAGGTCAAACAGGTTGGAACCAAACGGGTTCATTCAACAACTGTACTGCGCACATGCAACGTGCAGTAGGTATGCATGGCAACTTCATCACTAAAGTAGGTGACTACTCGACGGGTGCAGGTCAAACCATTATGCCGTACGTGCTAGGTTCAACCGAAGTGTACGCACAAGGTACGTCTTGGTCTGAGATCCTAGAAAACTCTGACAACATCGTTCTTTGGGCTAACGACCCAGTGAAAAACCTTCAAGTAGGTTGGAACTGTGAAACGCATGAGTCGTTTAAGTACCTTGCACAACTAAAAGAAAAAGTGGCGAAAGGTGAGATCAACGTTCTATCTGTAGACCCAGTGAAGAACAAAACTCAGCGCTACTTAGAGAACGATCACTTGTACATCAACCCGCTGACAGACGTAGCGTTCATGCTCGCTGTGGCACACGTGTTGTACAACGAAAACCTGTACGATAAGAAATTCATTGATACTTACTGTCTAGGCTTTGAAGAGTTCATTCAATACGTTCAAGGTAAGACAAAAGACAAAGTAGAGAAGACGCCTGAATGGGCAGCAGCGATTTGTGGCGTGAAAGCGGACAAGATCCGTGAATTCGCACGCATGCTAGTCAGCGGTCGTACACAGATCCTGATGGGTTGGTGTATCCAGCGTCAAGAGCACGGTGAGCAGCCATACTGGGCAGCGGCTGTGGTTGCTGCAATGGTTGGTCAAATCGGTCTACCTGGCGGTGGTATCTCTTACGGTCACCATTACTCAAGTATCGGTGTGCCTTCTACTGGTTTCGCGGGCCCTGGTGGTTTCCCTCGTAACCTTGACCAAGGTATGAAACCGAAGTGGGACAACAACGACTTTAACGGTTACAGTCGTACTATCCCAGTTGCACGTTGGATCGACTGTCTGCTAGAACCTGGCAAAGAGATCAACTACAACGGCGGTAAAGTGAAACTGCCAGACTTCAAGATGATGGTTATCTCGGGTTGTAACCCATGGCACCACCATCAAGATCGTAACCGCATGAAGAAAGCGTTCCGCAAACTTCAAACGGTTGTAACGATCGAGTTTGCTTGGACTGCAACATGTCGTTTCTCTGACATCGTTCTACCTGCGTGTACGCAATGGGAACGTAACGACATCGACGTGTACGGTTCATACTCGAACAAAGGTCTGATCGCGATGCATCGTCTCGTCGATCCATTGTTCCAATCTAAGCCTGACTTCCAAATCATGAGTGAACTAACTCAGCGTTTTGGTCGCCGCGAAGAATACACTCGTGGTATGAGCGAGATGGAGTGGATCGAAAGCCTATACAACGATTGTAAGAAAGCGAACGAAGGTAAGTTCGAAATGCCAGAATTCAATGAGTTCTGGGAGAAGAGCGTACTAGACTTCGGTGAAGGTAAACCTTGGGTTCGTCACGCGGACTTCCGTAAAGACCCTGAGCTTAACCCTCTAGGTACACCGTCTGGCTTCATCGAGATTACATCACGTAAGATCGGCCGTTACGGTTACGAACACTGTCAAGAGCACCCAATGTGGTTCGAAAAATCAGAGCGTTCACACGGTGGCCCTGGTTCAGACAAATACCCATTCTGGTTGCAGTCTTGTCACCCAGACAAGCGTCTGCACTCTCAAATGTGTGAGTCTGAAGAGTTCCGCGCGACTTACGCGGTACAAGGTCGTGAGCCGGTTTACATCAACCCAGCGGATGCCAAAGCAAAAGGTATCAAAGATGGTGATTTGGTACGTGTATTCAACGGTCGTGGTCAGCTGTTAGCTGGTGCTGTTTTGACTGACAGCTACCCACGTGGCGTTATTCGTATCGAAGAAGGTGCATGGTACGGTCCTCTAAACGAGAAAGAAGGCGCAATCTGTACCTACGGTGATCCTAACACCCTAACGCAAGACATCGGTTCTTCTGAGCTTGCACAGGCGACTTCTGCGAACACATGTATCGTAGACTTCGAGAAGTTCACAGGTAAAGTGCCGCCAGTCACTTCATTTGGTGGTCCGATCGAAGTTGCTTAATTAGTGCAGTTTGCATAAATCCAAATACCAGCCTCAGGGCTGGTATTTTTTTATCAAAATTTCAGTGAGCGTTGTCTCAATAGTAACTTCATAACGTTAAACGAGACTGGTATTCGTGATGATGGTAACGAATTGGGTGAGACAAGCAGGAGATAATGCGCCAAGCTAAACAATAATAATTAAGTGAGTAGACTCTTTATGGCTCAGAGCATTCAATTAGCAAATCACACTGAGATCACTGTGAATAACAATGACTTCCAAGTTGAAGTCGAGGGTAATCAATTACATTTTTCTTTTGCTGGCCTTCACAATAAAACCTTTACGGACCGTGAAGTGTTATTCGAAATGCCGTTTTTGTACGAGCACGAGGCCAACGTAATTGGGGATGGTTTTCAAATGTTGGCGCAAACGGCGGGAACGATCAATCACCCCGTTGATATTGGTCGCTGCCCAGACAATAATCCTTCTTATCGAATCTACCCTAAAAATGCACCTAAGCGTTATTACAACTATTTAGTGGTGGAAGGTTCAGCGGGCTACACATTATTTGGCTTCACATCATGTCATCGCTTTGCAGGCTATTTTGATGTTGTGCTGCGTGATGGGCATTGGGTTTTATCAGCCGCAATTGATGGTGAGTTGACTCAAGTGGCGGATTGGGAAAGTAATCAACTTGAATCCGTGGCGGTACTCTGTGGTCAATCGCTGTCCGAGCTTTATCAAACCTATGGCGAGATGATTGCAGAGCATCATCCTGTTCGCCAAGGTGTGACACAAGATGCGCCTGTTGGTTGGTGTTCGTGGTACGCGTACTACGCAGACGTGACAGAGCAAAACATCATGCAGAACGTAGATTGTATGAAAGATAAGCTCGAAGACCTAGAGTGGGTACTTCTGGATGATGGCTATCAAGCCTTTATGGGCGATTGGTTAACCCCATCAGATAAGTTTTCTGGTGGCGTAAAAGAGCTCATTCATAATATCCGTGCAAAAGGAAAAAAGCCGGCAATTTGGATGGCGCCTTTCATTGCACAGCCTGAGTCGGAGATCTTCAAACAGCATCCAGATTGGTTTGTGCGTCACAAGGATGGTGGCTTACTTAAAGCAGAAGATGTCACATACGGTGGTTGGCGATGCACGCCTTGGTACATACTCGATACCTCAAACCCAGAAGTACAAGACCATCTGACGAATGTAGTCTCTGTCATGAGACAAGAGTGGGGCGTTGAGTTGTTCAAGCTAGACGCGAACTATTGGGGCACCTTAAAAGGTGTTCGTAAACAATCTGGTATTACAGGCGTTGAGGCGTATCGCTTAGGAATGGAAGCGATTGCCAAAGGCGCTGGTGATGCGTGGCTTTTAGGTTGCAACGCGCCAATGTGGCCATCTCTGGGGCTTGTGGATGCAATGCGTGTTTCTGACGATGTAGAGCGTCATAGTCGTCGATTCGAACAGATAGCCAAAGAAACCTTTTACCGTAGTTGGCAGCATCGAAAATTGTGGCAAATTGACCCGGATTGCGCCACGTTCACTTCATTAGCTAATCAATCTGCATCCAGAGAAGAGTATGAATTTCATCGCACGGTGTTATTAGCGAGTGGTGGTTTGCTGCTGTCTGGTGACCCGCTCCCTGAGATTACGCCGTTTGCTAAGAAGACACTGTCTAAGCTCATGTTACGTCAACAACGTAACCAGCAATCTGCAAAGTTTACCGCTTTGAGTTTAAATCACGCGTTTTTAAAACTAACGACGAAGAATGACCTCCATTGTTTGTTTAATTATGCGAGTTACGGAGCGATGGAATTTACGCTGACGTCTGATCAACCGGTGGACTGGTATGATTACTGGACAGGGGAAAAGCTAAACCAAGAACCTTGCCAGTTGTTAATGGTGAGCGTGGATAAAGGGCTCAATGCGAAAGCGATCGTTACAGCATAAAACGTGAAGTAAATCGCCTAATACCAAGATCAAGAAAGGAGCCTATTGCGGCTCCTTTCTCGTTTGATGCTCTGAGCGTTAGAACTCGAATAAAAAGTAATACCCGTATCCAACAATAAACGCAGGAATGGACGAGTAAATAGTCGCGACCAAAGCAGCTTTCGGTGCCATTGCAATAGCGGGGAATAGGGCGTCACCATCGTTAGAAATCGCATTGGCCAGTTGCGCAGAAAGTGGCGCTGCACCAGAAATGTATAGGCTAGTGACTAAAATTTGCGGTCCACAACCAGGCAACATACCAATGGCTAGGCCAGCTAATGGCATCCAAATTCCCCAATGAGAAAAGGTTTCTACAAGGTCGAGTCCAGAAAAATAGGTCGTCAGTTCAAACGCCAGAAACGCCACGATCACCCAAGCACTGACGAAATTCGTATCTTGTGCTGCTTTTTGAATCGGGTGTGAGTCCACGATTTTTTCATCTTCAGAGACCGTTGACTGATAATCGCCGAGCTCTTTTGTCATAGCCCACAACGACATTGTGATCACCGCGAAGATAGCGCCTAGCCATTCAATGGTATTGGCCTGCAAAGACAACAGCTGATTAATATCGATTTGGAAAGACATTAACACAGCAACGACACTAGCAGGCACAATAAGCCATTTCCAAAATGCGCCTTGTAGATTGATTGCACGTTGTTCAAGGGGTGTGTGTCGGTCTGTCTGGTGTTGGCAACAAGCATGTGTCTGAGGTGCTTCTTTTGGTTCTGGTCGCAGAAAGTTATCAGCATGAAAAGCATTAACGACTAACCCTGAAAGAGTACCCACGATAATGCCTAATCCAACCACGCCTAATCCAACACTTGGTTTGGCGGCCAGAAGTAAAAAGGCAGCGTCACCCATTGTTGAAGTAAGTACCGCGACAATCGCACCAAATCCTACTCGGCCACTAATAAATTGCGTTGTCACAACAATAGCGCCACCACAGCCAGGCAAAGCACCCAACAAAGAAGCAAAGAAAACCTGATGATTACGCGAGCGATGATATAGCTCGGTAATTCGATTGGTTTTCGACATAAAGTTTGAAAGATAATGATAAATAGCCAATGTGGCAGCAACATAGCATGACACCGCCCAGAATGAGTCGGATAGCGTCTGTACGGCTACGTCACGTGTATTTTCATTGCCTAGCAAAATGAGCATGACGATAGGGATCAGCAATCGCTTATAAGCTAAACGAAACTGAGTAGGCTGAAACAACTGTTGTGCAGAGTGTAATAATTGGGTCGCGTTCATCGTTTACTCAAATGCAAATAGGAATAATTATCATTATATGTAAATGAGATTTATTCGCAATAGCATTGTGAACTTTTCTTCGTGTCAAACTCTCTGAAATCAGGTAAAGTATCGGCCTTTGTGAGCAAACACGCCCTAATTAACTGTATTAGGCGGCGTATAAAATTGACTTGAATAGGAAGAAACATGATTCTAGTTGTAGGTCATAAGAACCCAGACAGCGACAGTATTTGTAGTGCACTCGTTGCAACTGAACTTCTAAAAGCGCGTGGCGTTGAAGCTATGCCAATTCGCCAAGGCGAAATCAACCGTGAAACTCAGCACATCCTAGAAGTTGCTGGCGCTGAAGTTCCTGAGCTTCGCACATCAGTTGCGGGTGAGACCGTTTGGCTAGTAGATTACTCAGATCTAGCACAAGCACCAGACGATATCGCAGAAGCTGAAATTGCGGGTATTGTTGACCACCACCGTCTAGGTGACGTGATGACAGTAAACCCAATGGAAGCATGGATCTGGCCTGTTGGTTGTACCAACACTGTTCTATTCAACATGTTCAAGATTGAAGGTCACGCGATTACTCCACAAATTGCTAAGCTAATGATGTCAGCAATTCTATCTGACACAGTAGGTTTTGCTTCTCCAACTTGTACACAAAAAGACAAAGATGCCGTTGCTGAACTAGCGGCAATCGCAGACGTACAAGATGTTGACGCGTTCACTAAAGATCTTCTAATTGCTAAAACAAACATCGAAGGTCTATCAGCGGCTGAGCTTGTTGAGAAAGACCTTAAAGGTTACCCATTCAACGGTCGTGACGTAGTGGTTGGTCAGGTTGAACTTGCAACTCTTGAGCAAGTTGACGGTATGATCGAAGCACTAGAAGCAGACCTAGAATCTCGTTGTGAGAAAGATAACCTAGCGTTCGCTGCTGTAATGCTAACAGACATCACGACTGCTCAAACTCGTCTTCTATACAAAGGTGAGTGGGCTGAGAAGCTTGTTAAGCACGAAAAAGACGGCATGCTAATGATGGAAAACACGCTAAGCCGTAAGAAGCAAGGTTGGCCTTGGCTTCAAACTGAGCTAGCTTAATTTTCTAGCATATACTTTAAATGCCCGCCTAGCTGCGGGCATTTTTCTATGGGAAATAGGAGACGAATATGTCTGAGCAACTGACCCAAGAGCAGATGGATACCATTAATCGCTACAACGAAGAGCAACGTTTAAAGTACTGCGTAAAAGAGATTGTGGCGAATCGTAAGGTTTGGATTCTGAAAGACGAACATGGCTGTGTCATGTTAAATACAGAAGATGATGATTGTGTACCAGTATGGCCAAACGAAGAATTTGCTTTGCAATGGGCGAATGGTGATTGGGAAGATTGCGAGCCTGAGGCGATCTCTTTAAACAAGTGGCACAGCCGTTGGACCTCTGGTCTAGAGGATGACGAGCTATCGATTGTTGTATTCCCAAATCAAAATGAAGAAGGGGTCGTATTGTTTCCTGACGAGTTTGATTTTGAACTGCGCAAACAAGCGAGCCGCCGTTAGTTTTTTGATTAGTACCCATGCAATAAAGAAGCCTGCGTTAAAGCAGGCTTCTTTACATTTGCACGATTACATCTTTGATAAGCTATTTTGTTTGATGGCTTGGCGCTTTATAAAAGTGGCTTTCGACTAGTCGTTGAGTAATAGGATGCTCGGGATGAGTCAATACTTGGTTGGTCTCGCCAAACTCGACCACTTCACCTTCATGCATCACCATCACTTTATCAGTAATATGCTTAACAATGCCAATATGCTGAGACACGTACACAAATGACAATCCCATCTCTTCTTGCAACTCGAGGAATAAGTTAATGATCTGCGAGCGCATTGCCATATCCAAACCGTTTAACGCCTCATCAGCGACAATGATGGAAGGTTGAAGAATAAGTGCACGAGCCAAACACACGCGCTGTTTTTGACCGGCAGCTAGCATTTGTGGATAAAAATAGGCGTGCTCAGGCAGCAATCCTACGCGGAGCAGGGTGTTCTTTACACGCTGCATGCGCGCATCTGGCGGCATGTTGGTATTTCGCTTTAGCGGACCTTCTAAAATACGACCAATCTGGATTCGTGGGTTTAACGATGTGTTTGGATCTTGGAAAATCATGCGGATGAGCTTGCAGCGTGTCGCGTAATCTTTGTGCTCCAATCGTTCGCCATTCACACGGATCTCTCCGGAGCTTGGTTCAACAACGCCAGCAAGCATACGAGCTAGTGTGGATTTTCCTGACCCGTTTTGACCAATAAAACCAATAGTTTGTCCTGGCTCTAAAGTAAAGCTTACCGGTTTAACTGCCTCATTAACCTGACGTTTGAACAGACGGGAGCGCGTAACAAATTGCTTCGATAAATTATCGACTTCAAGTAACGCACTCATGACTTTTTCTCCGTGTTCAATGGAAAGTGGCAGTTAAATTTATGATTCTTAATTCGTCTGGTGTGTGGAATTTCTACACATTGTTTCTGCGCATATGGGCAACGTGGTCCGAGGCGACAACCGATAGGCAGATGCTGCAATGGCGGAATCGAGCCCGGTAGGGATTGGAGTTTTTGCTTGTGTGGTACCCAATCATTAAAGTCAGGCATCGCTTTAAGCAAGGCATCGGTGTACGGGTGCTTGGGTGCCGCAATGATTTTACTGGTATCGGCAGACTCCACCGACTGACCACAATACATTACCGTAATACGTCCTGCCCACTGTGTTATGGTCGCTAAGTCGTGGCCGATAAGCAGAATGGTTGTGTTATTAAGTTGGTTCATGCGGCTCAACAGACGCAAAATTTGCGATTGGGTAATCGGGTCTAAGTCGTTGGTTGGTTCATCTGCTATCAGCAATTTAGGTTTGGTCGCAATCGCCATGGCAATCATGACCTTTTGACACTCACCATCAGTCAGTTCATAAGGGTAGCTACCCATTAAACGCTTGTGATCTTTAATACCCACTTTATGCAAAAGCGCGATGGCCTGTTTTTTACGCCATTTAAATCGCTCCCACCATTTCCCTTCAAATGCGCGAGATGGAATGGATTCAATCAATTGACGCCCGACTTCCTCTGAAGGGTCAAGACAAGTTGAAGGCTCTTGGAAAATCATCGCAATATCACGAGCAATGACGCGCCGACGCTCTTTTGGCGTAAGCTGAAGCAAGTCAATATTGCCAAGGCGCATACGGTCAGCGGTGATGCGCCAGTTATCTTTACTCACACCGACAATCGCTTTTGCAACTAAGCTTTTTCCAGAGCCAGACTCACCTACAAGACCACGAATTTCGCCTTCGTTCAAAGTTAGGCTCATTCGGTCAACGGCTTTGACCAACCCTTGAGGTGTTTCGATCTCAATGGTCAAATGTCGAATATCTAACAACGGCATTATTCGATCCCCGCATTAAGCGCTTGACGTACACCTTCACCTACTAAGTTTAGGGTAATAACAGTAAACATGATGGTCAGGCCGGGTAGGGTCACTGTCCAAGGTGCAATATAAATAAGCTCGACAGAGTCACCTAATATTGCTCCCCACTCGGTGCTTGGTGCCTGTGCGCCTAGGCCAAGAAAACCCAGTGCCGTAATATCTAAAATCGCAGCAGAGAGCGCGAGTGTGATTTCAGCGGCAATGACCGTCAGAATGTTAGGAAGAATTGAACTCCACAGTAAGTAGAAATCATTAGCGCCATCAAGGCGTGCTGCCATTATGTAGTCTTTTTCAACTTCGGTGTGGACTGCGATATAAACGGAGCGAATAAAACGCGGAATCAAAGCCAAGCAGATTGCGAGTAAAATATTGAACCCACCAAAGCCTAGAAATGCCACAAAAATGATTGCTAATAAGAGCGACGGGATCGACATGACGGTATCGAGCAAGTGGTTGAGAGTACTCGACAGTAAGCCTTTCGTCATACCTGCCAATACGCCAATTAAACAGCCTACAACGGCAGCAATTGCGGTGATGGCGACAGCAGCGCCAAATGTCAGCTGAGAGCCCATAATCAGGCGCGAAAGAATATCTCTACCTAAGTCATCGGTCCCCAAAAAGTAATCAACCGTTCCTGCTGGAGCCCATGATGGCGGCACAAGCAACTCACCTGACTGTGCTTGGGCGTCAAATGGTGCAAGTAGGGGGGCAAAAATGGTAATAAGGACGATAAACACCAAGCACCACAAGCCAAACATGGCTAGTCCGTTGGCGCGGTAGCTTCGCCAAAAACGCTCAAACTGTGTTGGAATGCGCTCTTCCTGATAAACGTTATTTGTTAGCATACCATTCCTTTCGAACTAAAGGGTTAATCATCGCGCCAATCAAATCCGAGAGTATGTTAGCGGTAAGAACCAAAGTCGCAAGTACCATCACGCCAGCTTGGATAGATGCATAGTCTTGGCTTGCTAGCGCATCTAAAAGCCAACGACCAATACCTGGCCAGTTAAAAATAGACTCCGTGATGATAGCTAAGGTAATCATACTCGAAAGTTGAACACCAACCTTGGGAATGATAGGCGGTATCGCATTCCGCAATACATGTTGAGTTACGATTTCGCGGTTAGAAAGACCTTTGATTCTCGCTGCACGGATGTAGTTTTGGCTCATCACTTCCGCTACCGAGGAGCGCATTAGTCCGACAACCTGGGTGGTTGGAGCCAAAGCAAGCACCAAACATGGCAGCACCATATGCTCAATGACGCTTTGCAGTGCGTGAGCGCGGTATTCACCTTTCGCCATGAATGCGTCGATAATGGCAAATCCGGTTACATGATCAATTTCGTAAAGCAGGTCATATCGTCCTGCCACGGGAAAGAGTTGGTACTCTAATGAAAAAACCATGATAAGTAACAGAGCCACCCAAAAAATTGGGGCGGAATAACCAGACATCGACATGAATGAAATGCTGGTGTCGAGCCATTTACCTTGCTTCATCCCAGCCACGGTTCCAAGTGGAATACCGATCAAAAGGGACACCAAAAAGGCAAAAAAGCACAGTTCCAAAGTGGCAGGGAATACGACGGCGAGCTCGTCATAAATCGCGTTGCCGTTTTTACTTATGCCAAAATCAAGCTGAGAAAGGTTGATTAAGTAAGTTTGCCAACCAGACCAAAAATCAACGTTTGCCCAGTGCGAGAGAGGGTCAAGGCGAAGCAGAGAAAAACCCACTAATGTAAGGATCATCAAAGTGATGATAAATAGGTTAAAGCGTCGAACGGTATACCAAAACATCAGTGAATTCTCTCAACTCTATCAAACGGTTGGGCATTGAAAGGGCTTGATTTGAAGCCTGTCAGCGATTTGTCGTGCACACGGAACTGCACGCCATGCGCCAGAGGAATAACCGGGAACTCTTGATTCAAAATGTTCTGTGCTTGGCGATATAGGTTCAAACGGTAACGCGGTTCTTGAGTTTCTAACGCCAAATCGAGCAAGAAATCGAAGTCATCGTTACACCACATGGACACGTTAAGGCCAACGCGGTCAGACTCGCAAGATAATAAAGGGCGGAAAAAGTTGTCAGGATCCCCGGTATCACCAATCCAACCTGTTAAAAGTAAATCGATATCGTTGATGTTCTCCAAATCCACACGTTCAAACCTATCATCGGTCAGTAGCGTTAATTTAACCCCAATATCGGCAAAATTCGCTTGGATTAACTCCGCAGTCTTGCGAGGGCTTGGGTTAAAAGCACGTGGTTCAAGTGGTACCCACATGGTCAATTCTAGGCCGTCTTCGTAGCCTGCATCTCGAAGTAGTGCCAATGCATAATTCCGGTCATAACGAATTTTTACGCTGTCTTTTTGATAAGCCCATGAATTTGGTGGTAGCAAGGTATAAGCTTGGGAGCCAGTTCCGTAGTAAACCGAATCTAAAATATTTTGACGGTTGATCGCTAAGTTAAGAGCTTGGCGAACTCGAGCATCACTCAGCGCGGTGGTTTCTGTGTTTATCGCAATAAAGGAAACGTTGTTAGCTGGTGTAGCCGTCAGCTCAAGGTTGTCATTTTCTTGAATGACAGGTATTTGGCTCGAAATAGGTGAAGAGAGTACGTCACACTCGTTTCTTAAAAGTTTAGCTAATGTACCCGTGCCTCTGTGAGAGATATCGAACACCACTTGTTCCATTTTTGCTGGTGACTTCCAGTAATTAGAATGACGCTCTAATCGAATCAAATCGTTCACTTGGTACTCTTTTAATTGATAAGGGCCGGTACCGATAGGAAGTTGGTCGATTTCTTCTTTATGATCTTTTGCTGCCAATTGCTGTCCATACTCCGCAGACAAGATAACCGCATGGCTGGTGGCAATATTGGCCAAGAAAGAAAAGTTTGGCTGAGATAACGTAAACCTTACCGTATGCTCATCTATTGCAACCACGTCTTGGAGTAGGTTTTGAAAATCTAACCCTGCAAACCATGGATAAAAACCACCACCTACTTGGTGAAAAGGATGGTCTACATCGATGATTCGCTTGAAGCTAAATACCACATCTTTTGCATTCAATGGGCGAGTGGGTGTGAACCAAGGCGTGGTTTGGAATTTAACACCACGTTTAAGCTTAAACGTGTATTCCGTCCCTGATTCATTTACTGACCAACTCTCGGCGATGCTTGCCACGGGCTGATGTGATTTAGGATCGAGCGTGAGCAGCGTATCGTACAGCTGCGGGCTCAGAGCCTCTGCGGTAATACCGCTATCAATAAGCTGAGGGTTAAACGTGGTCGGCTTACCTTGTCCGCAAAACACAAAGCCAGCTTTGCGAATATCATTGTGGTCAATTTCATCGCCACAAGCGGTCAGTAGGCTAATCCCAATAAGGCTCAGCGATAATCTTATAAAAGCATTCATAATATGAAATGTTCATTGGATCTTGCTCGTTTCGTTTGATCTTACTCTTTCAAAGCTAACAAGCGAAAATGATCTCGCTAATTTATCACCTTTGTGAACTCGCTCCAAACATAAAATCCATACACTGTAAGGTGTTATGCCATAAATGCATGCGAATTAGAGCGCAGTCACGAGCTCGTGTATTGATTGAGTACTCTCGGTCAAGTTAGCTTTGTCCGACCAAACCATATTTTCTAACCATCCCTCGTAATTGGTGATAGCTCAAGCCAAGTAGCTCGGCTGCTTGTCGTTGATTAAACTTGGCTTCTTCCAATGCACGATTGAGTAAATGGATATCTTGTTCCTCTTGCCATTGTTTATAGTCTAGAGGGAATTGGATGGTGTTGCTTGATGCTTCCTCTTCTTGTTGTTCTGCTTGTTTTGCACTATGGCCAAGCGCGCTGTGCCAAACCGTTTCAAAAGGATTGAAAACCAGTTCATCAATTGGGTGAGCATTCAGACCATGTTGGTAAATCGCACGTTCAATCACGTTTTTTAGTTCGCGGACGTTACCGGGCCATTCATATTCAATAAGCGACTGCTGCGCTTTTGGGGTAAAACCGACAAAGTATTCCAGTTGCAGTTCACGACACATTTTCATCGCGTAGTGCTCTGCTAAAGAGAGAATGTCTTCTTTGCGCTCGCGAAGAGGCGGTAACATAATGACATCGAAGGCTAGCCTGTCGAGCAGATCTGCACGAAAATCACCTTGCTCTGCCAATTTTGGTAGGTCGGCATTGGTTGCACAAACAAGTCGAACATCCGCATTGAGAGCGGTATGACCGCCAACTCGCTCATATTCACCATATTCGATGACGCGTAATAGCTTTTCTTGAACTAAAAGTGGTGCGGTCGCCAGCTCGTCAAGAAACAAAGTACCGCCCTCGGCACGCTCGAAACGCCCTTTATGCTTACCTTTAGAGCCTGTGAAGGAGCCGGATTCATGTCCAAACAATTCGGAATCTATTAGCCCTTCGCTTAATGTCGCACAGTTGAGTGATAGTAGTGGTTTATCCCAACGTCTTGATAAATAATGCAAACGCTGAGCGATGAGTTCTTTACCCGTACCTCGTTCACCAATGATGAGGACAGGGCGCTCAATGGGTGCAAGTTGTGATACTTTATCTAGTACAGCGAGAAAAGCAGGTGATTCACCAATCAGGTTTTGCTTCATAAAGTCCTTCTTATTTAACAGCCGAGCCATGATTTAGAGATAGAGTTGGTAAATTTCACCAACAGTTGGTGAAAAACATCATAGCACAATAGTGTGTAACGACAACAAAATGAATAACACTCTGATTTAAAAGAAAATTATAAGTTGGCACGTTACTTGTTATATATTCAGGGAGACACAAGGTTAATCACCACCTTGTCGAGTTTTAATAGGAAAAAAGAGGAGTTCCGTTATGGGTATTTTTTCTCGATTTGCAGATATCGTTAACTCAAACATCAGTGCATTACTGGACAAGGCGGAAGATCCTGAAAAAATGATCCGTCTTATCATTCAAGAAATGGAAGACACACTTGTTGAAGTGCGTACTAACTCGGCTAAAGCGATTGCAGACAAGAAAGAGTTGGCTCGTAAGGTTGAAACGTTAGAAGAGCAAATTGGCGAATGGGGCCAAAAAGCGAGCTTAGCATTAGTGAAAGAGCGTGAAGATCTAGCTCGTGCAGCGTTAATTGAAAAGCAAAAGCTAGAGCAAGTGATTAAAGGCCTCCACACTGAGCAAACCTTAGTGGAAGAAACGATCGATAAGCTTACTGGCGAGATTGGTAAGTTGGAAAGCAAAATTGCCGAAACGCGCGCAAAACAGCAAGCACTAGCAATTCGTAACCAAACTGCATCTAACCGTCGTGATGTGCAAAAACACCTGCACACTAGCCGCACTAATGAAGCGATGGCGAAATTTGAGCAGTACTCACGTAAAGTGGATGAAATGGAAGCGGAAGCAGACCTGTATGCTCAAACTGGTAATGCTAAATCGCTAGAACAAGAGTTTGCAGAGTTGCAGGCACAAGACGAAATTGAAAAAGAGTTGGCAAAACTGAAAGAACAGATGTCATCGAAAGATAAATAAGAAAGGAGCCATTTATGTCGGCATTTTTTATAGCAGGACCAGTGATTGTCTTTTTAATCTTTGTCGCTCCACTATGGCTCTTCTTACACTATCGCAGCAAACGCAAAACAGATAGTGCACTGTCGAGCCAAGATTTAGAGCGCCTTCAGGTACTATCTGAAAAAGCGGAAGCGATGCAGTCCCGAGTTGATACATTGGAGCGCATCTTGGATGCTGAGTCACCAACATGGAGACGAAAGTATGAATAATCGAGAACTGTATCGTGACCCAGTAAATGGCAAAATCTCCGGTGTTTGCGCCGGAATTGCCAACTACTTTGGTGCAGAAGTTTGGTTGATTCGTATTGTAGTGATTTCTGCAGCGCTGTTAGGTGGTACGTTTTTGGTATTGTTAGCGTACATCGCGATGGCGTTTATGTTAGAAAAGCAACCAGTAACGTATTCTGAAAATATCAGAGCGCAGCAAGAGCATACGCTCAAAAGTAAGCCTTGGCAGAAAGGGCAAAGCCCTGATCAACTGCTCAGTGTGTTGGAAAGGGATTTTGACCGTCTTGATGTCAAAATTCGTAACATGGAAGCTTATGTTACGTCTGATACATATAGGGTGAACAGAGAATTCAGTAAGCTCTAGGCATTTTGTATCCAAAGAAGATTTAACTGAAGCAGGCATAAAGCCTGCTTTTTTATCACAAATTACTAATTTTAAAGCACTATTAATCTTTTCCGCTCTGGAAGTTCGTTCAAAATTCATCTACTTTAAAAATAATCCCCCAATTTTTATGGATGAATGTAATGAGAAGATTGCTCATTCCTATTGCCATCTCGGCTGTCTTGTCGGGGTGCGGTAAAGAACTTCCTCCTGTTCCTGAACCTGAATCGCGCCCTGCGAAGCTATTTACAGTATCTGTTGGCAATGCCCAGTTTGAGCGACATTTTCCTGCCACGACGGAAGCTGGCGATAGAGCAGTACTGACATTTCGAGTTCCTGGGCTTCTTCAAACGATAGAAGTGAATGAAGGTCAAGTCGTCAGTAAAGGTGATGTTTTGGCGTCATTAAACCCAGATGAATATTCTCTGCTCGAACAGCAAGCTCGGGCAAATTTTTTGCTCGCAGATGTGCAATACAAGCGATACCAAAAGCTACGTAAAGACCAAGTAGTATCTGAGCAAGATTTTGATGAGGCAAAAGCGAACCACAACTCGGCAAAAGCTCAATGGAATCAAGCAAAGGCAAACTTAAGGTATACCAAACTTGTCGCGCCATATGATGGAACCATTTCGTACATTCCAGCAGAAAACCATGAATATGTTGCCGCGAAAGAAGGGGTGATGAATATTCAGTCCAACCAACTCCTCAAAGTGATATTCCAAATCCCAGACTATCTTCTAAATCGTTACACGCAGGGGAGCGATGTCTCTGCCAGAATGATATTTGATGCGTTCCCCGAGCGAGCCTTTGATTTAACCTTTCAGGAAATCGATACAGAGGCCGATCCTAAAACGGGCAGTTACAAAGTCACGATGGTCATGGAGCGACCAGCAGAAATAGGCCTTTTGCCGGGAATGTCTGGCAATGCTTACCTCCTGTCCAAAAGTGCAGGAGCGACAAAGATTCCTAACTCCGCGTTGCTAGAAGAGAACGGCAAAACATACGTTTGGCGTGTCGATGAGCAAGGCATTGTGTCCAAAGCCGCAATTGAGATGAATGACAAAAATCAAGTGTTAGCTGGGCTTAACGATGGCGACCAAATCATTATCTCGGGTGTCAGTGTAATTGAACCCGGAATTAAGGTAAGAGCGTGGATTAAGGAAAGAGGGTTGTAATATGAAAGGAATCATCTCTCTAGCGACTTTACTTTCAACGCTTTTTCTCGTTGGCTGTGGGGATAAGGCGCCAGAAAAAGAGCTCGAAACGCCACGAGTTAGAGTTACGTCATTAGCGGGAAGCAAGGTGGATGACAACTTGTACTTCCCTGCGGTTGCGAATGCAGCGGATCGCTCTCATTTGAGCTTCAGAGTGGCAGGAGAAGTCAGCAGCATCATGGTAAAAGAGGGCGACAAAGTCACGAAGGGTGATGTTATTGCAACACTAGATCCCACTGACTATGAGTTGGATGTAGATAATGCGAGTGCGCGTTTTTCTGTTGTCGACAGTCAGTATCGCCGCTCACGCCCTTTGGTCGATAAAGGCCTATTAGCTAAGTCTCAGTTTGATGAAATTGCAGCACAACGACAAATCGCCTTAGCTGAGCTTCAGTTAGCCAAACTTCGTCTATCATTTACTGCCTTAAAAGCGCCCGTGGATGGGATTATTTCGCGAGTTAATATCGACCAATTCGAAAATGTTCAAGTCGGACAGCATATCGTTAATATTCACAGCTTGGAGCGAGTCGAAGTGTTGATTCAGCTTCCTGACCGACTCTATGTGAACCAACCGCCAACGGAAGAAAGGCTTACCGCGATCAAAGCATTAGTGCGCGTGCCCAGTGGTAACGAATATAACGCGACGGTAAAAGAATTTACAACCGAACCCGACCCAACAACAGGTACGTTTACTGTCACACTGTCGCTTCCTATGCCGGAAGAAGAGTACATCCTAGATGGGATGGCTGTTGAAGTAACGTCTAAAGACGAGAATGTTGGGCTTGATCTCAACCTAGGAATTAATGTCCCTATCGAAGCCATTTTTAATGCGGATGGTGACGAGCTGGGGCGCGAAAACAAATTTGTTTGGGTACTGAATGACGACAATACGGTATCGCGCAAACAGGTGCGAGCAGGTAAGGCATCTAAAACGTCCATTCAAATCCTTGATGGTCTCATGCTCAAAGACAAAGTTGTGATTGCCGGTGTTTCTCGATTAAGGGATGGCATGAAAGTGGAAGTGATACAGGAAATGGCTACGCAGGAGGCCGGTCTATGAGCGATCTTAATAAATCAGCGCCTCAAAGTGATGATGATGTGACCGGTATTGCTGCGTACTTCATCCGAAATCGCGTCATCAGTTGGATGTTCGCACTGATATTTTTGATTGGTGGTATCGCCGCATTCTTTGGTTTAGGGCGTCTTGAGGACCCTGCTTTTACTATTAAAGATGCGATGGTAGTGACCTCTTACCCTGGTGCGACACCGCAACAAGTCGAAGAAGAAGTGACGTACCCAATCGAAAAAGCGATTCAGCAGCTTACTTATGTTGATGAAGTAAATTCGATTTCTAGCCGAGGCTTATCTCAAATCACGGTCACGATGAAGAACAATTATGGCCCTGATGATCTACCACAAATTTGGGATGAGTTGCGCCGTAAAGTGAACGACCTTAAAGGGACGTTGCCTCCAGGTGTGAATGAACCTCAAGTGATCGATGATTTTGGTGATGTTTACGGGATTTTGTTAGCGGTGACTGGCGACGGTTATAGCTATAAAGAGCTACTGGATTACGTCGATTACTTACGCCGAGAGCTCGAACTGGTTGATGGTGTGAGTAAAGTTTCGGTATCCGGGCAACAGCAAGAACAAGTTTTCATCGAAGTATCGATGAAAAAGCTGAGCAGTATAGGTCTTGCTCCGGATACCGTGTTTAATCTTCTTTCGACGCAAAACGTGGTTTCTGACGCAGGGGCGATCAGAATTGGTGACGAGTACATCAGAATTCAGCCGACTGGCGAGTTCCAGAGTGTGGAGGAGCTGGGTGATTTGTTGATTACTGAGTCGGGCGCTCAGGGGCTCATTTTCTTGAAAGATGTGGCGGAAATAAAACGCGGGTATGTAGAAGTACCGAGTAATGTTATTAATTTTAACGGCAGCCTTGCACTGAACGTGGGTGTTTCTTTTGCTGAAGGCGTCAATGTGGTTGAAGTCGGAAAAGCGTTTGATCATCGCCTTGCCGAGCTAAAGTACCAACAACCTGTCGGTATCGAAATCTCGGAAATTTACAGTCAGCCTAAAGAGGTGGATAAATCGGTTAGCGGTTTTGTTGTCAGCTTGGCTCAAGCTGTCGGTATCGTCATTATCGTACTTCTGTTCTTTATGGGGCTACGTTCTGGGCTACTAATCGGTTTAATCTTGCTGCTGACGGTGCTGGGTACGTTCATTTTCATGAAGTATCTCGCGATAGATTTGCAGCGGATTTCATTAGGTGCCTTGGTTATCGCGTTAGGTATGCTGGTGGACAATGCAATCGTCGTGGTTGAGGGGATTTTGATTGGTACGCAAAAAGGGCGAACTCGACTCCAAGCAGCGACCGACATTGTTACCCAAACAAAGTGGCCATTACTTGGGGCAACTGTGATTGCGGTAACTGCATTTGCGCCAATTGGACTGTCTGAAGACTCGACGGGCGAATACTGTGGCACTTTATTTACGGTTCTGCTGATCTCTTTAATGTTGAGCTGGTTTACCGCTATCTCGTTGACACCATTCTTTGCTGACATCTTCTTTAAAGGCCAGAAGATTAAACAAGGTGAAGGGGAAGAAAATGATCCATATAACGGGGTTATTTTCGTTATTTATAAAAAGTTTCTTCAGTTTTGTATGCGTCGTGCTTGGTTTACCGTTGTGGTGCTGATTGCGGGATTAGCGGCAAGTGTTTACGGGTTCACCTTTGTGAAGCAAGCGTTTTTCCCATCTTCGACAACGCCGATTTTTCAGTTAGATGTATGGATGCCAGAAGGAACTGATATTCGAGCAACCAACACAACGCTTAAAGAGTTAGAAAGTTGGTTAGCTAAGCAAGAGCATGTTGACCATATCACGACGACCGCGGGTAAAGGCTTACAGCGCTTCATGTTAACGTACGCGCCAGAGAAAAGTTATGCGGCTTATGGTGAGATAACCACTCGTATGGAAAATTACGAAGCGTTGAAACCATTAATGGCGAAGTTTCGAGAGTATTTAAAAGCCAACTACCCAGAAATCAATTACAAGCTCAAACAGATTGAGTTAGGCCCTGGTGGTGGTGCAAAAATTGAAGCTCGCATTATTGGCTCAGATCCAACCGTCCTTCGTACGATAGCCGCTCAGGTCAAGGACATCATGTACGCCGACCCTCAGGCAACAAATATCAGGCATGATTGGCGTGAACGAACCCAAGTTCTTGAACCTCAGTTTAACGAGAGTCAGGCACGTCGCTATGGCATTACCAAATCAGATGTCGATGACTTCTTGTCCATGTCATTCTCTGGAATGACGATAGGCCTTTACCGAGACGGCACGACGCTCATGCCTATCGTGGCTCGTTTACCTGAAGATGAACGTATTGATATTCGTAACATTGAAGGCATGAAAATATGGAGTCCAGCACAGAGTGAGTTTATCCCACTTCAACAAGTCACAATGGGTTACGACATGCGTTGGGAGGATCCTATCATCGTACGTAAGAACCGTAAGCGTATGCTCACTGTGATGGCAGACCCTGATATTCTAGGTGAAGAAACCGCATCGACATTGCAAAAACGCTTACAGCCCCAAATCGAAGCGATTCAATTACCACCAGGTTATTCCTTAGAGTGGGGTGGTGAATACGAATCTTCAGGTGATGCTCAAGAGTCACTGTTTACTACTATGCCAATGGGGTACTTGTTCATGTTCTTGATCACTGTATTCCTATTTAACTCTATCAAAGAGCCACTCATTGTTTGGCTTACCGTACCGCTGGCGTTAATTGGCGTCACCACTGGTTTGTTGGCACTCAACACGCCGTTTGGTTTTATGGCATTGCTCGGCTTCTTAAGCTTATCGGGAATGGTGCTCAAAAATGGCATCGTATTACTGGACCAAATTGAAATTGAAATGAAGTCCGGTAAAGAGGCTTATGACGCGGTCGTTGATGCTGCGGTAAGTCGCGTCCGTCCCGTTTGTATGGCTGCTATCACGACGATCCTTGGTATGATCCCACTGTTGCCAGATATTTTCTTCAAACCAATGGCGGTTACGATTATGTTTGGTTTGGGTTTTGCGACAGTCCTGACACTGATTGTCGTGCCAGTGTTGTATCGTTTGTTCCATAAAGTGGCAGTACCGAAACAGGCTTAGTGCTACTGATATAACGATGAAAAATATCGCGCCTCTAGCTCATCAGTTAGAGGCGCTTTTTAAGGAAGAATAATGACAGAACAAAAAACGTGTGCGTGGGCGATGAATCACCCATTAGAGCGCGAATATCATGATTCCGAATGGGGCGTGCCAGTATATGACGACCAAGTCCTGTTTGAATTTATTACTTTGGAAGGTGCGCAAGCTGGTCTTAGTTGGATCACCATCCTTAAAAAGCGCGAAGGTTACAGAGAAGCGTTCGAGAATTACGATCTAGATGCGTTGGAACAAAGAAATGAAGAACGCGCTGAATACATCGTGGAAAACTTCGATGTTGTAAGGCATCGCGGAAAGATTAACTCGGTTTTCAGTAATGCCAAAGCGGCCAAAGCGTTAATTGCTGAATACGGAAGTTTATCAGACGCGTTGTGGCAGTTCGTGGACGGCGAACCAATCATTAATC
Organism: Vibrio sp. 970; assembly: GCF_033339075.1. Taxonomy (NCBI): domain Bacteria; kingdom Pseudomonadati; phylum Pseudomonadota; class Gammaproteobacteria; order Vibrionales; family Vibrionaceae; genus Vibrio; species Vibrio sp. 970. The sequence continues at coordinate 236,753 of NZ_JAWOTW010000004.1, forward strand.
AATGGCAACATATGAGTGACGTGCCAGTTTCGACAGAGCAATCCAAAGCCATGAGTAAATTCCTAAAAAAGAAAGGCTTCAAGTTTGTCGGTGAAACCATCTGTTATGCTTTCATGCAAGCCGTCGGCATGGTGGATGACCATATCGTTGGATGTCCTAAAAAGCAGAATAAGTAACGTTTGGCTATTAAGCTAATGTTGTTAGTTCTGGCTATCATGAATACGTTCCAAAGCTTCGATTCGACGCCATTGAGTGGCATCGAAGCTTTGTTTTCTTAAAGCAATGATTTCTGCCTGTTTTTCGTCTTGCCCTAGAAAATCTCTATTCAGAATATTTTGACGCTGCTTTAAGTAAGTGGCGAGTTGAGTCTCAAATGATTCTCTTTGCTCATCAAGTTTTTGCAGCCTCTGCGCTCCGGCATCTCCTACCAGAGCAACACGGGCGATGTACTTGTCTTGTGAATCAAGCTGAGAAGCTTGCTCGAGCTGCTTTGCTAATGCGTTATTGCGTTCACTTTCTCGTATGTAATCCGGTTGTTCTGATAACGCTTGATTGAGAAGGTGTTCTTGACTCTCGATATCCGATGCCTGTGTTTTAATCGTCAGCTTTTCTAAAGCAAGTTGGCGAAGTCGGTTTTCTTCGTCAAACAATTGGGTTATCTGCGCCTCGCTAAAGTATTGAAGCTGTAAGTTCAGTATTGCTTCATTCAGCATGGTTAACTGTTCAAGCGTTAGGTGATTGTGCTCAAAAGGCTCTAATGCAGAGAGTGCTTGCTTGTAGGAAAGGTAGGTTTGAAAAAGTTTGGCATCAATATTCAGAGTTTGCTTTGCTAAAGTGTCATCATTGACTTCCGCTTTGATCGTATCGAGATCTTCTTCGCCCAGCCGGCTAAGAGAATATTCGAAGAAATCTTTTGGGGAAGAGACATCGGCGGCTATATCTTGCTGAGATGGCGAATGGTTAGAGGTTATCTCTTGTTGTTTGTCGCTTTGCAACAGAGAAAGCGCTCCCACGCCAAATATCGAGAGCAGGATAAAAGTGGTGAGAGCGACTTTCTTCATTGTGATGACCTCTTATAAACCTTGAAGTTTGAGACGATTTGCATGTTGGCGATAAAGCGTGACTGGATCGGTTTCAAAAAGATGATGAATACCGAGTAGACCGTTAATTTCATCCAAATGGTTCATTTGATAATCATCACGTATGACTTTGCCTAAATGTGTGCTGCACGCACCAACTAAGCCATCATTCGGCCCATCAAAGGCTAAGCCAAGTACCATCATGGCAGCGTCAGTCGGATCGAAAACGTTTGTAAAAGTGGATGATCCGGTCCATGAGTAGTAATAAACGCCATTTGAAGCTAGCAAGTCGCCATTACCACATTCACTGGTAGGGACTCCCTCTGGGTAGTGCTGGTTAAACGCCAATGATCCTTCCGTGGTCAAGGCTGCTAATGAGGCTAAAGGGTCTTGGTCGAGATCAGAACCACCTGATAGAAGATTAATAAGAGTGGTTAAACCTTGCGCCAGTTTTACCGCGAGCTGCTCACTCCCCGAACCCTCAGATACGGTGCCACGAACTAAATCGGCTACTTTAGACCCTTTATTAACGCCTCCTATAGTCGTAACTGATGCGACTAGGTCAGGACGGACAGAGGCAACATAGCGCGTTGTTGGACCACCATGACTGTGACCAATGAGATTGACTTTCTCTGCGCCTGTAGCTGCAAGTAAGGTTTCTACTTGAGCAAGCAGTTGCTCCCCTCGAACTTCGCTGCTATTGGTCGCGGATACCTGTGCAACATAAACTTTAGCACCATCTTTTGTTAAGGAATGTGGTATTCCGAAAAAGTAATCAACGCCTGCCAGGGTATCAAAACCAAACAAACCGTGAACCAGAACAATCGGATACTTGGTTTGGGTATAACCTGTTGCAGCGTATACGGAGGTTATTGGGACGGTAACTAAGGTAAAAAGCATTAGCGCTATAAATTTGAGTTTCAAAACTATCTCCTTGTGGTATGACCTCTTATGAATGATAAAAAGTAGGAGAGAAACTCTAAATTTGAAAAGCCTATTTATGGCACATTATTTCATTCTGTGACTGCTCAATTGAAAAACAACACAAATGATTAACATTAATTAATGGTTCGGGCGAATGTTAGTTAATTCTAATTAAGTCAGAGGGTTATAAAAACGCCCCGCAATGCAGGGCGATTCAATCATTGTTATAGGGAGGCTTCTTTTTCAAGCATTAAGGCATTATAACGCGCAAAACCAGCCTCTAAATCAGCGATCAAGTCATTTACGTCTTCTAAGCCAATATGAATACGAACCAAAGTACCTTCAAAGTGTGGGTGAGCTACGGTTCTCAGGCTGTTAAAGCTCTTAGGTTCGTTAGCTAGAATGAGGCTTTCATAACCGCCCCAAGAGTAACCCATACTGAAGTGTTTCATACCATCAAGCAGAGCCGTCGTCGCTTTTGGATAAGACGTTTTGAGAACAAATGAAAACAAGCCGTTTCCACCTGTGAAGTCTCGTTTGAAAAACTCATGGCCAGGGCTTGTTTCTAAAGCTGGATGGCGGACATGATCAACTTCTGGGCGAGAAGCGAGCCACTGAGCGACTTTTAAACTGCTTTCTGCGTGCTGTCTTAGGCGAACATCCAACGTGCGAATACCTCGAAGACCTAGGTATGCGTCGTCAGGAGAAACGCACTGACCCATCAGGTAGCTTTGTTCACGAAGCTGATCCCAATACTTTTCAGAAGCCACAGCAGTACCTAGCATGACATCTGAATGTCCAACAATATACTTAGTTGCCGCTTGAATGGAAATGTCTACGCCATGCTCGAAAGGAGAGAAGTTCACGCCTGCTCCCCATGTGTTGTCAAGCATCACGATGATATCTTGCTCGTGGGCAATGCGCGCTAATGTAGGTACATCTTGGACTTCCATGGTTATTGAACCAGGAGACTCCAAGAAAAGGACTTTGGTATTCGGCTGAATCAAGTCTCGGATACCTTCACCGATCATTGGGTCATAATAGGTGGTTTCGATGCCCATTTTCTTCATTATGGTGTTACAAAAGTCACGAGTTGGTTCGTAACAAGTGTCCACCATTAGAATGTGATCGCCAGTTTCAACGAAAGAGAGGATGGCGTTTGAAATTGCTGCCGTTCCACAAGGGTAAAGCGCGCAACCAGCTCCACCTTCAATCTCAACCATTGCGTCTTGGAAAGCAAAGTGCGTGTTGGTGCCTCGGCGACCATAAAACAATGTTTTGTTTGCACGATTAATGGTGGCTTGGTTCTTTTCTGCAACGGTATTGAATACCACGGTTGAAGCGCGTTGAACGGGTGGGTTTACAACACCATTTGTCCACTTTTTATCGCGGCCAGCGGTAATGAGTTTGGTTTTTTTTCCCTCTGACATAAAAGTTCCCTGTCTTAAATATTGCGGTTTTGAATATTTAAAACATGGACGACGTAGGTTATGCAAGGGAAAAGTCAACTATCAGCCAATAACAGCCAAGATGAACAGGTAATGATGTCGAGAGGTATCGTGTAGATAGGGAGCTAAAAGAACAAACCTCCAGCAGGATGCATGTTGCGCTGGAGGTTTTTTAGTCGGTGTATTTGAGGTATTAAAGGAGTGGATTGAAGAGATAGAACACTCGCTCTAAGAACCGAGAAAATAGGCTCCTTTTCTCCCATTCTTCCAATACAACAGTGTGAGATTGCTTAATATAGCTATCTTGTAGCCAAGACATTTGCTTGGTGAACTCTTCGTCATCAACGGCGAGGGTCACTTCGAAGTTCAGCCACAAGCTGCGCATATCCATGTTTACGGTGCCAACTAAACAGAATTGGTCGTCAATTACGACAGATTTTGTATGCAGCAAACCACCATAAAACTCATAAATCTTGACCCCTGCACTCAAGAGCTCACTATAAAAAGCGCGTGACGCCCATTGCACCATCATAGAGTCATTTTTATGGGGAATAATGAGTTCAACGTCAATGCCTCGTTGTGCTGTCATCTTTAACGTTTCGAGTAAATCAGCATTGGGCACGAAATATGGTGTTGTGATTCGTACCGAGCGATTGGCTTGGTTTATTGCCAATGTTAATACTTGATAGATCAGATATTCCGGCATACCTGGGCCAGAAGGCACAACCTGAATAGGGTGTTGGAATTCACTCTCATCGATCTTGCATTCAGGTAGTCTTGGTAAATGACGTTCGCCAGTTTCGACTTCCCAATCCCAACAGTGGATGGCACTCAATACGTTTACCGTTGGTCCCGTAATGCGAACCATGATGTCCACCCAATGCCCGACGCCACTGTTTTGCTTGAAGTAAGCCGGGTCAACCAGGTTCATTGAACCGGTATAAGCAATTTCATCATCAATTACGATGATCTTGCGATGTTGGCGAAGATCAAGACGACGTAAGAAAATACGCCACATCTTCACTTCTAACGCTTGAATAACTTCAATTCCAGCATCCTGCATCATTCGATACCAAGGACTTCTGAAAAAACGTGGACTACCTGCTGAATCGAGCAATAGCTTGACATCTACGCCGCGTTTAGCCGCTTGAATAAGCGCAGAAGCGACAGAGTCAGCCAAACCACCCGGATGCCAAATGTAGAATACCATTCGAATACTGCTCTGCGCGTTTTCGATGTCTTCAATAATGGAATGCAAAATCTCATTAGGTGACTGTTGCAGCGACAATGTATTACCGCTCAATGCGGGAAGACCAAGGCGGTTGTTACAAAGTTCATCAATTCGGTAGATGTGCCTTCCCATCGTTTCTGGGTTGTGCGCGTTACAGTCGTTAAGCTGACTGAACCACTTCTCGAATGGTGTAAACATCTCTTTCGCACGTTCGGCTCGTTTTCTGCCTAAGTTCAGTTCACCGAAGAGGAAATAACATGCGACACCCAGAACGGGAAGGATATAAATGATCATTAGCCAAGCTAAAGACACGCTCACTGCACGGCGCTTTAAAACGACACGAATGGTCACACCTGCGACCAGTAACCAATATAGCCCGATGCCAGCTAAAGTAAGAAAGTGATAAAACTTGTCCATATACGCTCAGAGTAATATGCCCTTCTAGGATATTAAGCATAAAAGTGGGTTGGGGGAATAGATTTCCCATTTAGACGTGGGATTGACCTTATATGAGGAACGAATTTCATAACAGCTGATTCTGTTATTTTAATGTGAAAAATAAGGTCATTCTTTAACTTTTGAACAAAAAAGCAGCATTTAACCTGCGTAACTCGACACTTGTGCGATAAATGTACTTTTTTGGGGTTCCAATTTTAAAGGGGAGCTGCTTTACTTTCTAGACATAGTGCGTCGAACGCTTATTTTATAAGTGTACAATAATTTTTACATAAACTTTTTAGACGCCTATCTCTATGCATACACAACAAACTAATTTTGGAGAAAAAGCGTGGCTACAACTAATACAGCAGCACCACGTGATACGTGGGGGTCTAAACTAGGCTTCGTAATGGCAGCAGCGGGTTCCGCTGTCGGTTTAGGCAATATATGGAAATTCCCTTACACAGCAGGTGAGAGCGGCGGTGGTGCATTCGTTGCTATCTATCTTATCTTTGTAATTTTTATCGGCTTTAGCGTGATGCTGACAGAGTTCGCTATTGGTCGTAAGACAGGTCTTTCTGCCGTAGGTGCATTCAAGACAACTGACCGACGCTGGACGTTCACTGGCGTTATGGGAGTCTTCAGTGGTCTTTTGATCATGGGCTTCTACCCAGTGGTTGGTGGTTGGGCATTGGCCTACATCTTTAAAGTGGGCGGTGGTCTACTCAGCGCGCCAGAAGCAATTGGCGACAGCTTTGGCGGTTTCATCTCAGATCCGATTCAACCTTTGATGTGGATGGGTGTTTACCTGTTCCTTAATGTCATGATCGTGATGAAAGGGATTTCGGGTGGTATTGAGAAAGCCGGTAAGGTTCTGATGCCGCTTCTGTTCTTAATCCTAATCGTTGTTTCTGTTAAAGGCTTGATGCTGCCAGGTGCAATGGCTGGCCTTGAGTTCTTATTCATGCCGGACTTTTCTAAAGTCGACAGCAACGTAGTTCTTGCTGCACTAGGGCAGGCGTTCTTCTCACTTAGCTTAGGTATGGGTTGTATGATGACGTACGGTTCTTACCTGAAGAAGAAAGAGAACCTAGTTCAAACAACCGGTATGGTTACTGCGATGGATACAGGTGTCGCGATTCTTGCTGGTGTTGCTATGTTCCCAGCAATGTTTGCCTTTGGCATGGAGCCTGCAGCAGGCCCTGGTCTTGTATTCGTTGTCGTTCCTCAGCTATTTGCTGAAATGGGCGGTGTGATTGGGTTGCTATTCGCGTTGCTATTTTTCATCGGTTTGACGGTGGCGGCATTAACTTCTTCAGTATCACTATTGGAAGTTGTCGTGTCTTACCTAATCGACGAGAAAGGCATGAAGCGCTCTAACGCAGTTCTGTCTGCAAGCGCAGTTATGGCGGCATTATGTATTTTTGCGTCACTATCGTTGGGTGGAATGGGACCAACGCTGTTTGGTACCGGTGCCTTTGATATCTTCGACTTGCTAACGGACAAAATCTTCCTAGCGGTTGGTGGTATGTTGGTTTGTATCTTTGCTGGATGGCGCCTAAGCCGTGCTGAGCTAGAAAAAGAGATCACTAATGACGGCGAAGTATCCTTCCCGCTATTTGGATTGTGGTACAACCTAGTTAAATACCTGATTCCTGTTGCGATTGCTATTGTTGCCTTCATGGGGATTAAGTCTGGCTTTGACAGTGGCAAAGGTGAAATCATGCTGCTGGGTATCGCAATCATTGGTCTTGCTGGCATTTTCTCGAAGAAGCTTTAGCAAAGACCTTGGGGGCAAGCCTCGATAGCTTTGTCCGATAACTTATGTATACTGCTGGCTCCAAACGTGGAGCCAGTTTTTTATGTTCGATATTCTACATACCCATCCCGATTTTCTGATCATCAATAAGCATCCTAACGTCTCTGTTCATAAAGACGATGGCGACACAATGCTGCTGCAAGAAGTGGCTAAGCAGAGTGGTGATGAGCATCTCTATCTTATCCATCGCTTGGATAAAATGACATCGGGTATTCTGCTCCTCGGACGCAACGCCAAAGCGGGCAGTGCGTTATCGCAAGCTTTTGCTGACCGCCAAGTGGAAAAGTTCTATCTGGCGATTGGCTCTAAAAAGCCGAAAAAGAAACAAGGTTTGGTCGTTGGTGATATGGAGCGTTCGCGCCGTTCATCATGGAAGCTGGTCAACAGCAAAAATAACCCAGCCGTTACCCAGTTTTTCTCTCTTGCGGCAGAGCCCGGAGAGCGTTTATTTTTATGTAAGCCGCACACTGGTAAAACGCATCAAATCCGCGTGGCATTAAAATCGGTTGGCTCAGGTATTGTTGGCGACCCGATTTACAATGCAGGCAATGAGGCTGATCGCGGTTATCTGCATGCATTTTCACTTTGCTTCCAATACCGAGATGAGCAATATCGCTTTGTTTGCGATCCACGAGAATACAAAGTGCTTGGTAACAAATGGCACAGTGAAATCGTCTCTCAGGGTTTGGATACTTGGCTTTCCCCCTGGGAACTGAACTGGCCTACGATCAAATAACCGTCACAAAGAAAACTAATAAGAGAACTCGATGCAAGCATCACAACTTCCGCTGTTTTTTCAGCATCTAGAAACCGAGCTAGCGCAAGCTCCGAATGAAATTCGTCGACTGTTTCATGGTCGTGGTCGTCGTTTTGAGGGCCTAGAGCAAATCACCTGTGACTGGTTACAAGGTCAGTTGATCATCAACTTGTTTAAAGAAGTCGACGACGTGTTTCTCGCTGAGCTGAAAAGCGGCCTCAATGCGTTGGTACAATCACCACTGTGGGCAGACAAGCAAGGTCGTACTATGGTTATTCAGCACCGTTATGCCGATGGTGCGCCTTCAGAAGTGCTTGTCGGTGAATTAGATGCTCGCCCTGTCGTTGAAGAAAGCGGTTTGAAATACCAATTGGATATTGGCCGCAACCAAAACTTCGGTCTGTTTTTGGACATGCGCTACGGTCGTGATTGGGTACGGGAAAATGCGAAGCATAAAAACGTGCTCAACTTGTTTGCTTACACGTGTGGCTTTTCTGTCGCTGCCATTGCGGGTGGTGCAGATAAAGTGATTAACGTCGACATGGCGAAAGCGTCGTTGTCTAAAGGCCGTGAAAACCACAAGCTAAATGGTCATAACATCAACCAGGTAAGCTTTATGGGGCATGATATCTTTAAATCATGGGGTAAGATTAAGAAATCTGGTCAGTATGACTTGATTATCATCGATCCGCCTTCATTCCAGAAAGGCAGCTTTGCGCTGACTAAAGATTACAAAAAGATTTTACGTCGGTTGCCGGATTTGTTGGCAGACGGTGGTCAAGTGATGGCATGTGTGAACTCGCCATCTGTGACAAGCGACTTCTTGATTGAAAGCATGAAAGAAGAGGCGCCAGAGTTGACATTCCGTGAGCGTCTGGATAACCCGCCAGAGTTTATGGACGTAGACAGCGAAGCAGCATTGAAAGTGTTGTTGTTTAGCGAGAAGCAATGACGACGAAACGAAAGTTGTACCTATCTATAATACCAGCCGTTTGAGTACGGCTGGCATTTCCGCGATACCCCGTCAATCTGAATAGCGAGACGCGAGTGTGATTCAGAGTCTATTATCAGAATGAGTTATTCCTAACACGCTGATATTAGGTTCCTGATCTCGCCTAGGCTCGCCGGAATGACGGGAAACAATAAAAGATCGACACCAGCAGCATTAACCGATCTGCACTTCAAGATCCGCTTCGATGGTTGATGAGCAGGCGAGCACATAGCCTTGTTCAATTTCTTCTGGCGTCAATGTTTCTAGGCTGGTGGAAGAGACGTTGCCTTTACGAACCTTGCATTTACACGAGCCACAAATCCCGCTTCGACAAGCGACGATTAATGGTAAACCTGCGCCTTCGAGCACATCGGCCAGTACCTGACCTTTTTGCGCATCGATGCTTTGAGCAAAATCAGGAACAGAAACGTTAACCGTCTCATCGGAGACCGATGATTCTGCGCCAGTCGCTGGCGTAAAACTCTCTTGGTAGAAGTTCGTCATGTCAAAACCAAGATCATTCAAATAGCCGTGAACATCTTGCATAAACTGGCTTGGACCACACAGGTAAACGGTGCGTTGCTTGAAATCAGGAACAAGCTCTTTAATCCAGTCGGCATTCAAACGACCTTGTGGATGCGATGTTCCTTCGCGGTTTTTCAGCAACAACTTTAAATTGAAGTTGGGATACACAGCGTCTAACGTTTCTAGCTGATCGTAGTAAATCGTCTCTTCTGGGCTGCGTGCAATATGAAGAAATGCGATGTCCACATCGTTGTCGTTTTCATCTTGATTACTCAGCCAGTGCTTTGCCATCGAAAATACGGGCGTGACGCCGCAACCTGCACTGATAAGCAAGGCTTTTGTTTCGCCATCACGTAACACGGGTGGATGGTCGATACAGTTAAATTCGCCTGCTGGTGGTAATGCTTGAACGGTATCACCGAGCAGCAGCGAGTCAACGATGTAGTTCGATACTTTACCGCCAGATACTCGTTTGATGGTGAGTTGAAGGTGATCGTCTTCATTGATAGAGCTGATTGAATAGGCACGAAACTCCATTTTTCCATCAATTTCCACGCCTAAGTTAATAAACTGGCCAGGCTTAAACTGAAACAGAAGTGATTCGGTTAGTTCGGCCAATTTTATGCTGACGGTGTCGTGTGTTTCGAAGTATTTGTCGATGCAACGGAGTGTGACGGGTTGGTTACCTTGCCATTCAAAAAACATAACAATCTCTTTGGTTGTGGCTATTTTTGGTTCGAAATAGATAGCGCCTCCGCGTAAGGAGGCGCGTAACAAGCAAGTTTATTAAGCTGCTAGGATGGCTTTTAGATCATCCCGAACATTGCCAATACTGCGCATATCGAACTTCTCTTGGATGATGGCGATTAGGTTTGGCGTTAGGAATGCCGGTGCAGTAGGGCCTGTGTAAATGCCTTTCACGCCCAATGCAAATAGCGTTAGCAAGATAACGATCGCTTTTTGCTCGAACCAAGAAAGCACAAGCGTGAGTGGCAGTTCATTGATGTCACAGTCAAACTCTTTCGCCAGTGCAAGTGCAAGCTGGATTGCAGAGTAAGCATCGTTACATTGGCCCACATCCAATAGGCGAGGAATGCCGTTGATATCGCCAAACGTATTCTTGTTGAAGCGGAACTTACCACACGCCAAGGTCAGGATTAGCGTGTCTTCTGGTGCTTCAGCCGTAAAATCGGTGTAGTAGCTACGTTCCGCTTTATCGCCGTCACAACCGCCGACTAGGAAGAAGTGCTTGATGTTGCCTTGCTTCACTTGGTCGATAACCGCAGGGGCGGCGTTCATCAGTGCATTTCGACCAAAACCAACCGTGATGTGGTGTTCGATTTCATCGTGTTGGAAACCATCTTGCGCTAGAGCACATTCAATCACTTGGCTAAAATCATCGCCTTCGATGTGAGCCACACCAGGCCAGCCAACAATACTACGGGTGAATAGACGGTCTGCGTATTGACCCACATTTGGATTCAACAAACAGTTTGACGTCATTACGATTGCGCCAGGGAAGTTTGCGAATTCTTTCTGCTGGTTTTGCCATGCGCTGCCGTAGTTACCGACAAGATGAGGGTATTTCTTCAGCTCTGGATAGCCGTGTGCAGGCAGCATTTCACCGTTGGTGTAAACGTTGATGCCTTTGCCTTCGGTTTGTTGCAGGATTTTTTCTAGGTCATGCAAATCATGGCCAGAGACAAGAATACATTTGCCTTTTACTGGTTTGACGTTCACCGTGGTTGGTTCTGGATGTCCGAAGGTCGTTGTTTCGCCTTGGTCGAGCATTTCCATCACTTTGTAGTTCATCAGGCCAATGCGCATTGAGCAATCAAGTAGTTCGCCAAGATCTTCAGGATCTGTGCCCAACCACGCCATGATTTCATGGTATTCGGCATAGATATCGTTGTTGGTTTGCTCAAGAACACGTGCGTGCTCCATGTACGCGGCTGCACCTTTAAGTCCGTATAGGCAAAGTAGGCGTAGGCCAATAACATCTTCATGTACTTGGTCCTTACCACGGTTCACCGCGACTTGAGGAGCAAAAGCTAAGATTGCTTCTGCGCTATTTGGTAGCTCAAAGTGAGCAACAACAGGGATGTCAGCAACTTCGGTATCGGCGAGTGTTGCAGCAGACATTACTTGCTCTTTTAGCAATGCTTTGTACGTTGCAGCTTGAGAAGTTAACTCCAGGATGCGTTCAGGGTCAAAGTTTACGTTCGTCAATGTAGAGAAGAATGCCTTTGGTGCCCATTGGTTGATTTCATCGTTAATGATGTTGAATTCAAGTGCTTTTGATGCCCAAAAAGAAACCCCTTGCAGTGTGTAAACCAACACGTCTTGAAGGTCAGATACTTCAGAAGTTTTACCACACATACCTTGTGCAAAAGAACAACCTTTAACAGCAGGGGTTTGAATTGTCTGTTCACATTGAATACAGAACATATTGGGTTCTCCAGTGATTGTTTTAATAGTCGTGATGTTGACCACTAGAGAGCAGAATGTGTGCCAATTATTATCTTGTTGATTTTTATTGAATTTTGTCAGGTTTAGGAGAGTGGTTGATGTAATTAAGACAACGCAGTTGATGTCTTAATCACATCGGCTTCTTGTGGTTGGTTATTTATTGATCCCGAGCTTTTTACCCATCCGATATAAGTTCCCGCGATCCATTTGTAAAAACTCCGCTGCTTTTGCCCAAACGCCACCAGTTTGGCTCAAAGCATGTTCAATTAAATCACGTTGATAGCTTTCTATTAGCTCTCGCATTGGTTGGCTTTCTTTAGGCAGATAATGCGATGTGTTTTTTACATCATCGAGAGCCAGTGAGGTGTCAAAATGGTTAAGCATGATCGTGCTTGCACCTTGTTGAATAGCGTGTAAAGCCGCGCGAGTTAAAGTGTGTTCGAGCTCGCGTACGTTTCCGTACCAAGGTAAAGACTCCAGTTGAGTCAACACTTTAGGGTGAACGTGAAGATTGGGCGCATTAAATTGTTGGCGTACCTTTTCTAACAGATATCCGGCTAAAACGGGAATATCACCGTCACGGGCACGAAGTGGGGGAACTTGGATTGGGAATACGTTTAAACGGTGGAAAAGGTCTGCTCGAAACGTGCCAGCTTCGACCTCTTTTTCTAATTGTCGATTGGTCGCGGCGATGATGCGCACATTGACCATCAAATGCTGATCGCTACCCACACGTTGCAGCTCGCCTTGCTGAATTACGCGCAGCAATTTTGCTTGCAAAATCATAGGCAGTTCGCCCACTTCATCAAGGAAAATCGTTCCACCGTCTGCCAGTTCAAACTTACCGGCACGGTGGCTATTAGCACCTGTAAATGCGCCTTTGACATGGCCAAACAGTTCACTCTCAGCCAGACCTTCAGGCAGGGCCGCACAGTTGACGTAAATCATCGGCTTATCGCTACGATGAGATTGCGCGTGCACCGAGTGCGCGACCAGTTCTTTACCAGTACCGGTCTCTCCTGTGATAAGTACCGCATAATCTGATTGAGAAACGGTCGCAATGTTGTTTCGTAACTGGTTGATCTGCGGACTCAAACCCACCATTTCGCCATGTTGAGAACGGGCTTGCTGGATAAGGGTTTGAGTGACGCTTTTTTGCTTCTGGTTTTGTGCTTTGAGTGCTTTTAATTGCGCAATGTTACGCAATGTCGCAGCGGTCAAAGCCGCAAAGGTTTCGATAGCGACAGGATCGATGCCATCAAACGCGCCCACCGTTAGTGCATCTATCGTTAGTGCGCCAACAAGTTGGCCTTCGACATACAAGCTAAAGCCCATGCAATCGTGAACATCAATGCATTGGTCTTCAGTTAATAGTGTGCCGTCGAAAGGATCCGGCAGTGAACAATCGGCATCGAAACGCACCGGTTCACGGCTATGAATAATGGCATCTAAGCGAGGGTGCGCCTTGGGGAAATAGCGACGACCTAAGACCGAGCTGGATAAGCCTTTTACCGCGACAGGAGTTAGAAAACCATCCTCATCGAAGATAAACAGGCAGCTCGCATCACATGGGAATACTTGCGCGACCCCATCAATGAGATTTTGATATTGCTGCTCGTGAGAGCGATTTGAGCTGAGGTTTAGCGCGATATTAAGGAGTACGTGGTCAACAGTCGGAGTCATAACAAGCCCAAAGTTATCTGGAATGGGCTCATGCTAGCAACTTGATGTCATTTGAACATCGAAAGGTGTGGGAGATTGATGTTCCATTGACGACGATCAAGTTTGATACGAAAAGAAACGCGCAAGTTAACAAGCCAGTGATGTAAGCTTGCGCGGGTTAGGTGTTTGAATTAAAGCAGGCCAAAGGTTTGGTTTGTCCGAATTAACGAGGAACGACTCTAGCGTCATTACCAGAAACATTGATTTGGACCGCTTGGCCTGGTTGGAAAATCATGTTTGGATTTGCTTCTTGAACAATAGAGATAATCTTTCCGTCCTCTAAACGAATGGTCAGATTCACGCCATTTCTTTTCGCGGTTGCTTCAGCCGCTTTGCTGCCTGCATAGCCACCCAATAGACCACCACCAATGGCAGCGATATCCGAGCCAGAACCGCCCCCAACTTTTGAGCCTAAGATCCCGCCCACGGCAGCACCAGCGATGGTGCCAATGGCATTGGATTGGGTAGAGGCATCAATGGTTACGGGTTCTACTTTTTCTACTGTGCCGTAGTAAACCTGCTGAACTTTGCGAGTGTCGGATGAGCCGTATGCATCTCCGTACGGGTTAGGTGAGCTACAGCCGCCAAGCACGAGCGCACAAGTAATGGTGAGCAACATGCCTAAATTAATCTGTTTTTTCATATAGCCTCCGAATGGTTTCTTCATTCAAAGAGTATATACCCCAATTTAACCTGCGTTTTGGTGCTTTATAAAACAGTGGCTTAGCGGCTTGTCCCTTAAGGAAACGCGATTGTCTAAGCAGTATTAATGATCGTTAAGCGTATGAAACCCTGAATAAATACGTGTAAAAGTAGTAAACCAGCATGCCGCGCCAAAGATATACGCGATGACGGCAAAGTGTTGCGGTAGCAAACAAAATAAAACCAAGCAGCCAATGGTTTCTGTACCTTCGGTTAAGCCGCTCATGTAGTAAAGCGATTTGTTTTTATATACCGGATTATCGATGCCTTGTTTTCCTGCCATGATGGCAAAAGCCAAAAAGCTACTACCAGTGCCGATGAAGGAAAAAATCAAAAATGCGCCTGCAACGGCATTGTGTTCTGGGTTGGCAAGCACAAAGCCAAAAGGAATCAACGAATAGAACAAAAAATCTAAGCTGATATCAAGAAAGCCACCCGCATCGGTAATGCCCTGAATCCTTGCCAGTGCTCCGTCTAACCCATCACAGATTCTGTTCAGCAAAATAAACAGCAACGCCAACAAGTACTGTTCGGCGATCAAAGCAGGCAGGGCAAAACAGCCAAGCACAAAACCAAATACTGTCGTCTGATTTGCAGTGATACCACATTTATCGATATATGTCGCACTGAGTGCCAGCGGTTTGCGGATGAGCTTTATACTCAGGCTATCAAGCATGATTTGTCTCCCACGGCCAGTTTATGCAGCGGCTGCCATCAGGAATATCGTCTTCATCGTGCGTTACCATCAAAGTAGGGATGTTCGCTTGCTGCAATTGTTCGACCACCCAATTGCGAAATTGTACACGCAGGTCTTTATCCAACTTGCTATAGGGCTCATCAAGTAGCGCAACTTTCGGCTTTGCTAGCAGCATACGAGTCAATGAGATACGGGCGCGTTGCCCTCCCGAGATTTGGTCAGGAAAGGACTCTGCTAGCTTGGTCAATGAAATGTTCTTCAGTGCTTGCATGGCGTGAGCTTTACGCTCTTCACCTTTGATTGAGTTTGGTAGCGCGAAGGCAAGGTTCTCCCACACCGTTAAATGAGGGAAGAGCAAATCTTCTTGGAACAGAATACCGACCTGACGCTTATGGGCAGGGAGGGCATCCAACTTTTCGTGATCAAGCGTAATGGCTCCAGAGTAATTGAACTCGGCGGATAGGTGCCCGGCAATGGCATCCAACAAAGTGGATTTACCACAACCGCTAGGCCCCATCAGGGTAACGATTTCACCTTTTTCTACGGTCATATTAAACGCCGAGAAAAGCGCGTCGCCATTGGTTTTACGGATGGCGAGGTTTTCGAGACAAAGACTCATTCAGTAGTAAACCTTTTATAGACAAGCGGCGATACGTCCTGTGCAAGTGGCTAAGCAGTATCGCAAAAGAGAAGAACATGAATGGCAGCAGAGCTTGCCAAATGGCGTAAATAGCGGTGACACGTCGGTCAAAACCACTGGATAGTGCAACGGCTTCGGTTGTGATGGTGCTAATGCGCCCAGCCCCTAGCACTAATGTAGGTAGGTATTGCGCTAGGCTGACACTAATACCGACAGCCCACGCGAATGCAATCGCAGGTAGGAGGATTGGCAGTTTCACTTTTAACCAAGCTTGCATCGGTGTTTTACCCAAGCTGAGTGCGACGCGAGTTAAGCTGTTATCGAAGCTGCGCCACGGCCCGTCTAGCGAGAGGTAAATAAATGGGAATGCGAAGAACACATGCGCCCAGCATACCCAAAAGAAATACGCGTTACTGTTTAAGTACAGTGTTACCACTTGCATACCGAATAGCACCGATAATTGAGGAATCAGCATCGGGATGGCGATGATGTAACCGGGTATCTGCCAGCGATAACGAAGGCGATACTCATGTGCTATTAAAGCAAGAACTAGCGCGATAGTCGCGCTGATCAGGGCGATTGACATACTTTGCTCTAGAGTCCCTAGAATACTGTGCCATTCGTATTCCCAAAAACGCAGGCTGTAACGGCTTGGGAGCAAATCTGGAAAGCGCCAACGTTGAGCAAAGCTCCACAGCACCATGAGTGGAATCATTAGAAGTGCAAGTAGCGCAATCAGTGAAAATAGGGTTTTACCGGGTAAACGAAACCCGTTTCGACCAGAGTACTGCCAGCGTTTGAAGCCTTTGGTCGTTAACCATTCCACCAATCGAGCGAAACCAATCAAAAGACTAGCCATCACAAACAGTATTACTGCGCCAGCGGCCGCTCTTGGTAGGAGCGATAAATCTGGATCGTTAAACCATTGCCATACCAAAACCGCAAACGTCGGCGGGTTGGTAGGGCCAATAATCAGGGCGACATCGACAACGGACAAACTGTAAGCCAATACCGCCAGCATTGGGAAACGAAGTTTTGCTAACCATTGCGGAAATACGCATTTCCACCACGCTTGCGCCGAACTATAGCCCATCGAGTGACTGACTTTTTCAACCTTATCGACTTTCAATTGCTGAAGGATCGGAATACTCATCAACAATAAAAACGGCACTTCTTTAATCGCAAGCATGATGACCAAACCGAGTGCATGTGGGTCCTTAATCAGCAATGCTAAGTCATTCACCGTTTGTGCATTCGGGTCGTAACCAAACAGTTGGTTGAGAACACGAACGCCCATACCAGTTGGGGCAAACAAGAACGCAAAGCCAATTGCAAACGCGACGTGCGGCATCGCGAGAAGTGGGGAAAGGCTAACTTCAATTTTTCGCCAAAACTTACTGCCCCAAGAGGCTTGTAGAATTGCAAATGCGATGAAGCAAGCCAAGTAGCTACTGAAAATGGCGGAGTAGAAAGTAAGCCCGATGGATGTCCAAACACCTTCCCAATCAAAGACGGCATTGAAGCCATCAAAAGAAAAGTGGTGTAGACCGATAGGAGGTACATAACCGAGCGCAGAGACCACCACTCCAAGTAGTCCCGGAATGGTAGGCAAAATACAAACTGCGATAATGACTAAATACAGCGCTCTTAACATGGATTCTTACTAATTCCCGTAGCGTTTCAACCATTCTTTTTCCAACGCCGCTTGCCAACTTGGATGTGGCTCAGCGATAGATTTGAATTGTTGAGTGTTTTTGGCCGAACCAGTTAGGTATTGGTTGCTTAGTACCGAAGGGTCGCCCCAGATGTTTAGGTTACCTTTGCGAGACTGTGCTTCAGGGCTCAATAAAAAGTTTATCGCAACTTGTGCACCAGCACTGGCATTTGCGTTCCAAGGAATCGCTAAAAAGTGGATATTTGAGAGTGCTCCTGCGTCCATTGCGTACGCTTTGGTGCTCTCTGCAAGATTACCGCTCGACTGCGCAGAGAAAACCGCGTTCGGGTTAAAGGTAATCGCCAGGTCAGTCTGACCATCATCTAGTAGCTGAAGGGTTTCTGCTGTACCGCCTGGAAACTGCTTACCACCGCGCCAAGCGACTTTATGGAACTCATCTAGATAAGACCACAGCGGTTGAGTGACTTGTTCAAACGTGTCATCGGTAACTGGTTGTTGCAGCTCAGGGGCGTTGTTAGACAGTTCAATGAGTAATGCTTTGATAAAGCTTGTGCCATGAAACTCTGGTGGTCGAGGGTAAGTCAGGCGATTCGGGAACGCTTTTGCATAGCTCAGCATTTCTGAGAATGATTTTGGAGGGTTATGGAGGGTTTGCTCGTCATGGATAAACACTAATTGTCCTACTCCCCAAGGTGCTTCTAGACCTTCTGTTGGCTCGGAGAAGTCCACATCAATTGGTAGAGATTTATCCACATATTGCCAGCTTGGCAAACCTTCGACAAAAGGACCAAATAGCAATTGGTTATCCTTCATTGATTTGAAGTTTTCGCCATTGATCCAAACCATATCAACACTACCACCGCTGTTTTTGCCTGCCGCTTTTTCTGCGATAAGTCGAGTAGTGGTCTCAGAAATATCAGTTACTTTAACGTGGTTTAGCGTCACGTTATAACGTGATTTTAGCTCTCTACTCGCCCACTGTATGTAGCGATTAATTTCTTGGCTCCCGCCCCAAGCATGAAAGTAGACGGATTGCCCGTCGGCTTGATGTTCGATTTTTTGCCATTCGCTATTCACTGATGAATCGGCAAAAGAAGGTGTCGCAAAAGTCGTGGCTAAAATGCCAATGCTGCTGAGTAGCTTTTTCATATCTATTCCGTGTTATGTCTTTTGGTTCTTGCTTTCGTTTCTATTGACGTTTTCGCAAGTCGTTCCGCTCTGTTACAAGGATAGTAATTCATCTCTCTCTATTATCAATGCCAATCCCAAACGGAATCACTCATTGATTCAAAGAATTACTCTCAATGTGAAGCAAAACGAAGAAAGGACAAATTTGGTGTCATTTTAGGAGCGGACCGTTTGTTTGAGGATATTCTTTCAAGTAATTGAAAATTATTGTCCCCAGAGATATGAATAGGTTGTTTTACAGAGCAAAATTGATGTTTAAAGCATGGAATTGAGGGCGAAAAGAGAAAGAAAGTTTGTCACTTAAATGACTTTGGCATGCATGACTAACGATTCATCGATATAAAAAAAGCAGCCGTTTGGCTGCTTTAAGATACTATCTGGTTTACTTAGTTGGGATTAGTTTACCCAGTCACGTAGTGTAAACGTCAATTCGTGATCGGCACTTTTCAGAACAAGACCATCTTTAGTTAGCGTGATATCGCTCCAGTTAGATAGTGTTTGTGTCATTGCGTTTTCGATCTTCATTTGATCTTCCATACACATCTTCATGGTCATGCCCATTTTTTCGATGCGTAGTTGGTTGTTTTTCAGCTCGGCTTGACCGAAGAAGTTGTTACAACCTGCGTTGCCGTTTGCGGTTAGATTTTCACCGATTTCTAGGCGAGCCGCTTTTTGGTGTTCGTCTAGAACGATATTTTTGCCATCAACTTGAACAAGTTCCCAGTTGTGGTGCTGCAAATCTTGAGCCGTTATTTCTTTCACATCATCACCGTTGCTAGCACAAGCAGTCATAAGAACAGGGAGAGAGATTGCTGTAACTAACGTTTTTAGGCTAAGCTTCATTTTATAGACTCCGTTTTTATAAACGCGGTAAGTATAAGTAATAAAACACTGTTTTTGTCAGCATAAGGTTATGGTTTCGTATGTTTTTGACATAGCGAAGTATATAGCAAGTTTTGTTGCTGACTAATCTTCTCATTATTTAAACTAGGCCAATACGCCCTAATATGGAAAGAGCGGTTTTAGTATGGAGCAACTGGAGTTTTTTACTGTCCCAAGCCCTTGTGTTGGAGTATGTACCTCCGATGAAAAAGGGTATTGCAAGGGGTGTATGAGAAAGAGAGAGGAAAGGTTTAATTGGCTTAACTTAACCCCCGCTCAGCAGTTGCACGTTATTAAGTTGTGTCGTCAAAGGTACAGAAGAAAGATGTTGCCAGGGAAGACGAAGCCAGAACAGCTTCAAGATGAGTCATCGCCTCAACAAGACTTATTCTAGAGTTCTTGTTCAGTCTGTGGGGTTACTTACGCCTTCGCTTTCGGTTCTGATTAGGCTTTTACATATTCCCGGTCCGGCAAGGTGTCCTTTAAGAACCGGGAATCTCCTATCCATTTTCCCTATAAAGCGGTAATTGGCGTTATTTCATCGACCAACGGTCGCTAACCCAGCCTCCCGCTTGTTCGTCGAAGTGATTTCCTGAAAATCGATGATTGAATTCAACATCTAATTTACTTGTTGGGCGTTCATCCATGAGTTGATGAATGTATCTCGCCATAGGATCCGTACAAGCTTCACGCTCTCTACGGGTAACTACTTCTTTGATCATTTGGAGTCTGTAGCTATTGCTGGCTCGTTTCATTTTTGACCTCCAGAACTCGATGGCAGCAGTTTGAACACATTGACGTCCAGATCGCTGCTCATTAGTGTGCGCGTGGAGGCACATCACCATCGTTTGAAGTCCAAAGACAAATTGTTTGAGAGCAGTGTTTGTAACGCCATTCACATCTTTCTCAGAATCATTGACTATGCGATTAAAAATGTTTCGCGAAATTTAGCCGATGAACCTGCATATTTAAAAGACCTTATCAAACATAGAAGCCCAACACAGGGGCGTCAATAACACAAATGAACAATTTTTGAACATATTGTGAAGGTGGAGAGTTTTCAGTAATTTATCGAAAATAAAAAACCGAAGCACAAAGCTTCGGTTTTAAGGAAAGCCCTGACGAAATTGCTTGTAAAAGCTCTTAGCGCCAGGGGTAAGGTGTTGAGTATTAGCTACCAGTTGCAGGACAACCTTTTACTGGTTGGCCATTACTGAAGTACTTGATGTTCTCTAAGTTCTTGTTGTAGTTATCCGCAGAGATTTGTGGGTTGTTTACGAAGAACTCGCGCAAAACGTATGCATCGGTTAGCTGTGTAGATTGAACATCGATGATTGGATAGTTATCGCCACCAGCAGCACTGAAGCTGATTACAGAGAATGTGTACGTTGCGTCTAGATCGAAGCCTTTATTGTTAATATCGGTAATGGTTACTGAGCCAGCATCACAATTTACATCTAAAGTGATGTTATCTAGTTGAGCGTAAGCACCAGAACCTGCAGATTTCGTCGCAACCACGTCTAGGTATTCTTTAACTTCTTTACCTGTCATAGTTGCTTTAGTCACGAAGTTACCAAATGGCTGAACCGTTAGTACGTCACGGTAAGTGATATCACCATCTTGGATTGAATCACGCACGCCGCCAGAGTTCATCACACCAAAGTCAGCATTTACCGTTTTGTAAGTACGGTATGCCTCGCCGAGTAGGTGACCTAGGTTAGTTTGTTGAGAGCGAACTACGTTACGATCACCTTCTAACTTACCCGTCGTATTAGAAATCTTCTCATCTAATAACTCTTGACCTTGTTGTTGGTATGGCAGTAGTAACGCTTTTACTGTTGCATCTTGTTGAATTCGTTCACCGATAACTTCATCGTTTTCGTCTAGAAGGTTTACAGGAATTAGTGCGTAGTTCGCTAAGTGAAGCTTGCCGTCGTAGTATTCGAAGTCAGCACGACCCACATATTTACCCCACTCATGCGCTTGCATAATCCAAGTGCCTTTTTGTTGGTCTGGGGCACAATCATCCCCAGGTTTGAAATCAGCATACTCATTGGTACCTGGTTCCATACATACAGGGTTTTGCGAGTGACCACCGATGATCGCGTTTAGCTGTCCTTCTTCAAGAGAGCGAGCGAGTTTCACGTCACCTGGTGCTTCACTACCGTTTTTACCATCTTCGTAGTGACCCATGTGCGTCGTTGCAAATACTAGGTCTACCTTTTCGTTCTCTTCGATTTCCTTCAGTACCTTTTTGATTTCTACTTGAGGGTCTTCGAAGTGGATGTTTGATACGTTGTCTGGATTGACTAGCTTCGCAGTGTCTTGCGTTGTTAGACCAATAACAGCGATCTTAAGGCCGTTGATAGTAAATACTTTGTAAGGGGCGAAGTAACGCTCGTTTGTATCTTTTTTATAGATATTCGCAGCCAGCATAGGGAAGTCAGCTAGCTCGGCTTGCATATCGAGAATATCTAGTGAGTTATCAAATTCGTGGTTACCGACAGCCATTGCATCGTAACCAAGTAGGTTCATCCCTACGAAGTCTGGAACCGCATCTTGCATGTCTGATTCTGGTACACCGGTATTAATATCACCGCCAGATAGCAGAATGGTTTCACCGCCTTTTGCTTCGACTTCTGCGCGGATAGATTCGATTAAAGTGTGACGCGCAGCCATGCCGTATTCGCCGTCGCTGTTATGCCAAAAGCGACCATGGTTATCGTTAGTGTGGAGAACGGTGAACTTAGTACAAGAATCTGCAGTCTCGCAGGTTACTGGAGAATTGTCGCTGTCTGAGCCGCATCCTGCTAGCGCAGCGCCCACTGCCACTACCAAAAGAGATTTGGAAAACTTCATAAGGGATCCTTTCTTTGTGATTTTGTTATTGTTACGGCGTGAAATATACGGAATTAATGTGAAACTTTAGTGATCTATCTCTTATTTATACTTCTATCGGAGAAATGAATTAATAAGCCTGCAAACTACGTCTATAAATAAACAGAATTGGTATTTAGTATTTATTTTATATCGCTAGCTCTATTTTTTGTGAGGTAGTTAATTGAATGTGTGTTGTTTGTGTGAATCAATGCGCATTTTTACGAAGTATTACGCTGATTTTGGTGATTATTTTGCCAAGTTTATGTTTTTCCTAATAGGTATGACACAAATCGTTATAAATTTTCGCTCTAATGATGAGGGGCTCGGTTTGTATGCATAATGAACAGTACAGAGCTTAAACTCATTTGATCATGGCTTTATTCTGCCAAACTCTATCAAAAATTGTATTTATCTCTTTACTATAATTGCGATCGTTTAGAAACCTTATGCTTTAGGCATCGTTTATTTATCCTCATCCGATACCTTATCGTGCTTATTCCGAATTTGACACTCGAGTGTTTAAACAAATAGATTCAACCTAATGAGTCAAAATGAAAAGTAAATAATGGATCGTTCTTCTTCGAATATTATGATGTGAACTATCATTTAATTAATGAAAATAAAATAGATTAATGTAAAGCGTTGCGACTGTAGCCGTTATCTTTGAGCTTTGGTTTAAAGGGTAGGGTTAAAAGAATTTGTAAGTGGTGAACGCTAATAAAGGATGCTTATGAGATACACAGTAAGGGACGCACTCAAAAAGGAAGCAGCCCAAATCGCCAAGATACACGTTGATTCTTGGCAGGTGGCGTATAAAGGATTAATGCCAAAGAGCTACATAGAGCAGTTTACGATTGAGCGTCGAGAAAGGATGTGGGCACGAGTGATGACGGAGCAACTGGCCCAATTGATCGTAGTTGAGAGGCAAGGAGAAATTGTTGGCTTTTTAAGTTACGAGTTACCTAACCACACCAGCGAAGATAAAACGGCATTAGTGACATGTTGCTACGTTACGCCGCTACATTATGGGCAAGGAGCAGGAAGTGCACTGTTAGATGAGTTAGAGACACGTTTGCTCTCTACGTCAGTTATGCAGATCAGTTTGAAAGCACTGGATACTAATCAACAGGGGCTTAACTTTTACAAGAAGTGTGGTTTTGTGCGTACTGGAGAGGAAGAGTCGGAAGTGATTGAGAGTATGACGCTGACCGATCTCACTTTAGTGAAGTATATTGCCCGCTCATAAATCAAATGCTATATGCCAAATATAGTAAAACCCCGGAGGTGGTAAGACTCCGGGGTTTTGAAATTTTTTAGATGTCTCGGTTGGTAAGTCCGATTATCTTTTATGCAAAAGGTTTGGATTTAATCCGATTAATTCCTTGGTAGGGAATTAGATACGGATGAAGTCCATGTGTTCAACTTTTGGCTTGAACGCGTGACGTTGAACGTCTTGTGGCTTAACTTTAACTTCTTTGCCATCGATAACTAGAACGATGCCTTCGTAGAATTCAGGCTTGTCCATTTGGTTTACGATGTCGTCGTGGTTAAGAACGATAGCTACTGCTGCTTCTTCACCGCCGTATACAACTGCAGGGAATTTGCCAGCGTGACGTAGGCGGCGGCTCGCACCTTTACCTAGTTCAGTACGTACTACTGCTTCGAATTTCATAGTATTTACTCTCAAATTAGTAAAAATCAAATGTTCACAATCAACAATGCGACCTTGTTGTTCGTGGTAAAGCTTGAAACAGGAACTGTTCAAGCGAGCGCGGATACTATCATTCCACTTATAAATGGGCAACCCAAATCGTATCCAAATCAACAAAAAGGTATGATTTAGCGGGGTGGAAGGCTATCCCTTTTAACGCTTTGCTTGGATTTTGTTCACATCGACTTCATTTTCATCGGTTTACTGATCATGGTCCGAAAAACAAAGTTTATGTGTTATATGCTTTATGTTCGGCTGAGATGTAAGACTAAAGATGCTTTTAATCCACCTAAAGCGCTTGTATCCAATGTTAATTGACCTCGGTAACTGTGTGCCATTTCACTGACTATGTTTAGACCAAGACCTGAGCCAGGGGTTGTTTCATCCAATCTAACTCCTCTCTTGATTACTTGACTCAGTTTCTCTTTAGGGATGCCTGGCCCATCATCTTCAATAATGATGTGTATATTTTCCTTATCCTGAGAGGAGTGCACACGAATCATGCTGTTGGCCCACTTATAGCCATTTTCTAGCAAGTTACCTAGCATTTCATCGAGATCGGTCTGCTCTACTGCTACATTCAGCTCTGAATCAAGTTCATTAATTAAGGTAATGCTTCGGCTCGCATACACTTTATCAAACGCCATTGAGATAGCATCCACACGATCTGCTGGGTTCGACTTCACTGATAATATGTTCATCGATCCGGCCATACGGGCACGACCCAAATGGTAATCGATATGGTCTTGTATTTGATTGATTGGAGCCCGGAGACGGGATTGTGCCTCAGGTTCTAACGTCTGAACTTCATTTTTTAGAACAGAAAGTGGCGTTTTAAGTGCATGAGATAGGTTACCTGCATGATTGCGAGCTCTCTCTAGTAATTCTTGGTAATGGAACAGCAGAGCGTTGAGGTCGAAGATTAGAGGAGAAATCTCTTTTGGGTAGGTTTCTTCTAGACTCTTTTTATTACCAGACTTCAGCTCGGCTAATTCTTTTTGTAGCTTTGTAAGCGGACTCAATGACCAAGCAATTTGCAGTAAAATGACGGTAAGTACGCCCGCGAATAATAAACCCAAAATAAGCCAAAGTTGGCCGATTAACGTCTGAAGGGTATTTTTAATGGGCTCTTCGTCAATACCAATAATAATGTGAATAGGACCATCGTAATCAGGAAGATACAGTGCTTTTTCTAGCGTAATTAGTTTTTCGCCTCTTGCTCCATACGCATCTTTATCCAAACCTTTGTATTCGATTTTTTTGTCCCACAACGAACGAGAACGTTCGAGGCTTGCCTCTGTAGAGGCACTCCAATACAAACCACTGTAAGGTCGGTTAAATCGAGGGTCTGATAGCTGAGCTGCGAGTGAAAGATGCCCGGTGTTATCGACTTCTAACTGTGCTGCGACTTCATCCATAAAAATGCTGAGCTGTGAGCGAGTGTCATCAACCATATAGTTGTAGACCTGCGTCGGTATCGTCACACCAGCGGCGAGGATCATTGCCGTTAACCAAACGATCGCCGCTAAAACGAGGCGACTTTTGATACTCAGTCGTTTTATTGCGTTCAACGGTAGCCTGTTTCTATTCGGCATTTAATTGGTATCCCAACCCTCGGACAGTTTTGATGATCTTTGGTGCGATTTTTTTGCGAATTCGGCCGATAAAAACTTCGATTGTGTTGGAGTCACGATCAAAGTCTTGTTTGTAAATGTGCTCGACGAGTTCGGTTCGAGAAATCACTTTTTCCGGGTTATGCATAAAGTAAGCGACCACTTTATACTCTAGCGCCGTCAAGCTTACCGCTTGCCCTTGCCACATGACTTTAGAAGTGCGTGTATCCAAGCTCAAGTCGCCAATTTGCATCACAGGAGAGGCATTACCAGAGGCTCTTCGCAGCTGTGCACGAATACGAGCGATAAGCTCAACCATTTCAAATGGTTTAGTTAGGTAATCGTCTGCACCTGCGTTTAAGCCTTCAACTCGCTGCGTTAGGGTGTCGCGAGCGCTTAAAATCACGACAGGAGTATTAATGTTTTCATCTCTGATGCCTTTTAGGACGGTAAGACCATCCAGTTTTGGCAAGCCGAGGTCGAGAACAATGGCGTCCCATTCTTCCGAAGTCGCGCGATACAGAGCGTCTATGCCATCTTGGGACAATTCTGGTACCCAGCCGGTACTTTCTAATGTTTCGATGATTTGCTCGCCTAAACGAGGATCATCTTCAACAACAAGTATTTTCATATTGATGATTCTTATTATGTTTGGATTTTTATCGAAGTAAGCTACGCATCGTGTCTGGATGACGCATTAGACAAGTTTAGTTGTTTTGCGGCTTTAACGCTTTGTTAAAGCTGCGACCTTTGATCTCAAGCATTTCTAGCGTGGCGGCGTCGTACTCAACTTTCAGGACGCTGTTGTTGTACAGAATTTTCAATTCATACACCCAAGCATCATCATCTTCTTCAAGCTCGACCTTGATGATGCGGCCGTATAGGTCGTTTTCTACTGCGGCGTAAAGTTCCGAAAATGGTCGTATATATCCTTGTTGAACCGCGCGATAGACCTCATCTTGATCTTCATCGAATTCGATGCGTGTTCCTGGCTTTTCGACATCTTGCACGATGGCGTGGCCATTTTGTGATGTGTACTCGTTGCCATGCTTGGCAAAACTTGGTGCACACATGAATGTCGTGATAAGGCCGAAAAGTAACGCAGAATGTAGAGAAGTCGTTGCTTTATACATAGTCAAACCTTTTCTGGAGCGTTAGCCGCAGTATATCGGAGATAGATGAACAGAGAGTGAATCAGCTAATTAAGTTTTGCCATGTGTTGTCGATGTTATTTCAACTCATCTTCAAAAATTTTATCTCGCAGCTTCCAAAAGCGACCAGATTTTCTAGCAATAACAAACTGAGGCAAACGGAAACGATGTTGATTAGCGACAACGCGTGTCGGTGAAGCCTCTTCAAAAGGGCGATGCTTGTCTGCTAAGTGGGGGCGTACGAACTGATCTTTAAACGTTTGTTTTTGTTTTTTGGTACTCAATGTCCAAAACTCATGAACTAACGCATTGCCTTCGCCTTGGTATGGTTCACCAGAATACGTCACCTTTAGCTGAGATTTACCATCACTGGACTTAAATACAGATAGGTCCATTTCTGTGCATTCAAAGATTAATGCATCTTTGAGATTAAGGGCTTCTTTTAGCTTTTTATCTGGGTCTACGAGCGTCGCATCACACTCATGACAAATTCGTGCAGCGATATCGTTGTCCGCACCACATTCACCGCAGTATTTGGCACGAAAACGGTAGCCACAGTGTTCACGTTCGCCTGTGTCTTCATCTTCAAAGTAACCTTGGCAACGTCTGCCAAAATGTTCAACCAAGAAACCGTTACTATCCAACTTACCCCAGAAGTTGTTATTGAATCCGCAAGCCGGGCAAGGAATCGTGATAATTTCACTGTCAGAGTCTGGTTTGGGATCACCGACTTCAGGTTGGTATAAATCGTAGCTGTTGCCTGCGTAATCAAGCACTAAACATTCTGATTTTCCGTCTGATAAGCGTAATCCTCGTCCTACTATCTGTTGGTACAGACTGACTGACTCTGTTGGTCGCAAAATCGCGATTAAATCGACATGCGGCGCATCAAACCCGGTTGTCAGTACCGAAACATTGACTAAGTATTTTATTTGACGATTCTTGAACGCTTGGATGATCGCATCGCGCTCCGGCGTAGGTGTATCACCAATGACGATTTCAGTTTCGCCTTCTGGCAATAAACTGTGTATCTCCTGTGCGTGTCGAACAGTTGCAGCGAAGATCATGACCCCTTGACGCTCTTTCGCATATTGCATGATTTGCTCAACAATTTGTGGAGTCGCACGTTTGGCTTTATCGATCACCATGTCCATTTCTGTTTCTTTGTAGCGTCCGGTGTTAGCGGGCTTCAGCTGAGAGAAGTCGTAAGACAAAACGGGGGCATCCATCATGCGGGCTGGAGTGAGGAAGTTTTCGTCGAGCAAGTAACGGATCGGCAGTTCGAAAATACAATCGCGGAAGAATCGAGGCTCTTCGGTTCGCACTTGACCTCGGGTGTGATACTGATAAATCCAGCCCATTCCTAAACGATAGGGCGTTGCAGTTAGTCCCAGCACCTTAATGCCAGGGTTCAGTTCTCGTAAGTGAGTAATAACTTTTTGGTAGCTGCTGTTTTTGTCATCTGGCACACGATGGCACTCATCAATAACGAGCAGAGAAAACTGGTTTTTGAACGAATCTAAGTTACGTACGACCGATTGAACCGAAGCAAACACGACTTGCTGGTCAGTTTCTTTTCGTCCCAATCCTGCTGAGAAGATAGAACCTTTTAAACCATAACCTTCATACTTCGCGTGGTTTTGCTCGACCAGTTCTTTTACGTGGGCGAGGACTAACACTCGTCCTTTCGCAAGGCGAGCAAGTTCTGCGATCACCAAGCTTTTTCCTGCACCGGTTGGCAGCACGATCACTGCTGGTGTCGAGTGTTTACGAAAGTAATGAATAACGGCTTTAACCGAGTCGGCTTGATAAGGACGAAGTGCGTACATGAAAATATGTGAAATTGCTCAACTATTCGAACGAGGAACGCTATAATACCTGACTTTTATACCCAAGTGACCTTTAAACCAAGATTTAGAGATCACTTGGGTATAATTCAATGAGGTATTCATGCGTTTAGATAAATATTTGTGTGACGCTCTGGGTGCAACACGCAAACAGGCAACAAAGATCATCAAAAGTGGAGACATCACCGTTGACGGTGAGGTTCAAAAAAGTGGTGCATTTAAAGTACCTAAAGGTGCGGAAGTGATGTGGGAAGACCGTGTTATTGGTGCTCCTGGTCCTCGTTACATTATGTTGTATAAGCCTGCTGACTTTGTTTGTTCACATGAAGATGGCTACAACCAAACTGCATTCGCATTGCTTGATGAGCCTAAAATTGAAAACCTTCACTTTGCGGGCCGATTAGATGTCGACACAACTGGTTTAGTATTGATTACGGATGATGGTAAGTGGTCTCATCGTATTACCTCACCTAAGCATAAGTGTGAGAAAACGTACCGTGTTTGGCTCGTCGATGCTATTCAGCCAGATTACGCGGAAAAGCTCGAACAAGGCATCATTTTGCGCAATGAATCAGAAGCAACATTGCCTGCTCGTTTGGAAATCGTGAACGAGGCTGAGAATGAAGTATTGTTAACTATCGTGGAAGGTAAGTATCACCAAGTGAAACGTATGTTCGCGGCGTTAGGAAATAAAGTTGAGTACTTACATCGTGAGCGTATTGGTTCTATCGAACTTGATGAGGCACTAGAACCAGGTGATTATCGCCACCTCACGCAAGAAGAAATTGATTCTATTTGGAATTAATTGTCGGCATGGGAAATTCTTTAGTTCCTAATAGGAACTAGTCTTTTGGTAGGAATTGGCTCAAAATAAATTTTCCTACCAAAATTAGTGCCTAGACAATTCCGGTGTGCTTACTCATCTCAGTGATATGCCTTTGCATTTAGCTGATGCATGCATACTCTTATTGCAAAGCCTTCGGCTACGGTGAATGGAATGATGGTGTCAACGCCATCATTTTTACTGCATTGTGTTTGTTTCCCATAAACACATTTCGCTTTCACATGCTTTTCTATGTCGAGTTCGTCAAGGTCACACCTTGGTACATATTTGCCCTTATGATTCTCGAACGTTGGATAGAACAGGTTTTTGGCTTCTACATTCAGCGATATGAGAACTTCCGTTATTTTCACTTTGTTCTGCAAGTATTGACGGTAGGGCTCCAACAAGAGGTAAAAGAATGACAGAAAAAGCTCAAAGTGCTCCGCAATCCCAAATCAGTTTTCTATTGTTTCTGGTACTAGGAGCGATTGGTGCTTTGACGCCTTTGGCGATCGATATGTATTTGCCTGCGATGCCAACAATTGCGAAAGATTTGGGGGTCGCGCCTGGCGCGGTTCAGATTACGTTGACGGCTTATACCGCGGGTTTTGCGATCGGCCAGTTAATTCACGGGCCGCTTGCCGATAGCTTTGGTCGCAGACCTGTGTTGATTTTAGGCGTACTTTTCTTCGGCTTGGCTGCTGTTGTGAGTGCGACAACAAATGGCATTGATGCGCTGACCTATGTACGTACGGCACAAGGTTTTGCTGGCGCGGCAGCGGCGGTCATTATCCAAGCTGTCGTGCGTGACATGTTTGACCGTGAAGACTTTGCACGCGCAATGTCCTTCGTTACTCTGGTCATTACTATTGCGCCGTTGGTGGCACCGATGATCGGTGGCCATCTCGCGATTTGGTTTGGTTGGCGTTCCATTTTTTGGGTACTAGCTATTTTCGCTGTAGTTGTGATTTTTCTCGTACTTTGGAAAATCCCTGAAACGTTACAGCCTGAAAATCGTCAGCCTCTTCGTTTCCGCACGACGCTGAGAAACTACGCCAGATTATGCTCCAATCCTGAAGCGATCGGTTTGATGCTCTCAGGTGCGTTTTCATTTTCCGGAATGTTTGCATTTTTGACGGCGGGTTCTTTTGTTTATATTGATTTATATGGTGTTCGACCAGACCACTTTGGTTACCTATTTGGTTTGAACATTGTGGCGATGATCATCATGACCAGTATTAATGGTCGCTTGGTGAAGAAAGTTGGTTCCCATGCCATGCTTCGTTTTGGGTTGTTCGTGCAACTTTTGGCGGGGATTGGTTTATTCGTAAGTTGGTTAATGGACTTCGGATTATGGGGCATTGTACCTTTTGTTGTGCTGTTTATCGGTACATTGTCGACGATAGGTAGTAACGCGATGGCGCTGCTTTTAAGTGGTTACCCATCAATGGCGGGTACGGCGTCGTCTCTAGCGGGGACATTAAGATTCGGTATCGGTTCATTGGTTGGTGCGCTGGTGGCATCACTGCCCGGGAATGTTGCTTGGCCGATGATCATCGTAATGTTTGCTTGTTCTGTGCTTTCAGCACTGTTTTATTGGACTTTAGGAAGAAAGGCGTAATGTCGAATTACACCAAAGAAATTCAAAACTTGGTTAACTCAGCACTTGAAGAGTTAGATCAAGAGCATCGCTCAGGTAAGTTAGCCAATGCCCCTGTTGCGAATAACCATTATTTAGTGCGTTGGGTAACAAAGGCGCTAAAATCACAACGTTTCGGACGTACGGTAGGCGATGACTTAACGCGTTGGCAAAAAGCAGGTCGCTCAAAGGGGAACGATGCTGGTTTGTTGTTTATCTTTAAACGTATTTCTTCTTTTTATGCGCAATTCTTCCCTGAAGGTGAAGACTCCAAAGTGTTCAAAGATTCAGATATTGAGTCTTTTCTTGATTTGATGGAGCAAGCAGGCTGGGAAGTCTCAACATCTGAGCAACTGATTGGGTGCGGCAAAGTACAAATCTTCACTGAAGGTCAAAACTCTTTAGCGTTATGTGCAGACCAATGCGAAAGCTGTTTTGATGGCGAGTTGCTCGTAAAGCCAATGAGTTGGTTTGTGCGTGGCAATCATGCTGAGTTTGTTGAGAAAGCAGCGCAAGCGGGCTTTATGGTTCATAAGGTAACAGACTACAAATCGATGGTGAAATACCATGGCGAGTACCTTATTTTTCCAGCAAACGAAGGCAACCAGTTAGCCGAAATTCCACTCTAGTTCAAAGCTGACTAAAGTGACATTTTGAGTGTTTAGAAGCCCCTGTTATTGGGGCTTTTTGTTTTCTAAACGGTTTGCTTCTTTCGCGATGGCTTTGACCATGCCTTTAAATATGAAAAGATGGGCTGGCATCATTGCAAACCAATAAAGCAGCCCAAGAAACCCTTGCGGGTGCCACCAGGCGGTAATATCCAGCTCTCGTTCGTCACCGAGATCTTTGATGGTAATTTCTAAACGCCCAAGGCCTGGGCCTTTCATACCAAAAAACAGTGAAAGAAACTGATTATTATCGCAGCGAATCACTTTCCAAGAGTCAATAAAATCACCGACTTTAAGCTCTGGTCCAGGAGGAGAAACGCGAATCGGTTTTCCGCCACCAAAAAAGATATCGAGCCATTCACGTGTACGCCACAAGATGTTGGCAAAGTAATAGCCTTTTTCGCGACTCCCGATCTTTTGCGCCACTTTCCATAATGCCGCAGCGGAGGCATGAGTTTTAATGCTCGCTCCAGCTTGTTTTGGGTAATAGCCATATCCTGGTTGCCATCGACGAAGCGCTGCGGGTTCAAACCCCCAGACATTACTGCGTACAAATGTGCCTTCATCTTGAATGGTATCAGTTACCGCTTGCTCGTAGCTGATCAGCGTTTGAGGAAATCGTTCTTCAATCGCTTTGGAGTTTGCAATGTAGTCGTGCTCTAAGCCCGCAAGTAATGCTTTACCGATACTAGTTGGCACTGAGGTAACTAAACCTAGCCAGTACGATGCCATTTTCGGAGTAAGTAGCGGGGTCGACCACAGTCGATACGGCTTGTTCGTGATTCGGCAAATGACTTTGAACTGTTCGCGGTAGCTAAGTGTATCTGGCCCACCAACTTCATAAATTTGACTTTCTTCTGGAGAGGGGGCTTCTGCTAACTTCAACAAATAGTGGTTGAGATTGGGCAAGGCAATAGGGTTCGCTTTTGAGTCGACCCATTTAGGCGCGATCAAAATAGGTAAGTTGTAGACAAAGTCACGCATGATTTCGAAAGCAGCAGAGCCGGGGCCGATGATAACGCCTGCACGCAATTCAGTTACTGGAATACCAGACTGTCGAATTATTTTTCCCGTGGCTTTACGAGCGGCTAAATGGCGAGAGTTTCCGGTTTGAGGTTGAATAGCGCTCAAATAGATAACATGCTCGACGGAGCTTTGTTCCAACGCATATTTGAAGTTCAAAGCAAGGTTTAGTTCGTACTCAACAAAGTCATCACCTTGAGCCATCCCGTGCACGAGAAAAAAGACTAAATCAAAATCGTTCACTACAGCCTTCGTGGTCTCTGCGTCAGCCAAGTCGAGATACCTTAACGTTAAATTAGGGTGAGGCTGAGTTCTTGACTCTAAATAATCAATATGTCGCGCCGCTGCTGTGACGGCGTAACCTTTATCTAAAAGTAACGGAAGAAGTTGAGAGCCAATGTAACCCGAGGCGCCTAGCACCAACACCTTTTTCATTATCTGTCCTTTTATCGTTGGTGGAATAAACACCACAGAGTATAATCATGAGACACTTTCCCCATTCTATCAATAAGTTGTCGTTGGAGCGCTTGTGACTTTTCTTTCTCAACTCTCAATACACGCAGATAAAGCATTCTTACGTCGTTTATTTGCAATCGCGTTACCAATTACACTGCAAAGCATGATGTTTTCTAGCAGAAGCCTCGTCGATGTTCTTATGCTTGGTCAACTTGGTGAAGCTGAAATTGCCGCTGTTGGAGTTGCTGCGCGCGCGACTTTCGTCACCACCATCATGTTAGTTGGGGTGACAACGGGCGGTGCGTTGTTAACCGCTCAATATTGGGGGGCTGGCGATAAAGTTGGGGTGCGTCGCAGTACCGCTTTAACATGGATGATCGCAATGATGTTTGCTGCGATTGCTGTTGCTTTGTTTGTTGTTTTTCCACAACTCATCATGAGCTTGACTACCGATTCACAAGAAGTGATTGAATTAGGGGCCAGCTATCTCATTATTTCGTCGGTTAGCATGTTTGCTGTTGCATGTGTGGCCAGTATGTCGGTGGGCCTAAGGGCGATGCACCAACCAGGCCTAAGCACTTTTTTTAGTGGTATAGGCATTTTATCTAATGTTTTTCTTAACTGGGTTTTAATTTTTGGTCAATTAGGCTTTCCTGCTCTGGGTATTACGGGAGCAGCGATCGCAACGGTAATCAGTGGCGCGA
Source organism: Vibrio sp. 970 (assembly GCF_033339075.1). Lineage (NCBI taxonomy): Bacteria > Pseudomonadati > Pseudomonadota > Gammaproteobacteria > Vibrionales > Vibrionaceae > Vibrio > Vibrio sp. 970. The sequence continues at coordinate 270,455 of NZ_JAWOTW010000004.1, forward strand.
TCGAAGTAGGTTGCTTGTTTGGTTATCTATGGTTGAAAAAACACATAATCGCATTTGGTTGGGATGATATACGCGCAGGATTGGTCTTAGATAAAATTACGCGTTTCTTGAGCCTCTCTTTGCCAACCACATTTAACTTCTTGGCGTGGGCTGGTGGGCTGTTTGCTTATCACGCCATCATGGGGCAAGCAGGCGTACAAGGTTTGGCGGCACTTTCCGTAATGACACCTGTTGAGTCGATCGCATTGGCGATGATGATTGGCTTATCGAATGCGGCTGCAGTTCTAGTCGGGAACCAGCTCGGCGCTCGTAATTTTGAACCCGTTTATTATCAAGCATGGGCTACGGTCATTTTGAATGTGCTTATCGCATTTGTGGTCGCCATCTTGTTGATAGTGTCAAATCAATGGATCCTTAATGCGTTTAGTGCACTGACAACAGACACTCGCGAGCTAGCTGAACAGTTTATGGTGATTCTAGCGTTGGGTGTCGTGTTACGCTCGGTGCCGATGATGGCGATTGTTGGTGTATTACGCGCGGGCGGTGATGTTAAGTTTTGTTTGTATCAAGACATCTTGGCGCAGTGGGTGATCGGGATTCCACTCGCAGCATTTGCAGCGATTTATCTCAATTGGGACCCACAATGGGTTTACTTACTCTTTTTGACGGAAGAAGTTGTGAAGTGGGCGATTTGCTTGCCAAGAATGGTTAGCCGAAAATGGATGAAAAACCTGATTGGCCAGTAAGGAGGAACAGAGTTTATTTTGGCTGCAAAAATCTGCTCAAAACGTCAACAAAATTAGCAACAGAAAGTGAATCGAGTTGCATTTGTACTTCCATAGTGTGATCAAGCATTCAAAATACTTTCTACTAACAGGATTTTAGTGTAGATTCTGATCCCAATTTTTAAACACCATCCGAGCGGCATAATCAATGTTAAAACTGTCAGACCTATGTAAAGGCTATGTAGACGGGGGAGAGTTTCACCCTGTATTACAAGGGGCAGAATTAACATTGCAGCAAGGCGACCAAGTTGCTCTGATGGGAGAAAGTGGTTCGGGTAAAAGTACTCTGCTGAATTTAATCGCCGGATTAGATACTGCTGACTCTGGTGAAGTGCAGTTTCCAAATTTTGCTATGCATGAAGCACCGGAGCATTTAAGAACCCTTTATCGCCGCAACAATATTGGTAATATCTTCCAACAATTCAATCTGCTTCCTACACTTAATATTGCCGACAATATTCGTTTTTGTCGTCAGTTAAAAGGTCTGCCGGAAGATAAAGAGTTGTGGCGTCAAATTCTTTCTGCTTTGGACTTAATGCCATTGCTAGGACGTTATCCGGAAGAGGCGTCTGGTGGTCAGCAACAACGTGCGGCGATTGCTCGCGCCCTTTATATGGAACCCAAAATCCTGCTTGCTGATGAGCCAACTGGTAGCCTAGACGAGCGAAACGCAGAAGCAGTAATGCGCTTATTAACGAGTCTCGCTCGCCAATTGGAGTGTACTTTGCTGTTAGTGACGCACAGTGAAAAAGTGGCCGCCCATATGGAAGGAAAGATTCGACTTCAAGGAGGGCAGCTACATGTTATGGCCCGTAGTTAAGGCACTACTCGGTCATTACCGTCGTTACCCTCTACAAATTATTCTTGTCTGGCTGGGATTAACTTTAGGCGTGTCCCTCCTTGTTGGTGTTACTTCTATCAACCAGCATGCAAAACAAAGTTATGCAACTGGGGAAAAACTTTTCTCTAATCCTTTGCCATACCGAATCCGAACGAAGCACTCTGCCAATAAAATTCCTCAAGGTTTCTATATTCAGTTACGTCGAGCTGGGTTTAACCAATGTGCACCGTTTGATGTGCTTCATCTAGATGCCAAGACCGATATGAGCCTGATGTTGGTGGGGATAGATCCTGTCGCGATGATCCCACTACAACAAGGAAAATCGCTAGGTGAGATGCCTGTTTTATCACTAATGAAGCCTCCTTATCCTATTCTTGTTAGTCAAGATTTGGCCGCTTACATGAGTTGGCAGGATGGGGACTTCATTGAGATGAATGACGGAAGCCGTCTTGGGCCTATTCAAGTAGATAAGGACAAGATGCTTTCGGGTACTCGGCTGGTTACTGATATATCGTTGTTGCGTATGCTCAAGCGGAGCTCAGGTTTGTCTGCGATTTCTTGTGGTGAAATGCCAGAGGAAAAGCTAATAGCACTGAAAAACATGCTGCCAAACGGAATGACGCTCGTTAGGAATACGCGTACAGAGCTTGAGTCGCTAACTAACGCATTCCATATGAATCTCACTGCGATGGGAATGCTGTCGTTTTTGGTCGGGTTGTTTATTTTTTATCAAGCGATGTCTCTGTCTTTCATCCAGCGACAACGTTTGGTAGGTATTTTGAGACAGACTGGTGTTAACGGAACACAGTTAGCGCAAGCTTTATTACTAGAGTTGTCTTTGCTCGTCTTTATTGCGTGGGCGTGTGGTAACTTTTTTGGCTTGATCTTAGCAAATGAACTTATCCCAGCAGTGTCTTCGAGCCTGAGTGATTTGTATGATGCCAACGTAGGCTTAACCATAGGATGGTCATGGCAATCTAGCTTATACAGTCTAATCATGGCAGCGATGGGTGCGTTGATATCGTGTCTGTGGCCATTAATCCGTTTGTTGAAGTCACAACCAATCCGCCTTTCTTCTCGACTGTCGCTAATGCGATTTGCTGGAAGAGAGTTCTCTTGGCAGGCGCTTGCGGCATGTGCGTTTTGTGTCGCTGCAATAGCGGTATATCAGGCGCCGAAAACACAAGAAACCGGCTTTGCTATTATTGCTCTGATGTTGGTTAGTGTGGCGTTGTTTATGCCATTTATTATGTGGCATATGTTCCAAAGTTTTTCTTATACCATGCGATGGGTTCGTGTCCGTTGGTTTTTTGCTGATGCAGCAGCCAGCATGAGCTATCGCGGTGTGGCTACGATGGCGTTTATGTTAGCGCTGGCGGCAAACATTGGTGTAGAAACAATGGTCGGAAGCTTTCGAGATACAACCGATAAGTGGCTAAATCAGCGATTAGCCGCTGATGTGTACATCTATCCGACCAACAATTCAGCCGCTAGGATGAGCGCATGGCTCCAGAATCAGCCAGAGGTGAACTCGGTTTGGTGGCGCTGGGAAAAAGATATGCCGACCGAGCATGGTGCTCTGCAAGTTGTGAGTACGGGCTCTTCTGAAGGTGAGTTAGACTCACTTACCGTCAAGTTAGGTGTCCCAAATTACTGGTATCAACTGCACGCTACCAAGAGCTTAATGGTCAGTGAGTCGATGGCCTTGAAGCTGGATATCCGCCCTGGTGATTTCATTAACTTGCAAGAACCGCTTGGTGGTGATTGGCAAGTCGTAGGCGTTTACTACGATTATGGAAACCCATATAACCAGGTGATGATGTCGCACCGGAATTGGCTGTATGCATTTGCAGGTACGGGTAATGTTGGTCTTGGCGTAGTATTAAAAGATAACGTCAATGGAGAAGGGCTGAAAAATCGCTTAGAGAATGTATTCCGTCTCCCGCAAGATCGTGTGTTTGATAACGGTAATATTTATAGCCAAGCAATGAGAGTGTTTGATCATACCTTTGCGATAGCAGGAACCTTGGGCAATATCACGCTGATTATTGCCGTGTTTGGTTTATTCTTTGCGACGTTGGCAGGAGAACTTTCACGGCAGCGGCATTTTTCCTTATTAAGGTGCATGGGTGTGTCCGGAAAAGAACTTGTCGTATTAGGTGGTTTGCAGCTATTCGTCTTCGGAGCCATTTCTGCGATTATTGCAGTGCCGCTCGGCTTGGCGCTCGCACATTTGATCGTTGATATTATCATTAAGCAATCATTTGGCTGGTCTCTAGAGCTTCAAACGATTCCATGGGAGTATGCTCAAACCATTGCTTGGGCGATGCTTGCCATCATGGTTGCTGGCGCATTGCCAGTTATTAGAATGATCAAAAGTACACCGATGAAGTCATTAAGGGACGCGTTGTAATGAAAAAAGTGGGCTCTAAAAAACGCTTGTTGGTTTCAACGCTCATTGTTGTTACGTTCGCTTTTCTGACTGGGGCTGCTTTTTACTCAACTTTTTGGTTAGAGGCGACAGCAACACGAGAAGGCGAACTTGATTCTATCTTAACGCGTGAAAATCAAACGATTTTCGAGCCTGTACTACCTAATGAGCATGTCTCTTTACCCTCAGACTTTCGCTTTCATCCCGAGTATCAGCATGAATGGTGGCACTACTTTGCGAAACTAAAAGATGAGCAAGGCAAGATCTACAATGTTCAATGGAGCTATTTCAGGGTTGCGACGGACGAGCGAGAAACCAGCGGTTGGCAGAACCCTCAATTGTACATTTCACATGTTGTCGTCAGTCATGGCTCGCATGTATGGAAAGAGCAACGGGTAGCTAGAGGTGGGATAGGCCAAGCTGGTATGATCAATCGTCCTTTCAGGTTATGGATTGATAATTGGACTTGGCGATCACTCGGTGCGACGCCTTTCCCGGGCAACTTGAATGTGAATACTGATACGTTTGGACTTGAGCTCAATACCATGACAAGCGGCCCCTTTGTGGTGAATGGAGACAAAGGCTTCCAAGTTAAACATGCGTTGCAATCTGTTGCTTCTTTCAGCTTCAGTGCTCCATTTTTAAAAGTAAAAGGCAGCTTAAGCTTAAATGGTAAGCGATTCTCAGTGACGGGTTCTGCTTGGGCGCAAAAAGAGTGGGGCAGCGGCTTAATTGGTGAGGGGCAACAAGGCTGGGATTGGTTTGTTTTCAATTTAGATGATGGTCGAGCATTAACTGTTAGCCGTTATCGTCACCATGGGCAAACACCGCACGTGTTTGGCACGTTGTCGACACGCTCAGGTAAAGTTATCAACCTCTCAGACGATGATATCAGTATTGAGCCAATGCAAGTGACCAGTTTATCCAATGGAAGAAGGTTACCTTTGCAGTGGATTATCAATATTCCGAAGCATCAAATTAACTTGACTACCCGCATTATCAAGTCAGATATGTGGCTACCCTTTGTAATACCTTACTGGGAAGGGCCTACTTTAGCTTCCGGCTCCAATGAAGCTTGGGGCTTTATGCAGCTGACAGGCTATTGAGTTGTGAAGAAAACCACCCCCTGCGGGTGGTTTTTTAGTGCGCGAAGCTTCCTGGCTTTTTCTCAAAAGTACGGGGTTATCATGATGGTACAAGCCGTGTTATGCTGATTTTCTCATCATCTTGATAAATATTTGGTGCGACAAGTACAAATACGATCTCCGATCAAAATTGAGTGTCATGTTGGAAAATACGATGTATAGTAAACTTAACATCGAAAAAACCGAAGCTTATACTCTGAAGAAGCGATTATTCTAAAGTTTTCGACAGCTATACACTCTTATCACTCTTTGTTAATCGTTTATTAAGATAATAAATATAAGGACGAAACCATGAACGATGTCATTCGTGACTTTTTCAAAATGGAATCAGCAGGTGGTATTCTTCTTGTAATTGCAGCGGCAATTGCGATGACCATTGCTAACTCACCGCTGGGCGAAACTTATCAATCTGTACTGCATACTTATGTATTCGGTATGTCAGTTTCTCACTGGATTAATGATGGCCTAATGGCTGTTTTTTTCTTACTTATTGGCCTTGAAGTGAAGCGAGAGCTACTTGAAGGAGCGCTAAAATCAAAAGAAACCGCAATTTTCCCTGCGATTGCAGCGGTTGGTGGTATGTTAGCCCCTGCTCTTATTTACGTTGCGTTTAATGCTAACGACCCAGAGGCGGTTTCTGGCTGGGCCATCCCAGCTGCGACGGATATTGCATTTGCTCTAGGTATCATGGCGCTACTAGGTAAGCGCGTACCAGTAAGCCTTAAAGTGTTTTTGTTAGCTCTCGCTATCATCGACGATTTAGGCGTGGTTGTTATTATTGCACTGTTTTACACAGGTGATCTTTCTAGCATGGCGCTGCTTGTTGGCTTCATCATGACTGGTGTCCTGTTCATGTTGAATGCGAAGGAAGTAACGAAACTGACGCCATACATGATAGTCGGCGCGATCTTATGGTTTGCGGTACTTAAATCTGGTGTTCACGCAACACTTGCAGGCGTAGTGATCGGCTTTGCTATTCCTCTTAAGGGTAAACAGGGCGAACATTCTCCACTTAAGCACATGGAGCACGCACTTCATCCATACGTGGCATTTGGTATCTTACCTCTATTCGCATTTGCAAATGCGGGGATTTCGCTAGAAGGCGTATCGATGTCAGGCCTAACTTCAATGCTGCCATTAGGTATTGCTTTGGGGCTACTGGTTGGTAAGCCTCTAGGTATCTTCACCTTTAGTTGGGCAGCTGTGAAAATGGGTGTAGCTAAGTTACCTGAAGGCATTAACTTCAAGCATATCTTTGCGGTCTCTGTGTTGTGTGGTATCGGTTTTACAATGTCTATATTCATTTCCTCTTTAGCGTTTGGAAATGTAAGCCCTGAGTTTGATACCTATGCTCGACTAGGTATCTTAATGGGCTCGACGACAGCCGCGTTACTTGGCTACGCGTTACTGCACTTTTCTTTGCCTAAGAAAGCGCAAGCGTAAGATACACACTGTTTAATGAAGCCTCCCATTCGGGAGGCTTTTTTATATCTGCAGATCGGCACATCAACCACTTCAGGGTGATTACTTTTGTGACCAACTAAGGTCTAGCTTATGGAGTTAGGGCAAATCATCGAAAGAGGCGCTTGGTAAATCTATAGGCGAAAAAAAGCCCAGCCGAAAATTTGACTGGGCGGATACAAACATAGGAGTTAATAAGAAAAAAGCAGCAACGTAACAATTAGATGGAAACAAGTTTGACGGCCAGTGAAACTTCAAATGCCCTAACTGTTACGTATATTCAGACCGAGCCTTTTCCAAACAGTTCCATTTTTTTTTCAAAAAATTTCTACTTAATGCTTTCTAGCTTCTTACACACCCGAAAGTAATAGAAAAATCGAGATGGATTACCAACTTGGCGAAGTTACTAACTTCTGTGTTTCTCATTTTATCTCCCCTAGAACCGAAGATGTATTTCATACTCTCGTCGCTCACTCCAAGCCGCCAAGGCTATTGTTAGCATTTCAATTGCGATGGACTGAGAAGTTTGATCGTTTTCTTCTGACAAGCTTCACTGGAGTATTCGATTGAATTTCAAAAGATTAGATCACACCTTTTACTGTCTGGTCAGACCAATTGGTTAAAGTGTGATGTTAATCATTTGTTAATCTTAAGTTTCGGGAGTATATTTTCAAACAGTTGTTTAATACGAGTGATTAAAATGGCCCCGAGAACATCAACAAAAGAAAAAATACTCGATGTCGCAGAAGGACTCTTTGCTGAACATGGCTTTAATGATACTTCGCTAAGAACGATAACAGGTAAAGCTAACGTTAACTTAGCATCGGTAAACTATCACTTTGGCGATAAAAAAACGCTGGTTAGAGCGGTTTTAGATAGGTATTTAGAAGCACTAATGCCGAGCATTAAGACTTCATTAATTGAGCTAAACACGCGCGATAGCTACAACATGGACGATGTCTTTGAGTCATTGCGATTACCTTTACGTACATTAAATGATGTACGCCCAAATGGTACTGCGCTATTTATGTTGTTAATTGGCCGCGGTTATACAGACGTTCAAGGTCATCTACGCTGGTTCATTACCACCAGATACGAAGAGGTACTGAACCTTTTCACTTTCTCGATAATGAAGGCGAACCCGGAACTATGTGAAGAACAGTTGTTTTGGCGACTGCACTTCACGTTAGGAACCTGTGTATTTACGATGGCTTCAAGCCAAGCTCTTTCGGAGCTGGCAGAAAGTAAGTTTGAAAAGGAAGTCGATGTGAAATCTGTCGTCGATTTACTGATTCCATATTTGTCAGCAGGAATGTCAGCAAAGCAGTTGGCATAAGACAAATAAGAAAGTTAAACCAATAATAAGATTATACCCCGAGCGGTTACGTGAACAAAAGGATCTGAACTATGAGCTCTCTACGAAGAAAATGGATTAGTGACCCGGCTTTTAAAGTGTTCAAAAAAGTATTGCCACCTCTGTCTAGCACCGAGAAAGAGGCGATGGAAGCGGGTAGTGTATGGTGGGATGCCGAACTATTCTCAGGCAAGCCAAACTTCACAACATTGCATCATTATCCAACGCCTACACTGACGGCAGAAGAGCAGTCATTTATGGATAATGAGCTTGAAACCCTGCTAGAAATGCTTGATGACCAGAAGATTGTCAAAGAAGACAGGGATTTACCGCCTGAAGTATGGGAGTACCTACGTAAAGAGCGATTTTTCTCTTTGATCATCTCGAAAGCATATGGTGGTCGTGAATTTTCCGCTTTGGCGAACTCAACCATTGTTTCTCGTATTGCGACTCGAAGTATCAGTACCGCGGTATCGGTAATGGTACCGAACTCTCTTGGCCCTGGTGAGCTGCTATCGCACTATGGTACGCAAGAGCAAAAAGATTACTGGTTGCCTCGTTTAGCTGATGGTACAGACATCCCTTGTTTCGCCCTAACTGGCCCTGAAGCGGGTTCTGATGCAGGTGGCATACCTGATCAAGGCGTGGTTTGTTACGGCACCCATGAAGGCAAAGAAGTGCTTGGCGTGCGAGTTAGTTGGAATAAACGCTACATCACGCTTGCGCCAGTTGCGACAGTGCTCGGGTTAGCATTTAAACTGCAGGATCCTGAAGGGCTACTTGGAGACAAGAAAGAGGTTGGCATTACATGTGCGTTGATTCCCGCTGACCATGAAGGTGTCGAGATAGGCGAGCGCCATGATCCTCTGGGGTCTGCGTTCATGAATGGCCCAACTCGTGGTGAAGATGTCTTCATCCCTATGGACTGGTTGATCGGTGGCGCTGATTACGCAGGTAAAGGTTGGCGTATGCTGGTTGAGTGTCTTTCTGCTGGTCGTGGTATCTCTCTTCCAGCGCTTGGCACAGCGATTGGTCACCTTACTACACGTACAACAGGTGCTTATGCTTACGTGCGTAAACAGTTTGGAATGTCGATCGGTAAGTTTGAAGGTGTTGCAGAAGCGATGGGGCGCATTGGTGGTCTTACTTACCTACTAGAAGCGACGCGTACGCTAACGACGACTTCTCTCGATATGAAAGAAAAACCTGGGATTGTAACCGCGATTGCCAAGTACCACATGACGGAAATCGCGCGTACCATTCTAAATGATTCGTTTGATATCCATGCGGGTCGTGCGATTCAAGATGGCCCAATGAACTATCTTGCTAAACATTACCTTGGTATCCCGGTTGCTATCACCGTTGAAGGCGCGAATATTCTGACTCGTAACCTGATGATTTTTGGTCAAGGTGCGACTCGATGTCACCCATATGTTCTAAAAGAAATGGAAGCAGCGGCGAATCCAGATTCTGAACAAGGTGCGAAAGAATTTGACAACTTACTCTTTAAACACATCAAGCACGCGCTCGGTAATACATTCGGTGCATTTGGTGCAGCACTAACTGGTTCTCGATTTGTTAACGCGCACATGAGTGGCCCAACGCAGCAATACTACAAAGACATTACTCGTCTCAGTCGTGCACTTGCAGTAAGTGCAGACTTTGCGATGTTAACCTTAGGTGGAGACTTGAAGCGTAAAGAAATGATCTCCGCACGTTTGGGTGATGGATTAAGCTATCTATACATGGCATCTGCTGCCTTGAAAAAGTATGAAGATGAAGGCCGTCAACAAGGCGATCTAGACTTCGTTCATTACGCTGTTCAACACTGTTTGTATAACGCTTCTAAGTCATTAAATGAGGCTTACACCAACTTCCCTGTGAAATACGTTGGCGGTGTGCTTAAGGGGCTATTGTTCCCGCTTGGTAATCATTTCAATAAGCCAAGTGATGAGCTGTGTGTGAATTTGGCTGAAGCGATGATGACGCCAGGCGCGCAACGTGATCGCCTCACGCATCTGTGCTACATCGGAAAATCAGAGGATGACAGCGTAGGCTTAATGGAGAATGCATTCCTTGCAATGTACGACATTAAACCTTTGGAGCGTAAACTTATGAAGGCTGCGAAGGATGGTAAAGTGGCTCGTAAAGGTCTGCTACATGATCGTTTGCAGCAAGCATTTGAAGCAGGCGTGTTAACTGAACAAGAAATTGATCAAATCATGGCTGCAGATAAATTGCGCTACAAGGCGATTCAAGTTGACCACTTTAGTCATGACTTTTCTGAAGTGCGAACTCATAGCCCAAAAAAGTCGCAGTTGAATCCGGCGGCATAATAGACAACTAATGTTAAGAAAAGCACCTCAATGAGGTGCTTTTTTGTATTCTTGGGGAGTGGATGGTGGGATAGTGCTCCAACCACTTGCCTTTTAAGAGCATTTTTACAGAAATTAGATGCGAAATCCCAACGAAACTTTTATCCTAACAAGGTTTTTTAAAGGAAGTTGAATATGATCATCAAACCTAGAATTCGTGGATTTATCTGTACTACAACGCACCCTGTTGGTTGTGAAGCTAACGTAAAAGAACAAATTGCGTACACCAAAGCGCAAGGTCCAATCAAAAACGCACCTAAGCGTGTTCTTGTTGTTGGTGCATCAAGTGGCTACGGTCTATCTTCTCGTATCGCTGCGGCATTTGGTGGCGGTGCATCAACTATCGGTGTTTTCTTCGAAAAAGAAGGTACTGAGAAGAAGCCAGGTACAGCAGGTTTTTACAATGCCGCTGCTTTTGAAAAGCTAGCGCGTGAAGAAGGTCTGTACGCAAAAAGCTTAAACGGCGACGCTTTCTCAAATGAAGCGAAACAGAAAACTATCGAGCTGATCAAAGAAGACTTAGGTCAAATCGATATGGTGGTTTACTCACTGGCATCTCCAGTACGTAAAATGCCAGAAACTGGTGAATTAGTTCGTTCATCTCTTAAACCTATCGGTGAAACTTACACATCAACGGCTGTTGATACCAACAAAGATGTGATCATCGAAGCTAGCGTTGAGCCTGCAACAGAAGAAGAAATCAAAGACACTGTCACTGTAATGGGCGGTGAAGATTGGGAACTTTGGATTAATGCGTTGTCTGATGCTGGTGTTCTTGCTGAAGGTTGTAAGACCGTCGCGTATAGCTACATTGGTACTGAGCTAACTTGGCCAATTTATTGGGATGGTGCACTAGGTAAAGCAAAAATGGACCTAGACCGTGCAGCGAAAGCGCTAAACGACAAGTTAGCAGCAACAGGTGGTAGTGCCAATGTTGCGGTACTTAAATCTGTTGTAACTCAGGCGAGTTCTGCAATTCCTGTTATGCCACTGTACATCGCAATGGTATTCAAGAAAATGCGCGAAGAAGGTGTACACGAAGGCTGTATGGAACAAATCTACCGTATGTTCAGCCAACGTCTATACAAAGAAGACGGTAGCGCGGCAGAAGTTGATGAGATGAACCGCCTACGTCTGGATGACTGGGAACTTCGTGACGACATTCAGCAGCACTGTCGTGAGCTATGGCCTCAAATTACGACTGAGAATCTAAAAGAGCTGACTGACTACGTTGAGTACAAAGAAGAGTTCTTGAAACTATTTGGTTTCGGCGTTGAAGGCGTAGATTACGAAGCGGATGTGAATCCAGCAGTTGAAGCAGACTTCATTCAAATCTAATCGAATCACAGACTAGATAACCAATAAACAAAAGGCGCTCATTGAGCGCCTTTTTGTATTTCATAGTCAAAGTGAGTATTAACTTAGTATTATCAGAATCGTACCAGCTAGCGTCATTAAAATATTCGCAATCGCATATGTACCCGCATAACCAAGGGCAGGGATGGTGGACTTAGCGTAGTCGTTAACGACATCCATAGCTGGAGCGCAAGTACGGGCGCCAATAATGGCACCGAAGAGCAGGGCACGGTTCATCTTGAGTACGTGTGCGCCAACTAAGTAAGCCAGAACTACAGGTACAACACTGACAATAAATGCCAAACCAATGACTTTTGGTCCTACTTGCGTTAGGTGCTCGAACATCTTTCCACCTGCACTTAGACCAATTCCCACCATAAAGAACATTAACCCTAGATCTTTGACCATATTCAGCGCCCCTTGTGGGACATAACCGAAAGTAGGGTGATTTGCTCGTAAGAAACCAAGCGTAATACCGGATAACAGAAGACCTACCGCATTACCCAAACTGAAAGACACCTGACCGAATGTCATTGTGATGAGGCCAAACAGAATACCCAAAATAAAGAAGCTACAAAAAGCGAGCAAATCGGCCATTTGACTGTGGATCGAGATGAAACCGATTTTTTCCGCCAGTCCATGTACTCGGCTTTTCTCGCCGCTCACTTGAAGGACGTCCCCTTTAGCGAGCACAATGTCTAAGTCCATAGGCATTTCAATCTGAGCGCGAACTACGCGGTTTAAGAAACAGCCAAACTCAGACAAATTCAAATCCGATAAACGCTTACCAGCTATAGCGTCACTTTTTACGACGATTTCTTCTTCAACGATGCGCAAATCAAGCAAGTTACGGTCGAATACTTCTTTACCATTACGGAAACTAGGGTCTAAGCGAGCATGGCTGTCAGGGAAGCCAACCAGTGCAATTTCATCTCCCTCTTGCAAGATAGCATCACCATCTGGGTGGGCGAGAATACCATTGCGGCGGATTCGTTCAATGTAACAGCCAGTTTGACGATAAATACCCAGTTCTCGTAAGTTTTTACCATCAGTCCAGTCAATTAGCTCTGGGCCCACTCGGTAAGCTCGAATAATGGGTAAATACACTTTTCTCTGGCTTGAATTTCCAAGGCCACGCTCTTGTGCGATTTGCTGCGCGGAATCAGAAAGGTTTTGTTTTTGCAGTTTTGGCAACAATTTAGCAAACATGATCATGCTAATTAAGCCGACCAGATAAGCCATCGCGTAGCCTACGGATAGATTTTCTAATACCAGAGAAAATTCCATATTCCGCGGTATAGTCGCAAGGCCAGAGTTAAGAGCATCTTGTGCACCAACCAGTACTGGCGTTGCGGTCAATGCGCCTGCCATCATACCGGCGGATAAGCCAAAATCGAGGCCGAAATAGTGACTCAAGCCATACGTTAAGCTGACCGCAGACACGAGAACAGTCATGCTTAAAATAAAATAATGCTTACCATCTCTGAAGAATATACCAAAAAAGTTTGGTCCAGCTTCAATGCCAACGCAGTAGATAAACAGCATAAAGCCAATGGTTAAAGCTTCTGCATTAAATGAGAAACCAAGGTGGCCCATTACCAAAGAGGTAATAAGAACGCCAATAGAGTTGCCTAATTGTAATTTGCCAAATCGAATTTTTCCGATGGCAAGGCCAATGGCTAATACGACGAAGATTAGAAGGATAGGGTTTTGTTCGAGAAGGTATACGACGTCTATGTTCACTGTGTGGCTCGGTAGAGTGTGTGCCAAAAAAGATTAAGAACTGTGAATTGTAACTAAATATAGCAAAAAGATAAGTGAATTTTTTTAGGTTTTACCATTAGTTGACTTAACGTAATAACCAGCTGAAAAATAATAAAAAAGCCGCATGAAGCGGCTTTTTTGAAAACAGTCTTTATTACTCGTCAAATAGACCTAGGTGCTCTTTCGCGTATGCTTCGAATTCGTCGCAGCCACCGATGTGCTCTTGGTCGATAAAGATCTGAGGAACGGTTTCAACTGGTTTACCAACTGTTTTCTCAAGATCTGCTTTAGAAATACCCTCAGCGTGAATATCAACGTAACGGTAGTTGAAGTCATCACGTTTTGCTTTTAGCGTTTCTGCGTGCTCTTTTGCACGAACACAGAAAGGACATGCAGGGCGACCAAAGATAACAACGAACATAATCTTATTTCTCCTAAATCTATTCTTTTTTGAAAGCGTACAAAACATAGCGGCTGAGTGCGCTTTCTTTTGTTGGAGTAACTATGCCCGATCCAGATACGGAAATAAAGCGGCAATTACCTCTTGGTTCTATAGGTGAAATCTATCGAATAAAAACTAAACGCGCGTGCTTATTTTACGGCTCTGAAGTATGTGAAGTGACGCATAAAAAACATACATTCTAAAGGGTTAATGATGGCAAGGTGGAATTGGTCAATTTTTTTTGTTTAAAAAAATAGCAATCTATTTTGGCTATACGCAAATAACTTCAACTCTTACATAAGTGTTAAATCAGAGGGCGAGAGGTTATTTGGGTATATTCTTTTGGGAGGGTGTGTATGTTTCAGTTTATGACTGCAACAAGGATTATATTTGGTGAAGGTGCACTTCAATCTTCATTGTCCGTTATTAACCAATTTGGCTACAGTGTTTTGCTGGTTACTGGGCAGGATACCCAACGAGCCGCCCCCATTATCCAATATCTTAAAGCTCAAAATATGCGTTACCAGCACGTAGCTATCGTTGGTGAACCATACATCACGATGGTAGAAGAGACCGCAGTGCTCGGTAGAAAATTCCAACCTGATATGGTGGTTGCGATAGGTGGTGGCAGCGTCATCGATATGGGCAAAGCCTTAGCTGCCATTATTCCCAATCAAGGCAATGTTTACGATTACGTAGAAGTGGTAGGAAGAAGCGTCCCTTTAAAAGCAAAGCCTCTTCATTTTATTGCAATTCCTACGACAGCAAGCACCGGTTCAGAAGTGACCAGAAATGCTGTGCTGAAATCTGGACAAGATAAAGTGAAAGTGAGTCTTCGAAGCCCTGATATGCTCGCAGACGTTGCCATTGTAGACCCGACACTTACTTACGGGACCGACCAATACACATCTGGACGTGGCGCAATGGATGCGTTCACTCATTTAATGGAAGCGTATGTGTGTGGTGAGCCAAACCCTCTTACTGATATGGTCTGCGAAGAGGGACTACGCCGTTTAAGCCGTTCAGTGGTTGCCGCTTGTAAGCAAGATAATCATAAGGCGCGCTCTGATTTATCGTTCGCTGCATTGCTTGGTGGTATGGCGATTACTAATGCCAAATTAGGTGCCGCTCATGGGTTAGCATCGGCGTTAGGAGGCAAGTTAGACGCCCCCCATAGCGTTATTACGGCTCGCCTAGCTCCGCACGTGATGCAGGAGAACATTAACGCCGCTAAACTCGCGGGTAGGAATGATGTGATAAGTCGTTATCGCAAGCTGGCCCAATTAGTCACTGAGCGAGTAAATGCTAACGAACACGATGGAATTCTTTGGGTAAATATGGTGCTAGATAAGTTAGCGTTACCGCTACTGGCTCAATTTGGAGTATGCCAAACCTCTTTTGAGCAAGTGGCGAATGATGCGCTTAAATCAATGGCAATCAAAGGGAATCCTTTACCTCTTAATCAGGAACGTTTGATACACATATTGCAGCAAGTCTGTGATTGTAGCGGAGAGTGCGCAGCTGAGAGTGCACAACATGTCAGTTCTGTTGAAGTACTGGAATCAAGAACGGACTTATCGAGTGTCAACGACTTAGGGTGATTGCTCCCTTAGCAGCATTAAAACAAAAGGGGAGCCTTGAGCTCCCCTAGATAAAGTATTGACTAAGCTTTAGTGCTTAGTACTGGCTTAATTTGTCATAGCGACTGTCTTTCAACGCATCTTTTACGCGTTTTAGGTTCTCACGGAAACCTGTACCACGGCGAAGAGTGAAGCCAGTTGCTAGCACATCAATCACTGTCATTTGTACAACTCGGCTTGCCATTGGCATGTAAACGTCGGTATCTTCTGGAATATCGAGCGTGATGGCCAGCGAGCTTGCCTTTTCTAGAGGAGAATCCTTCGCTGTAATCGCAATAACCGTTGCGCCATTTTCACGAGCAAGGTTCGCTATTTCTACCTGACTCTTTGTTCGACCGGTATGAGAAATAAGAACCACAACATCATTATCACTGCAGTTGATACAACTCATGCGCTGCATAACAATATCTTCAAAACAAGTAATTGGAATATTAAAGCGAATAAACTTGTTTTGTGCGTCTCGGGCAACAGAAGATGATGCACCAAGGCCAAAGAATGAAATGCGCTTCGCTTGCGTTAGCAAATCGACCGCACGGTTCACTTGCATTGGATCTAGGCTATTTTTCGCGACATCTAAACACGCCATCGTCGATTCGAAAATCTTATGGGTGTACGCGTCTGGGCCATCGTCTTCTTCCACATTACGGTTAACGTAAGGGGTGCCGTTGGCTAGGCTCTGTGCCAAGTGAAGCTTAAAATCTGGAAAGCCCTTGGTGTCCAGACGACGACAGAAGCGGTTTACAGTGGGCTCACTAACGTCGGCCATTTTAGCCAGCGTTGCAATGCTTGAATGAATTGCAGTTTGTGGAGACGCCATAATTACTTCCGCAACTTTGCGCTCTGACTTACTGAAATTCTCCAGGTTTTTTTGAATTTTTTCTAATGTATTCATAGTGTTCACGAGGGTATAGAGAACAACTCGCTGGCTCTGCTAACGAAAGGAAACACGAAGATTCCGGAGTAGAGTGGGGCGTTAACGAAAACAACCAGCGCCATAGAATCAGTATAAACCTGATCTTCAATCAGTCTAAACCAATAACGGGTACTATTTAGTGAGAATTTGACAGGCCTCAAACAAAATGTTGTAAAAACTACAGAATTGGATGTGTAAACGAAGTTTTGTTGCGCTAGTCGCACGATAATGATGTTTGAGTTACATCAAAACGAAAAAAAATTTCAAATTGATGTAACTCGATCTGGCTGTTAAGACGATTGAATATCAACAACCAGCTGTTGAATTCTTTTCATCAAATTTGGTGCTTGCTTGGCGATTTCGCGTTGTTCATCAAGCACTGAGCTCAAAATTTCTTTTGTGGTCAGTGGATTTGCCAAAACCACTCGAAACACTATCGTATTCATGCGTTGCCATTGGTCTGGGTTCAGTCTTGTACGTGAAACGAACGATTTGCCCGTTTCGCGCTGACGCTTTTGAATAAACTGTGTTAACTCATTGATCAGCTCATTCAGTTGTTCTTTTTGTGAGCCTTCTGCTTGTGCTAATGCTTCACGGATGAATGGCGGCAAATAACGGTATGTGAGCAGACAAAGCTCTGGTTCAGAAACTAACTCGAAATCATCTTGCTGTTTGATTAAATCCGCAAAGTATCGAGCTTTTTCAATGCTTTGGTCAATCAGAAGCTCGTAACCTGGGCGACTTATGATGTGCATTGCGGCGTAGACCAACATCGCCATGCCCGAACGTGAGCCTTCTAGTGTATGGCTGCCTAGGTCTTTTGAACCTTTGCGCAATATATATTGAGCGTGATGCTCTATGGATTTCATTGCGTCAGGGTCTTTGAACAGAACCATACCAGCGCCCATCGGGATATAGAGCTGCTTGTGTGCATCAATAGTTACTGAGTCTGCCATTTCCACACCTTTAAGAAGATGACGGTGATGGTTAGACATCAGTGTTGCGCCACCCCATGCGGCATCCACATGGAAGTGACAGCTGTGAGCTTGGCAGACTTCAGCGATTTCAGGCAATGGATCAACATTACCTGTCTCTGTTGTGCCAGCCACACCAATAACAGCAATAGGCTTGATGTTTTGTTTTTCGAGCTCAACAATTTTCGCTTTCAGGTCGTTGACAATAATACGGTTGTTGGCATCGGTTTTAACCGCAACCAAGCCCTCTTGGCCTAGCCCTAATACATCGGCTGCTTTCTTAAGGGAGTAGTGACCACGCTCAGACACTAGCACCGCTAAGCCATCATAGCCATAGTGCTTCATGGCTTTAAAAAGGCCTTCCTTTTCAACGCCTTTAAATGAGCCATTGGCTCTTAACGCTTTGTTACGTGCTACCCAAAGCGCAGTGATATTGGCAATGGTGCCGCCGGAACAAAATGCGCCTAATGAGTGGTTTGCACTGTGCATCCACTGATTGTAAAACGTATCATTCTGACCATATATCAAGCGATGCAGCATACCCAAAACTTGACGCTCAAGTGGCGTAAAGGCTTTGGAAGTCTCTATTTTTACCAGGTTTTGGTTTAAGGCGATCATGATCTTTGACAGTGGCATCAAGAAATAAGGCAGTGCCGATGTCATATGACCAATGAAGCTTGGTGAAGATGTGTGAACTGAGTGCGACACCAAAGTGTCGAGTAAGTGCTCTGTATGATCTGACACGAACTCTGGCTGCTCAGGAATCTGAGCAGAAGAAAAGTCTTTTTCGATTTCGCGTAAAGGCTTTTCTTCTGCCACGATGTGTTCACGAAGAAATTGATTTAGATTTCGCGAGAGGCTCTCGTCAATTTTAGTTAACGTTGAGTCCGGACCTTCTGGGACAGTGAAGATCTTTAGCAAGCTCTCAAAGCTAACATCAGCGGTTTTTTGTTCCTTAACCATAGCAAAGAATCTTTGTAGTTATTTTGGTAATGCGAGCGGCACAATCTAAACTAAAACGGGCGCAAAGTCCCGTTTTAATTGTTGAAACCCAAGTTGTAGAAATGAAAATTTTAGGTGAAGGTTACGATATTCACATTAAAAAATTCTAGATTGAGTACGTTAAAACATTCTAGTGTTTTTGAATGCTAATCAACGACTAATGCGAGCAACCTTAGTCACATTTCTGCTTTTCAATCTTTTCTATTGACTGATTGTACTTATTAAGTGCGGTATCAATTTGTTGGGGATGACTAAGCAGATCAGCGAATGCTGAACGAAGCTCGTAGTTTTTGGGGTGGTTAGTTGATTGACGGTCGCTAAATGTCTGTTTTGCAACTTCACCTAACTTATCGCTTCGGGTCGCTAACTGCTTAACGTCATGTTGCTCTAGTTTTAACCATGCTTCGATTGGCTGTTCCGTCGCAACGCGGCTAGGGTCGTTCTCTAGAAAGTAGTGAACCGCTTCGCGGTTTAATTCAAAGTGATGTTTACGTCCATCCAAGAACCATTGACTCACTTCTTTCAGATCTGGATATTGGGTAACCGTCAAATCAACAAGATCTTGATACCACTGTAGTGAGGCATCGACGTAGCCATCGTATTTGCTAGCAAGACATTGTTGATCTGCGGCAAGCGTAAAAGTTGAGCTTGTAGCGAGGAGCGCTGCAACGACAAAGCGTTTCATTCTTCTTCCTTCTGGTTGTTATCCCTTTATTAACGCAATGCACATCAGTTGATGTTTCTCCCTTCTTTCTATTTGGTCGTGACAAATCGTTGGGCTGAATGACGAAAAGAAAGAGGGGTCTTGCCAAAAAATATTGACCACTTTGACGTTAACTGGGTATTTAAATTTTTGCCGTATTGTAATGGATGTTAAAGCGAAAACCTGAGATCTAGCTAGCAAGTGATACAAAGAAAAGCATCATAACTGGTACCAATAAACTCAAAATAAAGCCGCTAACGATAGCAACAGGAACACAACGCACACCACCGGTAGTTTGAATAACGGGTAGGGTGAAGTCCATTGCTGTTGCACCGGCATAACCAATTGCGGTGCACGGATAGCTACGAATAAAGAGAGGAATGGCAACCAGTGCGACTAACTCTCTCATCAATTCAATCAAGAACGACGCGCCACCAAATACCGGACCAAAAGCGTCACCCATTAAAATACCTGCGAGTGAATACCAGCCAAAACCTGAAGCCATTGCGAGTGCTTGATAAAGAGGAAGATCCAAAAGCACCGCTGCAAGAACGCCACCAAGCATACATGTTGCGATGACAACAGCCGCAATGGCCATTCCTTGTTTATTTAATAGGATTTGACGCAGAGTAAGTCCACTATTGCGCAGCTGAATACCAATAAAAAATAGAAGTAGAAAGAGTATCCATTCGCTTGCTGTATCTACCCAACTCAAATCAATGGGTAACAGCAGGCCAACCACTAACCCTCCGCCAACGACCACGATAAGCTTAACTGACTCTAAAGCCATCGAAGATAACGGTAGCTTCTTTTGATTCTGATTGGTCTGGAGTGGAATAATTTTATCAATAATAGGCAGAGCCAACAGGTTGCAGGCACTTAGACACAAAAAAAACGTACTCGCATAGAGGAGAATACTTTGTAAGTTGCTGCTTAAATTATCGAGCGCCGCCAAACTAAGACCCATCAACGACAAAATGACGTAAATAAGGTAGGACGTTGACTGATTGATCTTCTCCAATAACGAAGATCGAGATATAGGAATTAGATACCCCACCACAAGCGGAGCGAAAATAAATAGCATCCCTGAGAACATAAAGCTCAATGATTCCTTTTTGAGATAACATCAACACGCATAAATCAAATTATCTATCGGTTGAAATTAGAGACATTTCACCACACACAGCTCAGCCTTGAGCGAATCGTTTTATCGCGGATAAGGTATTATCAGAAAGCGATAAATTACAAACCGCTAGCATTGAGTACAGCACGGATTTGATCATTGAAGTCAGTATCACTCATGTTACTAAGTTCATACAAGACTTCTGCACCAGTTAAGTTGAATTCAACTTCATGTTCGTCAATGCGTTCATCGTGATTGCGGAACATCAATAAATGATGCGCAATTCTAGCGATGTCGAGATAACTCACTTCTGGTCGCGTTAACTCGTATTTTTCGTTTGAGGATACTTCTCTGAAGTCGTTGTCAAACCCCCAACGCTCAAGTACCAGTTTACTTGTGGCAGAACAACGTGTTTGGAAGATCTGCAATGCAATATCTGGGTCTAAGTAATTGCCCCTATCTAAGTACAAGTGGTACTCATTAATTAGGCAAAATAACCCAATATCGGCTAATAGACCGACCAATAACGCCTTTTCTTGCTCTAGATGACCATAAGTGCCTGGCTCGTGGCTACGAAACGATTGAACCAACATCACCATGACGGCACCGAGCTCACGCGATATCGCTGCACTCTTCACCAAGATGGCATTGCATTCTTTAGTGAGATTAACTGAGTGTTTAAGTTGCTCGATCGCTTGTGCGGTAACAATATCACGTACACGAAGTATTCCGAGACGAGATACCGCTGTAGTTAAGTCGTTGCAGGTGATATTTCTGCGATTGAAAATCACAGAGTTAGCGACTCGTAAAACGACCGCTGCTAATCCGGGATCTTCCAATAAACAGTTAGCAACATCGGCAATCGTGGTGTGTTCTTCGACACATAACTGCTGAATTTTAAGCACGACATCAGGAATAGGAGGTAACGAAATCTTACCCGTGGCGATGGACTGTTCTACCAGCTGAGCAAACTCGGATTCCAGTGCGTTTATAAGCTTATCTTTATTATTTGGCAGCCAAAAAAATGATAAATGTTCCATTGTGACGCTGTACTTGAGATCTTTCGTACAGTGTACCCTTACAGCGTATTCTTTATCAATTAAATGCGTATTATGTGCCCGTAATTGCCAGCGAGATCATAATGATGGCGTGTTTTAGGCATGCTATGCGTCAAAAAAATATCACCACACAAACAATAAGTGTGAAACTAATCACGTATGCAGAATTTATACTTTTTTATATGTGACCTATGTCCTAACTTATTTTTCAACGTTAAGTATGATTAAGCAAGTTGGTGAGCACAACTCACAAAAATATCGCCAACAAATCGACATTTATAATTCGCTATAAGCTGCTGTTTATCTGGTGACATCGCTAATCGGGGTAATTTATTCAGATTAAAGAGGTCAATGGACATGACAGACCAAGCTTTTTTTAAATATGTACGCACCTTCAGTGAGTACCAAAAACGTTCTATGTTCGGTGGTATTGGTTTATTCACCGATGATGCTATGTTTGCGCTTGTCAGCAATGATTGCTGCTACTTACGTGGTGGTAATGGGCTAGATGAAGTGTTTACTCAACTGAGCTGTGAGAAGTATAAGCACGTCAAAAAACAGACGACGGCAACCGTAAATTATTATGATGTAACCGATTTATTCGAATCCGGATATGTAGGGCTTGATGAACTGGTACAGAAATCAATTGAATACTCAATTAAGGAACGGAAATATCAAAAGTCCTCTGCCAGTAGACGCTTAAGAGACTTACCCAACATGCAACTAACCCTTGAACGTATGGTCAAGAAAGCCGGTGTTGATGACGTAGAAACCTTTTTAGAACTTGGACCTGTAAAAGTCTTCAACAAAGTTAAAACGGCTTACGGTAATGATGTTGATGTAAAGCTACTGTGGAAATTTGCTGGTGCAACTGATGGCGTACATTGGAAACTGATCCAAGAGCCGCGTAAAAAACAGTTATTGGCACTGTGTGACTAAGCGAAGCTGATCGCACAATGATTGACTCGTTTCGATGGAGTTAGCGGGTCGTAAAGGCAAGTGTGAAAAGCGGAAAAAGGACGTTGAAGTTTTTTACCACTTCATTGAGTTAGTCATTAAATTAGACAAAAAAACCGAGGCAGAGACCTCGGTTTTTGTTTTTTTAATCTGCTCTTTTCTTATAGCACAAATCTTAAAACTTAAAACGCGTAGTGAACATTACCTGATCACCGTAAAAATCGTTGATACGTGCTTCAGCACCCAAAGAGAAAAGCTCTGTTGAGTGGAATCGAGCGTAGGCAGAGCCAGTCCAATCGTCATCGTTATCGATAGAAACGTAGCCGACTTTGCCGCCTACTTCTAATTGAGGGCCCAACCATTGGCGAACACCTAAGTTAAGCTCCATACCAACATCTGTGCTGCTCTCATTCGAAGGTTGCACAACGCGCATTAGCATTTCACCAGTAAGATCTGCCCAGTTGTTTAGCGGAGAATGGAAGCCAAAGCCTGCAGCTGAGTCAAAATCACTTTCAAACTCAGAGTCAATACGAGCAATAACATGCGCGTTCGGGTGAATTGATTTGCTGAATCCAGCACCAAATGTCACAGGACTTGCGCCAATACGTGCTTCGAAATAGTCGTAGCTAAAGTTGCTCATAGTTGCTGGCGCATTGCGATCGTTTGCAGCTAGGGCATGGCTTGATGCCACTAGTAAGGCAGCGGCTAATAGTGTTTTACGCATAACTAACGATAAACCTTGTTCATTATTTCCATGGATTCAAGCAACCACTTGAACCGTAATCTGATTTGTCCGACATCATAATAAAAAGGAAGGTCCACGACCAACAAAAATGTGTCGATGTTTTGTCAATTAACTTAATAGTTCCTTGGTTTAAGCAAAAACTACGCCATATACGTAGTGTCCGAGAATTTCACTCGGACAAGTAACGATGTTTTTCTAACCTCATTCGACTATGCGAGGTTAGGTGGTGCAATGAGCATCGTTGAGTTCAAGTTAGAACCAAACACTTTATTACTCGCCAAAGCTTGCTCTTCTTTCTGCCATGGCGTTGAGGATTGCCTCAGAATCAAGGATTTGAGTCCAGGATAGCAGGTTATCATCATTCTCAATCACAAACGCGGTAAGCTGAGACACGATTGCTTTTCTCAATGCTTCACCTTTCCAAGGTTTGGCAATGTAATAATCGAGACTCGCGTTATTTACGGCTTCTACGGTGTCTTCCAAACCAGCTTGTCCTGTGAGTAAAACTTTGCGCGCTGCTTTTGTGTCACCATTTTGACTGAGTTCGATTAAGAAGCTGATCCCAGTTTGTTCCGGCATAATGTGGTCACATAAAATGAGCGCAAGCTGAACTTCTTCTTCCGCCATCTCCTCAATCACTTGCCGAGCTTCAGTCACCGATTCCGCTCCTTCGACGACAAAGTTCTCCTCGAAGGGAGCAAGATCTTGGAGCACGCTATCCAAGACTTCTCGTTCGTCATCGACACATAAAATTAGATACTTGGTCATGTTTCATCTCCTTCTTCGATGACTGGTAACCAGACGGTCATTCGTGTGAACTGGCCGATCTCTGATTCGACGTCAATCCACCCTCTGTGTGCTGTTACGATTTGCTGGCAGATGGACAGCCCGATGCCTAAGCCAAAATTACCTTCTTTTTTTGTGGTGAAGTTCAGCTCGAAAATGGCGTCTCTTTGCGATTCAGGAATGCCACATCCATTATCTTCAAATGAGATAACGGCATAATGTGTGTGCTCTTTTTCTACAAGGCGTGTTTGTATGTTTAACACACCTTTCTCTGGAAATGCGTCAATGGCGTTAGAGACCAAGTTCGTCCACACCTGTTGGAGTGCGATCGGTTGACAAAGGATGGAAGGCAAGTTTGCATAGTCGGTTGAAACTTGGTGCATTTTTAATTTGTTCTCGAAAATCACCAAGGTGTCTTCAATGCCCTCATGAATATCGGCATAGTGCAGGGTCTCATCATCTGACCGAGCATATCCTTTCAGGCTTTTTACCATATCAGCAATTCGTGCTGCACAGACATTAATTGAGCGAAGTGTAGAACCTGCTTTGTGGTATTGCTCTAGTGTATTGAGAGCATGATAAGACGCTTGCTGCTTTCTCGTTAGTTGGGTAAGTAGCTCGTGATCGGATTCTAAACCAAGGCTCACCACTTTCTTTGCCAACGCTCGGTCTGGAAGAGTATGGCTAAGCGCTTTTACGCGTGATCTGAGCTCGGCGGTTGAAGCGGGTTTTGAGGTTTGCGCTTTGTTCAGTAATTCAATGCCTTTGGTTTGTATATCGGAACTGGGCGCATCGTTAAGTAATCGTTCTAGCGTATGCGTTAAATTCTCTACGCCCCTCAATATCGCGGCTACTGGATTGTTTAGTTCGTGGGCTACTCCCGCAACCAATTGACCAAGCATCGCCATTTTTTCTCTTTCAATGAGCTGCTGGTGGGCTGATTCTAAAGATTCGAGCGTTTTTTGAAGTTGCAGTTTGGTGTTGATGCTTCTTTGCAATCGGCGGTTGAAGTGGCGTAAAAGCAAGTTTGTAAAAAGAGGCAGTAAGTTTGAGTCGCTTTGCATCACTTTATTGAATACGTTGCGATCGAGTTTGATAACTTCTGTTTTGGTTAGTGTTAGAGCTGTCGAGAAAGAACATTCCCCAGTAACAAACGACATGCCTCCGACAATATTCCCTTTGTTATGGCGTACAACCTCTCGCTGCATGCCTTGCTCATCGCGCTTGTACAGAGCCACTTCACCTTCGGTGATAAACCACAAAAAGCAATTTGGCTCGCCTTCCACGGTTAATAAGTGTTCAGGTGAGTATGTACGGCAAGCTCTTGTTTCGTCATTATCTTTGAAAAATTGCTGGAGAGCGGAGATCACTTGCTCGGCTAACTCGGCATCAGACATCGAGTGGTAGTCGTGTAAGAATCCGGCTTGATAATGGCTCATCTGGTTATTGATGTGCGCTCGCAACAAGCTGTGATGATCCAATATCTGACTGTAACTTAGCAGGTCTTCTTTGCCATTTCGCAAGATAAATTGGGTCAGCTCTTTTTGCACTGTGTTAAATAAGACGTGATCTGGCAAAGGTTTAGTGAGGCAGTGGTCGAGCCTGCCCTCATTAACGGCAGTGAGAATTGCCTCTATATCAGACGAGCAGCTAATAAGAATTTTTCTTGCTTGCTCGGTATGTGGCATCCGGTCTAAACCAATAAGAAAATCCACGCCGTTAAAATGAGCGTGATGGCTCGCTATAACTAAAGCAACAGTCTGTTCTCTTTCTTCTAGATACTCTAAAGCGCTTTGAGCCTCTTCTATCGATTCGACAGAAAAAATATCAAACTTACTTGAGAAGGCAGACAGCTCCAATCGAAACTGTTCAGCACTGATTGGGTTGTTGTCGAGACACAACACAGCATAACGATTCACAGATGTTTTAGCTCCGGTTAAAACTTCGCCACGCAAACTTTAACAATAAAAGGACATGATGAGTGGGAGCCAAGTATGATTCCTGATTAATGGACTAGAATAAGCATCAATAGTCTGATTTGTCTCAATGTTTTCTCCGCAGGTGGTTTGGGGTAGACTGACCGAAAATATCTAATAAGTGACGTTATGCAAAATCTTAAAAAAATCGGCGCCATTGGTGGTGCTATCTCATTAGCACTGTGTTGGCCATTGGCTGTCGGACAAATTGGTCAGTCCATCATTGAAGATGGTATTACCAATATGAATGATGAAATGATTAAAGGCGAAGTGGTCGAATATCAGCGTGGCTATTTGTCTTCAGTCGTGCTGACTCGTTATTCAGTTGTTGATCCTGAGCTTAAAACGCAGTTAGAGCGTGATGGTATGCCAACGACGTTTGACGTAACCAGTGATGTTAGCCACGGTCTAACAAGCCTAACAGCAGATTCAAAATTGGTGGACAATGACTTTTTGCCTCTCACGATGCATAGCCAGACTCAACTAAATGGCAATACAGCATTTATCCTCGACCTAGACAGTTGGCATTATCGTAACGAAGCGCAAGGCGTTTCTGTTTCTACAAGCCCTGCAAAAGTAACAGGTGATGTGACGGTATTGGGTGATCTCAATTACCAAGTTTCCGTTCCTTCTGTTCAAGTGGATTTTGAAAACGGTGAAGAGCTTCATCTGAATGCATTGACAGGGCAAGGTAAAGGAAAGCAAGCAAAAGGCTACTGGTTAGGCGAGCAATCTTTCTCTCTAGAGAAGCTAGATGTGGTTGATGCGAACTTAACGCATGTCTTTTTGATTGAAAATGCGAGCTACCGTGGTAACACTACGATGAGTGAGTCTGGTGATAAGCTGAACAGTCAATTAAACCTAGATGCTAAGAAACTACGTTTAACTGATGGGACGGATGTCGATAACTTTAAGTTGGATTTCTCAATTGCAGATGTGGATAGCCAGTCTTTTGATCAAATTATGTCTATCTATCAAAGCTCTCCTATGTTAGATGAGCAGGAAATTGCGAATTTATTGCCGCATGTCGATACGCTGTTTAGCAAAGGTTTTGATTTATCCGTGAACGAGCTTTCACTCGCGTTCGGTGACGGCAAGTTCCACAATGAGTGGCAACTATCCATCCCTGAAGGTACTGAGCATATTACTCAAGATCCAATGAAGTTGGTGACGGCCACTACTGGTGAACTTAGCACTTACTTCTCTGATGAATTAGTAACGCATTACCCATTTATTCAAGAAGGGATTGATGAGCTCCTTATTATGGAGTTGATCGAAAAAGTAGAGGGCGGTTATCAATTAAAAGCAGAAATTGGTGAAGGCAAATTGAAGTTCGAAAATGGGCATGAGTTCCCATTGGTGGCTCTACTTATGCCTGCTTTGATGCAACAACAGTAATTCGTGTTGTTGCGAATTTGTTCCAATTCAACGCTTAGTCTTTAAAAAGAGGTCGTAAGACCTCTTTTCTTGTTTTTATCACTGCGAAAACGTGATATTAATTTCGTAATATTTACATAGCAGGAGCAATGAGCATCATGGAACAAAATACGGACAACGTATTTAACTTCAGTGCAGGGCCAGCAGGTCTGCCTAAAGCAGTTATGCAGCAAGCACAAAAGGAACTAATCGATTGGCAAGGTCTTGGCACTTCGGTCATGGAAATCAGCCACCGAAGCAAAGAGTTCATCAAAGTTGCAGAAGAAGCCGAGCAGGATTTACGTGATCTTCTGAATATTCCGGACAACTATAAAGTGCTGTTCTGCCAAGGTGGTGCTCGTGCTCAGTTTGCTGCTGTTCCTCTAAACTTACTTGGTGATGCCGATACGGCAACTTACATCGATGGTGGTTATTGGGCTGAAAGCGCGGTAGCTGAAGCGAAAAAATACTGCGAACCAGACGTGTTTGATGCAAAAACAGAAATCAACGGGAAAGTCGCGGTTCTACCTGCAAGTGAATGGAAAATTGCTCCAGAAGCGGCTTACGTTCACTTCTGTCCAAATGAGACCATTGATGGTATTGAGATTAACGATCTTCCTATCACCGACAAACCGATTGTTGCTGACATGTCTTCGACAATTCTTTCTCGTGAGATCGATGTGTCTAAATACGGTGTGATTTACGCGGGCGCTCAGAAAAATATTGGTCCTTCCGGCATTGCTATTGCTATCGTGCGCGATGATTTATTAGGTATGGCGAAGCAGGTTCTACCAAGTATCTTGGATTACACTGTTTTGGCAGAAAAAGAATCAATGTTCAACACGCCACCAACCTTTGCATGGTACCTGTCTGGTCTTGTTTTCAAATGGCTGAAGGCACAGGGCGGAGTAAAAGCGATTGAGCAAGTGAACCGCGCTAAAGCCGCGCTACTGTATGATTACATCGATCAGTCTGATTTCTACCGTAATGGCGTGCACTCAGCGAACCGTTCTTTGATGAACGTTCCATTTCAACTTGCTAAGCCTGAACTGGATGCAACCTTCCTTGAGTTAGCAGACTCTAAAGGGCTGAAAGCGCTAAAAGGTCACCGAGCAGTTGGTGGTATGCGAGCATCCATTTATAACGCAATGCCGCTTGAAGGCGTTCAAGCGTTAGTAGACTTCATGCAAGAGTTTGAGAAAAACTACGCGTAAGCTCAAACTGATAGTTGTTCTCCAAAGCGTCGCTATTGCGGCGCTTTTGTTTATCTCAACTCACATCATTCCAGGAAGGTAAAATGACCAAGGCAAATATTGAAGCGCTGACTAAGCAGTTCCCACTCTTGGCTGCACTTATTGATCTTGAAGAGGTTTGTTGGTTCAACCCCCATATCACTTCCTTGGAGGAAGGCTTACCTCATGTCGGGTTAGATGAAAAAGATATTCAAGCGGCGAGTGAACGGCTAACACGATTTGCGCCTTATTTGATGAAAGCGTTTCCCGAAACGGAAACGTCGCGTGGCGTTATTGAGTCCGCAGTGGTGGATATTCCCAATATGAAAGTGCGTTTGGAGCAGCAATACGACACGCCAATATTGGGCCATTTAATGCTCAAAAAAGACAGTCATTTGCCAATTTCTGGTTCGATCAAAGCGAGAGGTGGTATTTATGAAGTGCTCACTCATGCAGAAAAGTTGGCGTTTGATGCCGGCTTGCTCTGTGAAAGCGATGATTACAGCAAATTGTTCAGCAATGAGTTTCGGCAGTTTTTTAAGCAGTACAGTATTGCGGTTGGCTCAACCGGCAATCTTGGTATGTCCATCGGCATCATGAGTGCGAAGCTGGGTTTTTCAGTTTCAGTCCACATGTCTGCGGATGCGCGGGAATGGAAGAAAAATAAGCTCCGGTCACATGGTGTTAATGTCGTAGAGCACCAAGAAGATTATGGTATTGCTGTCGAGCAAGGTCGTAAAGAGGCAGAAAAAGATCCCAACTGTTTCTTTATCGATGATGAAAACTCACGGACGCTGTTTCTAGGTTACTCTGTTGCGGGTGAGCGTCTTAAGCAGCAATTTGATGACTTGGGAATCGTGGTTGATGAGCATCATCCATTGTTTGTTTATCTTCCTTGTGGTGTTGGCGGTGGACCTGGTGGGGTGGCATTTGGCTTGAAGGTAGCATTTGGCGAGCATGTCCACTGTATTTTCGCAGAGCCAACGCACTCACCGTGCATGCTGTTGGGCGTACATACAGGCTTGCATGACGATATTTCGGTACAAGATTTGGGTATCGATAACATCACCGCCGCTGATGGTTTGGCAGTCGGGCGTGCCTCGGGATTTGTCGGAAGAGCGATGGAAAGGCTACTTGATGGTTTTTACACCATTGATGACGCTCGTATGTATCACCACTTGGGTGAGTTAAGTGAACTGGAAGGTATTAATCTAGAGCCTTCTGCATTAGCCGGTATGATTGGTGCAGTGCACGTCTCGAATAACCATGCTTACCAGTCTCGAATGAAATTTGACGAAGAAAAACTCAAAAACGCAACACATCTTGTTTGGGCAACAGGTGGGGGCATGGTTCCGGAAGATGAAATGGCGGCTTATCTCAAAAAATCTGGTCGGTAAATCAGCACTGTATACGTGCTTAATTAGGTAACTAATAATACAGGAATAACAAAAGGGCTCATCATTTGATGAGCCCTTCTCGTCACTGAAAATCGAATTATAGAGATTGTAATAGCTGGTAGTAACGACCTTTTTGAGCGAGTAGCGTTGGATGGTCGCCTTGCTCGATGATCTCACCTTGTTCCATCAAACAGATGCTATCCATACTTTCTAGCTCTATCAGTCGGTGTGTAATGAATACTACTGTCTTATTAGCAAAGTGTTCATTGAAAAGCGCCATCACTTTTTGTTCCGTACGCTTATCGAGGCCTTCAGTCGGTTCATCTAAGAGTAGGATTGGGGCATCACGTAGCAATGCTCGAGCAATACCGATTCGACGTTTCTCACCGCCAGATAACTGACGACCGCCGTCGCCTAACCAAGCGTCTAACCCCGGCTCTTCAAGAAGTCCGCCAAGCTCGACTTTTTGTAAAATAGTAGACAGTTGCTCATCACTTGCATCCGGAGCGGCCATGAGTAAGTTGTCACGTAGTGTCCCGTTTAGTACATCTACGCGTTGACTGACCACAGTCATTGCTGATCGCAGGTCCGACTCGCTCCAATCTTGCAGTTTTGTACCACCGATTCGAACTTCACCTTGGTTAACATCCCAGTAGCGGCAAAGAAGCTGAATCAGTGTTGATTTACCTGAACCTGTTTGACCTACAATTGCAGTTTTAGTGCCCAACGGTAGTGAGAGTGACAAGTCTTTCAGCACCTTTTGCTGACCGTCAGGGTAAGTAAAATCTATATTGTCGAATTCAATGTCTAACGTTGTGTCTTTATGTTTCGACTGCTCAGGGAAGACAACGTCAGGTTCAGCCAAAATTACTTCATTTAAACGACGAGCAGAGGTCAACGTTTGACCGAGATACTGGAATGCGCCTGCGATAGGCATCAGAATCTCAAAGCTCGCCATGGTTGCAAACGCAAACAGCGCAATCCAAGGATCAGGAGCACGACCACCTACGCCGTCTGCAGCAAACCAAAGCATCACAACCAGTGTAATGCCGTTCACCAGCATAAGCAGGCCTGAAGCCATGCCCGTTAAGTTCGCGTTCACAAATTGGTTAGACAGCAACTGCTTCTGCTTCTCTAGAATGAGATTACGATAACGTTCTTCTGCTCCAAAGATACTCAGTTCGCTGTAGCCTTGAAGCCAGTCCAGTGTCGCCACTCGCAATTGCGCTTTATGATGAGTGAGATTCTCGCCATTGTTTTTACCCAGTTTATAGAACAGTACTGGCCATACAAACAACATGACGGTAAGAATCGAGCCAAGCAGTAGGGCGAGATGCCAATCAAAGAACGCCAGGACAGCCGTTAAACTCAATATGCCAAAAACACCAATCACGACAGGGCTGATAAGTCGAAGGTAAACGTGATCCATCGCATCTACGTCCGCTACTAGGCGGTTGAGCAGATCGGCATCACGCATCGTAGAAACACGACCCGGAATCAGTGGTGCAAGTTTCTTAAAGAAGAAGATACGTAGATCGGTAAGTAGCTTGAACGTTGCATTGTGGCTAACTACACGTTCTCCCCATCGACCTGCGGTTCGAGCCATTGCAGCGCCGCGTACCCCGGCACCTGGTAACATGTAGTTGAAGGTCTCACGAGCAACCGTCAAGCCTGCCACCGCTGCGGCTGAAATAAACCAACCTGATAGCGTTAATAAGCCAATAGACGCCGCTAAGGTCAGAAATGCCAGTAGCATACCTAGCGAAAGACCAAACCAGTGTTTCTTATAGAGTTTTAGATAAGGGAGTAAATCACGCATCTAAGTTCCCCTTGTCTGTTTCACGTTGTGCGAGGTTCGCTTCCAACATGTCTTTAAATAAGCCATATTCTGTCGACAGTGTGGCGTAATCACCACGTTGAACAATCTGGCCGTCCTGCATAACAAGAATTTGCGATACGTTTTGTAAAGGCGCAAGTTGGTGAGTAATCATCAAATTCGTTGTGGCATGCGCATACTTGTTAATGCCTTCCATAACGAGTTTTTCACTGCGAGCATCTAAGCTTGCGGTTGGTTCATCTAATAACCAAAAACGACCATTTTGTAGCATGGCGCGAGCCAGTGCTAAACGCTGCGCTTGGCCGACAGATAAACCACCAGAACGATCAGATATCGGATAATCCAACCCATGCATTTCAACAAATTCAGCAGCGTGAGAGTCATTCAACACACAATGTACGTCTGCATCCTGAATATTGTGCTTACCTAGTGTGATGTTATCTCGAATGCTACCGTGTAATAGCATCGGGTTTTGACCAATCCAGCTTACTGCCTCTCGCCATGTGGCTAGATCCAGTTGCGACAATTCACAACCATTAATCTTCAAGCTACCTTGATAAGGCATGAAACCGAGGATGGTGTTTACCAAGCTTGTTTTACCTGCGCCACTTGGTCCAACTAAAGCCGTACTTTTGTTGGCTTCAAGAGAGAAGGATAGGGGACCTGCGAGCTGCTTACCTTCCGGACTAAAAATGGTTAACTGGTCCGCTTCAATATGGATAGGGCTGTTTTTATCTAACGCTTGGGTACCATCTTTGATTTGATCGACTTCCAAATCCAGAAATTCGACAATGCTTTCTGCTGCGCCAACCGCTTGCTGTTTCGCATGATAGAACGTGCCCAAATCACGTAATGGCTGATAAAACTCTGGCGCAAGAATCAGAATGAACAAACCAGCAAAGAGCGTAACACCCGTGCCGTAGTAGCCGAAATCGAGCTCCCCGATATAACTAAAGCCAAAGTAGACAGCGGTAATTGCGATAGAAATAGAAGTGAAAAACTCTAACACCGCAGAAGACAGAAACGCGATTTTCAGAACGTCCATGGTACGAGTACGAAAGACTTCTGAAGCACCCTTTAGCGTCTCAGTTTCAGATTTTGTTCTATCGAATAAGCGAATGGTTGTCATTGCTTGCAAGCGGTCATAAAAGTGACCCGACAAACGCTGCATCGCTTTAAAGTTTTTACGGTTTGCTTCTGCGGCTTTCATCCCAACCAGTGCCATGAAAATAGGCACCAGTGGTGCAGTGACCAGGAAGATCAAGCCTGCTGCCCAGTTTACTGGGAATACGACAACCAAAATGATGAAAGGCACTAGTACCGATAATGACATTTGAGGCAAGTAGCGTGAGAAGAAATCTTGCATATCTTCTACCTGCTCTAAGATGAGCGTTGCCCAACTGCCAGCAGGTTTGCCTTTGATGTAAGCTGGCCCAAGCTTATGAACTTTATCTAAAATGAGTTGGCGAATATAAACTCGAATTTGCTCCCCGCAACGGTAACCGGCAAGCTCTCGACCCCAGGTACAAGCAGCTCGACCGATAACCGTGCCACCGAGCCCAACAAAATGCCAAATGAGCTCGGCTTTGTCGACTTGGTCAATGATTAACTGGTGCAGAATGGAGGCGAGCAGGGCTGCTTGAGCCAATAAAAACACGCTTGAAAGTACGCCTAGGCCTATCGCAATCATAAGCCAGCGCTTGGCTAACTTACTTTGTTGCTTCAGCCACTTATTCAAGCTGCTTTGCTTTTTCTTATCCATCGTGAAGGCTTAATGATAATTGTTTTAATGAGGCGGTAGTATACAAAAGAAAACCCAGCGGGAATACCGCTGGGCTTTAAGGATATGACACAAATGTGAAAAGTTATTTGTCACCAAGTGAGTCTAAGAAACGTTCAGCATCTAATGCAGCCATACAACCTGTACCTGCAGAGGTGATCGCTTGACGGTAGTTGTGGTCCATTACGTCGCCAGCTGCAAATACACCTTCGATACTAGTTTGTGTTGCGTTGCCTTCAAGACCTGATTGAACGATGATGTAGCCATCTTTCATGTCTACTTGGCCTTCAAAGATTTGTGTGTTTGGCTGGTGACCAATTGCGATGAATGCACCCATTACATCGATATCTTCTGTCGCACCGCTGTTCACGTCTTTAATGCGGACGCCCGTTACGCCCATATCGTCACCCAGTACTTCATCGAGAGTGCGATCGGTATGAAGAACGATATTACCGCTTTCAACTTTATCCATCAGACGTTTCACAAGGATCTTCTCTGCGCGGAATGAATCGCGGCGGTGGATCAGGTGAACTTCTGACGCAATGTTAGATAGGTATAGCGCTTCTTCAACAGCCGTGTTACCACCGCCCACAACTGCAACTTTCTGATTACGGTAGAAGAAACCGTCACAGGTTGCACAAGCAGAAACGCCGCGACCTTTAAATGCTTCTTCAGACTCAAGGCCAAGGTATTTTGCTGATGCGCCGGTAGATATGATTAAGGCATCACAAGTGTACTCACCTGAGTCGCCTTTTAAACGAAATGGGCGTTGTGATAGCTCTACTTCATTGATGTGATCAAATACGATTTCAGTTTCGAAACGCTCGGCGTGTTCTTTCATGCGATCCATCAATGCTGGACCTGTCAGTCCCTCAGCATCGCCTGGCCAGTTTTCAACTTCAGTTGTGGTGGTTAGCTGACCACCTTGTTGCATTCCCGTCACAAGCACAGGGTTTAAGTTTGCACGCGCTGCGTAGACGGCAGCTGTGTATCCTGCAGGACCAGAACCAAGAATTAATAATTTACAGTGTTTTACGTCGCTCATTATGGCTCCAAAAAGGGCGTAACATTTCCCTCGATTGTATGGAAATTCTTAGTGCTTTAAAAGCATAAACAACGATTGTGATCGAATAATTGGTTATAGATTAGAACCCACTAAATATTGATTGAGAACGTTGACTTCTAGCATAAAATTCTATTCGTAGTAGAGAAGTCTAGTTTCAAATATTGTCAAAGCGTAAAACTGAAACATGGCTCTGTTTTTGTGGTTTGGTTTGGTTTGTTATGTTGTTTTCGTCGTTTTGTTGAAGCTATCAACGTTAAAAGCTGGTAATTGCAGAATATTTGCGTAACCTAGTGTGTAAATTAAATGTTAATTAATGTGCCTCATTAAAGGAGCAAATGATGTTACATTCACGTGAGAATACTCTACATTTAACACAGCTCAGCATGGCAGCAATTGAGCAGCTTTCCCCATCGTTTGAAGAACTGCCTCGTACCGAACATGCAGATGGTCAGTATCGACTACGACGTTATTCTGTGGTTGGTTTTGATAACGGCAAAGTCATCGACTTAAATAAAAATAGCTTTGTTCAATCCTCTGATATCAACCGATTTCAAGGTGATGTTGTAAGACAATTCGAGCCAATTGAGAAGGATATTCTTACCAGCGATGGATTTCGAGAAATGTGTGAATTGTTTGTCAATGCGAATCATCTGCCAAACGGTCAAGAAATAGAAATTCACCAAATCCGTATCAGGGCACTGGAAGAAGAAACCCAAGTAGCACCTGAAGGTGTGCACCAAGACGGTTTTGATCACATTGCAATGGTTGGTGTGGGACGCCATAACATCATCGGTGGCGACATCATGCTGTACAGCAGCCATAACCAAGCCCCATTTTTCCGTAAAGTGCTAGAAACCGGAGAGGTCGCAATCTTGGCTGATAGCAAGCTGTGGCATAACGCGTGCCCAATCCGCTCTGTTATTGATGACGAAGCGGGCCATATGGATGTATTTGTACTCACGGCTACGGATAAGCGTAATGAACTTCAATCTTAATCAGATCAGAGAGCAATTTCCGGCGTTGGCTCAATACCACAACGACAAGCCCGTGACGTTTTTTGATGGTCCAGGTGGCTCACAAGTGCCTCAATCAGTACTAGACAGCATGGTTGGGTATTTAGGTCGTTTCAACGCTAACTTAGGCGGGCATTATTTTTCTAGCCAAGTGACCGTTGACGTAATGCAAAATGCGCGTGAGTCGGCTCAGGCTCTACTTAATGCCCCTTCATCTGGCAATATTGTCTTCGGTGCCAATATGACCTCACTAACCTTTCAGCTTAGTCGCGCGATTAGTCGAGATTGGCAAGCAGGAGATGAGATCATTGTCTCCGCTTTGGATCACTATTCAAATGTATCCAGCTGGCAGCAAGCGGCAGAAGATAAAGGCGTTACGGTTCATCAAGTTCGTATCAACGAAGAAGATTGTACGCTGGATATGGAGCATTTAAGCCGCCTTCTTTCTGATAAAACGCGCCTTGTCGCTGTGACTTATGCATCGAACACGACGGGCTCTATTGTGGATGTACAGCAAGTAGTCAGCATGGCGCACAATGTTGGGGCACAAGTTTATGTGGATGCCGTCCATTATGCGCCTCATCATTTGGTTGATGTTCAAGCGTTAGGTTGTGACTTTTTAGCTTGCTCAGCTTACAAGTTTTTCGGACCGCACGTTGGTATTGCTTACATAGCCGATCAGTGGCTCCACAGTATTCGCCCTTACAAAGTCGAGCCTGCCACTAATATAGGCCCTGGTCGATTTGAAACAGGAACGCAAAGTTTTGAAGGTCTTGCTGGTGTCGTTTCTGCGGTTGAGTATCTGGCTCAATTTGGTGAAGTCGGTTTACCTCTTCGCCAACGGTTGGAGCAAAGCTACCAACTGTATGAACAACATGAACAGCGCTTGAGTGAGCGTTTCTTACAGCGTTTGAATGCATTAGATGGTGTCAATCTATTCGGTATCGCAAAGGAAGATAGCCAACTCCGCACGCCAACTTTTGCGCTAACGTTTGACCGATATTCTCCAGAGTTCATCGCGAAAACACTGGGTGAACATAACATTTGTGTATGGAATGGTCACTTTTATGCGTTGGGCTTAGTTCGTCAACTTGGTTTAGAAGAATCGGGTGGTGTAGTGCGAATTGGTTGTATGCATTACAACACAATAGAAGAAGTCGATATGTTATTCGATGTGCTAGAAAGCATCCTTGACGCATAACTAACGATTTCTTCCTAATAGAAAAACAAAAGCTCGAGTCAAACTCGAGCTTTTTTCGTTTTTATTTGAATCAACGCGTTTTACAAGCGATTACTCACTAACTTCAACTTCATAGGAAGTGAATTTTCTTACATTAATAACGCCAGTATCAAAGATGAGGTATTGACCTTTAATGCCTTGCAAAGTGCCAGTAACAACCGGGTTTTTATCGAAGTTATGCGAAGTGATCTTCGTTGGGTGCTGTTGTACCGGGTAGCTAAGGTCGGTAATGCTTTCGTTTAATACTTCAATGGCATCTTCGCCGAATTGCTGTTTTATCTCGGCAATTTTCTCTTCGACTAAAGGCAATAGCTCAGCAAAACGGTCCTGCAATGCCATAGGTTCACCGTCACCTTTAAGCAGTGTGCGCCAATTGGTCTTGTCTGCGATATGTTTCGCCAGTTCAACTTCAATTAAACCGGAGATATGGCGAGTTTTTACTTTAAAAATTGGCAAGCCCTGAGTCGCGCCTTGGTCAATCCAACGAGTCGGGATTTGAGTATGACGAGTAATACCAACTTTTAAGCTGGATGTGTTGGACAGGTAGACAAAGTGATCCACCATGCAATTCTCTTCACCCCATTGTGGTTCGCGACAAGTCCCTTGATCGTAGTGGCAGGTCTCTGG
Source organism: Vibrio sp. 970 (assembly GCF_033339075.1). Taxonomy (NCBI): domain Bacteria; kingdom Pseudomonadati; phylum Pseudomonadota; class Gammaproteobacteria; order Vibrionales; family Vibrionaceae; genus Vibrio; species Vibrio sp. 970. The sequence goes on from NZ_JAWOTW010000004.1 coordinate 307,894, forward strand.
CTTCATGATACACATGTCGCAGCTTGCTAGCTTTTTCATGCATACAAAACAGTGGCCTTGCGAATAACTCTTTTTCGTTTTCTTTCCACATGAGCAACAAAAAATATTGCCAGTGTGAGTCAGTGTGAGCGTTTTACCCAGAAACGGAGTTAAGTCGATTTCTTCCTCACCGACAGGAAGACGGTAGTTGACGGCACCGTCCAGAGAAGCACGCATTTTGTTTAGCGTGCCAGTTGCAATTAATGACATGACATTACTCATTATTGTGTTTTTGCACAGTATATACTGAAGTGGAGAAGAGATGCAGGGTTGACAGGAGCTTTAAAGTAAATGTCTTGCACTAAATTATTATGCATCGTGTTTTATTTTCTAAAAATTATGGCTGTGAAATGCTTCGCAAATAGAAGTTGAGCTGCACTTTTTAGAAATTTTAAAACGTGATAACGGTTCAAAATCCGTTACTATGTGTCGAAACTAAGAATTGAATGAGAAAGTGATTTTATTTCTTGATAAATCACCTTGATTTCATTTTTTGAAATTATTGAACCTCACGTATTGCATATAATCTCAGCAGGTCACTTGCCCATGAAGTGGATCCATAACTTTATCTTTGCTCTTTCTATTTGCACTATCAGTTTGGTTGCCCTTTATAGTGTGCTTGGCGATACGCGAAAGCTGACCATTACACCTGAGCATTTCAATATCTATGCAACTAAAGATGCCAGTGAAGGAGGTGTGAGTGAGGCTGATATCACATACGATCGGCAAAGCCTAGTTCTTAGCTGTGAACTAAAGCAGAGCTCGTATGCTTGGCCTTACTGCGGAATCTCGGTTTATACCGATTCAGCAACGCCAACACAGGGTATTGACCTTTCCAACTACCATACGATTCGATTGAAGGTGCGATATGAAGAGGCAGGAATAGGGGCTAACCCTAGCCACGACCTACGTTTGTATCTTCGCAATTATAATTCTGAGTATTCCAAGCCGGACGACGAGTACACCATTAAATATAATGGCATGCAGTTTTCTCCGTCGGGTTCGAGCGATATTGTCGAAATTCCGATTAAAAATCTTCAGGTGATGACCTGGTGGTTAGCGGATAACGGAGTCGCGATTGAGCACTCTGCACCTGAATTTTCAAACATCACACGTATTGATATTGCAACTGGGTCTGGTGCGGCACTTGGTAAACATAGAATTGTGATTGATAAAATTGAGTTTGAAGGCGCTTACCTTGCGCAAGAAACATTGTTGTATGCATTATTACTCTCTTGGATGGCGCTTGGACTGGCTTTTTCACTGCATGAGTTACGAAAAAATAGAGTGGCTTATGAAAAAGCGCAAAAGCGTCACCGTCATTTGGAAAAGGTGAATGATACTTTGCGAGCTCAAAACTATGAGTTTGCAGAGTTAGCGCATCGAGATGCTTTGACGGGCGCGATGAACCGATATGCTGTGCAACACTGGCTGGAACAACAATCTCGTCAGGTTCGCTGGGGGCATAACACCTTCAGTATTCTCTATTTGGACTTGGATAAGTTTAAAAAGGTGAACGACAAATTTGGGCACCAAATGGGGGATGACATATTGCGCGAATTTGTCATGGTGGTAGCGACTTCTATTTACTCAGACGATCGACTCGTTCGTTGGGGCGGCGAAGAGTTTGTCGTATTTTGCCCTGATACCAATATTGAACAAGCGCTAGAGAAGGCAGAAATGATTCGCAAAAATGTGGAGGATCATTTGTGGGTGCACGGTGAATCATTAACTTGCAGTATTGGCGTTGCCCAAATGCAGAATGAACGCGTCTCAGAAACCATGGCGAGAGCTGACGAAGTGTTGTATCAGGCGAAGCGCAATGGTCGCAACCGAGTGGAAGCTCATTATGGTTTACTTGCTTGCGAAAAGAAGCAAGCCTGATAGTCGTTCACTAAAAGGAAAGAAAAAAGGTGGCCAACTGGCCACCAAGAGGGAAACTGCTGAACACCACTTAGGGGGGGAAGTTTGGGTTATCGATACGATTACCGTGAGCAGCAGTGTAATGCTAATCGAACTTGCTATTTTTACCAGAACAACCAAGCGAAAAGCGTTAGTGCAGCAATACAGGCAATGTTTAATACGAAACCAATTCGCATCATTTCTTTTTGCTTGATATGACCCGTACCGAACACAATCGCGTTTGGAGGTGTTGCAACAGGTAACATAAATGCACAAGATGCAGCGACGGCAATCAGTGCAGAGAGAATAACCGGAGACATGCCTAAGGCTTCTGCAATGGTCGCAAATACAGGGACAAGTAGCGCAGCACTGGCGGTGTTACTCGCAAACTCAGTTAAGAAGACAACAAAAGCAACCACTGCAAGAATCGTTAAGAGAATACCGGCTTGCTCAAGGAAGCCTGACAAGCTATGAGCCAAAAATACGCTTGTTCCGGTTGCTTTTAGGACGTTACTCAGACAGATACCACCACCAAATAGGATTAACACACCCCAGTCGGTTGTTTTCTCAATATCTTTCCACTCGACGGCGCGAGAAGCACCAAGTAGAAGGATGGCGCCAATGGCTACAAGAGTATCGAACTTCGCGAAGCCACCCAGCATAGCGTTAATAGGCTTACTGAATATCCACAACGTCACGGTCAGTAAGAAAATCGCCAACGTAATCATTTTGCCGTTTGTCCATTCGACTGGTTGATGGTCAAGGTCAAACTTGTGGCTAAGGTCAGGCTTAGTCATCGTGTACAATACGAGGATAGCGATTGGCATTAATACTAGGGAAATAGGTACACCAAACTTCATCCATTCAGTGAAGCTAAGGCCAACTTCAGCTGCTGCAATTGCGTTTGGTGGGCTACCAACCAGTGTTGCAATACCACCAATTGAAGCACTGTAAGCGATACCGAGTAGAACAAACAAAAAGGTGTTGTGGTTTTTCTTGGCGTCTAGCTTTGTCATCACACCCAGCACAAGCGGTAACATCATCGCGGCGGTGGCGGTGTTTGAAATCCACATTGACAGGCCAGCACTCACACCAAATAGCATGAATACAGCGACAGACATTTTTCCTCTTGCCAGCAATAGTACTTTATCTGCAATAGCTTGATCTAACTTTTGTTTATGTAGAGCCGCAGCTAGTGCAAAACCACCCAAAAATAGAAAAATGATGGAGTTGGAAAAGTTATTCAGTGCGGCTTGAGTGTTGAACACACCCAAAAATACCGCAAGTAGTGGTATGAGCAGCGCAGTAATGCTGACGTGAATCGCTTCGGTTAGCCACAAAATAGCAACAAAAACTAAGATGCTCAGGCCGGTTACTACTTGTGGTTCAAAGGGTAAGGTATTAAACAAGATAATGAACAATAGGATATTCGCGTTCAAAATCATGCTGTTGCGAGTGAAGAACCAATTCTTCAATGTCACAGCGAGTGCGGTCATGGGTAGTGCTCCTTTTGCATTGCCTTTTGTCGGTTTTTTTATGGCAAAGTAACTGACTTGTAGTTATTTATTGATGAAATGTTACTTTGAATGCGAAAAAGAGTTTTGCCTGAATCGTAGAGCAAATTAGAAAGTGTGATGTTGAGAATTGGAAATGGGTAGAAAACTACCCATTTGTTTTATAGAAATGTTACTAGGCTTGTGAGCCACGTTATTCCTCTATTCGACGGGGACTTGAAGAGGCTCGTTAGCTGCTTTATTTGGCTCTTTTACTGCGACGATAGGTTCTTGAGGGCCAAGAAACTTAGGCTGCGTATTGATAATGTACAGGTCTAAAAACGCTTTCACACGGGCTAGCAGTTCTCGAACACGCATCGATGTTTTTTGCTTGTTGGCCGTCGGCCCTGCTACCGCGAGACACTGCGCATCAATGCTGTAAGCATCAGCGATGAACAGTGCGCGTTCACAGTGAAAGCGCTGAGTCACAATCAGAAATCGCTCCGAAGCAAAAATTTTTTTTGCTCGTACAATCGAATCTAAGGTACGAAAGCCAGCATAATCAAGGTGAATCACTTCTTCAGGCACGCCTGCTTTAAGTAAGTCGCGTTTCATTGTCCACGGTTCGTTGTATGAACGGTGGGCGTTATCACCACTCAATAAAAACTGTTTTACTTTGCCTTGGTTGTAAAGCTCAATCGCCGCATTAATGCGATGAGTGTAGTAAGTGTTGAGGATCTTTCCGATGTATTTACTGGTACCAAGAACTACGGCAACCTCATGTTGAGGGATTTGCTCGTATTCAGTGAAAATGCTCTCTTTGGCTTGTAAAACCACCCACCGGTCGATGGCAATAACAGAAACAAGCAGACTAAGTGCAGAGATCGACAAAATCAAAGCAAATCGCTTCCAGGAAAATTTCAGCTTCCACTTTGATCTTATGCGAGAAAACAACAAAACGTTTTATATCCTTAACTAAAAATGTAGTTCTCATCATATCTGATAGAAACAAAAAGAGAGAAGCCCATTTATGCCAAAATCTGGTTAGGATGATAAAAAAATAAAAGCCCCTACATGGTAGGGGCTAATTATTAAACGAATTGTCTCAAGCTTAGAACGCAGTGCGTTTGTAACGGCGGTAAACAGGTTGCCAGAACGACTGTTCAATCGCCACGTTCAATGCTTCATCAGTAATTTCTAATGCGACACCTTGTTCAATTGCCTTTTTACCAACGGCAAATGCGATTTTTTTCGATACTAAGTGGATCTCTTCTAGTGGTGGAAGTAGAGCCCCACGACCGTTGATTGCTAGAGGAGAACATGTTGCGAGCGCGCGGCTTGATTCCATTAGCATCTCGTCAGTGACACGTTTTGCATTGACAGCAAGTACACCAAGGCCAATGCCTGGGAAGATGTAGCTGTTGTTACATTGTGCAATAGGGTAAGTGCGACCTTCATGAACCACTGGCTCAAATGGGCTACCTGTTGCAACCAGTGCTTCACCATTTGTCCAACGAATGATGTCGTTCGGTGTCGCTTCCACGCGGCTTGTTGGGTTCGACAGTGGGAAGACAATCGGACGCTTACAGTGTTTATGCATTTCTTCGATGACTTCTTGGCTAAATAGGCCAGGCGCACCAGAAACACCAATTAGTACCGTTGGCTTGGCGTTACGCATAACATCGAGTAGTGAGAAGCCATTTCCTTCATTTTCCCACTCTTTCGTATTGGTATGCTTTTGCACCAAGCGTTGTTGGAAATCAAGAAGGTTAGGCATGCCTTCTTGTAACAGACCCCAACGGTCAACCATGTAAACTTGTGAGCGAGCTTGCTCGTCAGAAATTCCTTCCGATACCATTTGTGCGATGATCGCTTCTGCGATACCACAACCAGCAGACCCTGCGCCTAGGAAGGTAATACGTTGTTTAGAAAGCTGAGTTCCTGCTGCTTTACAAGCTGCAAGTAGAGAGCCAACAGTAACAGCAGCAGTACCCTGAATATCATCATTGAAGCAACACACGCGGTCTTTGTAACGCTCAAGAAGAGGCATCGCATTTTTCTGAGCAAAGTCTTCGAACTGGATCAAAGCATCAGGCCAACGGCGCTGTACCGCTTGGATAAACTCTTCTACAAATGCATCGTATTCTGCACCCGTAATACGAGGATGACGCCAACCCATGTACATCGGATCAGCTAAGCGTTGCGGGTTATTGGTACCCACATCAAGCACGATTGGTAGCGTGTAAGCAGGGCTGATACCACCACACGCGGTATATAGTGACAGTTTACCGATAGGAATACCCATGCCGCCGATACCTTGGTCACCCAAGCCAAGGATACGTTCGCCATCTGTCACAACAATCACTTTAACGTTGTGGTTTGCTGCGTTGTTCAGCAAGTCGTCAATACGGTCACGGTTCGGGTATGAAATGAACAGACCACGACCACGACGATAAATGTTAGAGAAGTTTTCACATGCTGCGCCAACAGTCGGTGTGTAGATGATAGGCATCATCTCAGAAATGTGATTTTGCACTAGGCGGTAATACAATGTTTCGTTGGTGTCTTGGATATTACGCAGATAAATGTGCTTATCCATATCGCTTTCGAAACTTTTGTATTGCTGGTAGGCACGTTCCACCTGCTCTTGGATAGTTTCGGTCGACTCTGGAAGCAGACCTTCTAAGTTGAATGAACTACGTTCTTCAGCAGAGAATGCACTGCCTTTGTTCAAAAGAGGGGTTGCTAAAAGAGCCGGACCCGCATATGGAATATATAGTGGGCGTTTATCGTTGTTCATTGGGTGCCTTATGTAGGGTTGAAGGATGCGCACCAAATTTTAACGGGTTCACTATTTAGTTGTAAACATGCGTTGATGCACATCAATGTAATGTCGCAAAAAAATTCAGATACCGACGAAAATATCGGCAATATTGGTTGTTTAGAGATACCTAAAGCAGGATTTTTTTACTTGGGTATAATGTTTTGCATCATCAAATCAAATCCAATTTCTATGTTTCAACTACCTATCGACAGCCTGAAAGCCGAGTTTGACCATCATGTAAGCCTTAACCATCTTGTGGTGGAAGCCGAAACCGGGTCGGGTAAATCTACCCGCTTGCCCATGTGGGCGGCAAAACACGGACGCGTTCTGGTTATTGAACCACGTCGAATTGCTTGTACCTCGCTGGCTGAATTTCTTGCGGAGCAATCAGGAGAGCCAATGGGTCGCAAAGTCGGTTACGCGATCAAGCTTCATGCCTACTTTGATGAAAAAACCGAAGTTGTATTTGTGACTCCGGGGGTTGCACTGCGTTGGTTTTCGGAAAACAAGCTAGCAGACTTTGATGTCGTGATAGTGGACGAATTTCACGAGCGACGCTGGGATATTGATCTATTAACCGCCATTTTGAAGCAAGAAAATCAACATCGATTGATCGTCACTTCCGCTACCTTAGAAGGCGAAAAGCTTGCTCGTTACCTGAATGCTAAGCGCCTGAGTTCGGAGGGACGTTGCTTTCCAGTCACGGTGACACATCGTTCTACAGACAGCCGCTATTTACCGAACAAAAAGGGATGTGAACAGGAGGTTGTCGGAGCGGTAAAAGAAGCACTGGAAGATGAAGATGGCGATATTCTTGTTTTTCTCCCAGGACGCAAAGAGATCACCCAATGCGCGCAGATGCTACAAAGCAGCAGTGATGTCATGGTGGTTAAACTTCATGCCTCGGTCAGTGATGAAGAACGACATCGTGCGTTGACGGTACAAAAGCAACGGAAAGTCGTATTGGCAACCAACGTCGCGGAAACCTCTCTGACCATTCCTAATATCCGTGTGGTAATCGATAGTGGTTTAGAGCGCAGAACTGTACAACGAAATGGACGTACAGCACTGACATTAACCAACATTTCTAAGGCCAGTGCCGCGCAGCGAATGGGGCGAGCAGGTCGCGTTACCGAAGGGGCTTGTATTCGTCTATATGGTGAGCACGCGCCTTTAGAGTTGGTGACACCTCCAGAATTACACAGAGAAGAGCTCGTCGAGCCCATGCTGGCAGCGGCTTGTTGTGGGTACCGTCTCTCAACACTCGATTTTCTCGACTCAATTCCAGAAAAGTCGCTAGAGGCATCTCATTCGACGTTGTTATCCATGGAAGCGATTGATGAGGATGGCAATGTCACGCAGCACGGGAGAAAAGTATATCCACTACCCATTGATGCACTGTTTGCCGATCTCGTTACCAGAATTCAAGCGAAGCCAGAGAAGGAAGCAATGATTGATTTGGCTGCCGCCTTATCTGTGCCTGCGCAGCTCTATCAGCGACAAAGTGGTGAAGTTGCTGAGCTTCTATCTCAAGAGGAGCCATACGGATGTGATGCCTCTTTGTTGATCCGTTTGGTTCGGGGGGAGCGACTTCCGGGCATTGTCATTGATGCCAGCGCACTCGAAGAGGCACAAGGTTTAGCGAAACAAATGCGAGAAGTATTTGAATTACCGGAACTTGACGTTGCCTCTCGATATAAACGTGAAGCGCTCTTTTTCTCCATCGCCTCATTGCACCCTGAGCTTGTGTTTGTCCGACGAGCTCGTCGAAGGGATGCTCTAGGAAATGGCGTAGTCGAGATGCTGGTTGGGCGTAACAGCCGCTTTCCTGACAAAGAAGAAGCGGCAATCGTGCTAGACAGCCATAGCGTGCCAGGACGAGGCGTTAAGCAAACACTGAACCTCGCATCGGTTATGATGCCTATCCCGCTGACATTATTACGCGAACTTGAATTTGGGGAGTGGCAACAAGGTGAGACGAATTATGAAGAAGATACGCCAAGAGCAACAATGCACTTGGTCTACGCCGGGCGAACAATCTGTACTGAACATCAAGCGTTAAAAGGTGATGTTGCTGTTCATTCTATTGTCGAAATGATAGAAGACGAGACACTGTTACCAGGTTTTGCTTCTCAAAGAAAACAGCAAATCCAACACTGGAAACTCTACAACGCATTGGGCCTTAATGTCGAAGGAGAAGAGGTTAACGACTTGGCCTCCTTGACATTTTCTAGCTGGTTAAAGGATCAGTTGGAAACATTAGGCGTTGAAAACATCGATGATATGGCGTTGTTTGAACCAGAAGACTTAACATTTAACGGTGTTCCAGAATGGGAATACGACGATTTCACGGAGCAGTACCCTTTAGAACTTTTGCTGCCAGAACTCCAACTAGATGTCGAGTATTACGCGTCTCGCAAGCTGGTACAGGTCGTTTATCGAGAGGGAAACCGTAAGGGAGACCCGAAGCGTTGGGAGCTGCCACGTTGGGCGGGTTGGAAGATACAGTATAAAAAGGCCAGTCGAGTGATTGATGTAAAGTAGGTCGGCGGATGACGTTGTGACAAGAATTGATATTTTCTTGGTGAATCTATAATAATTTCATATTGATAGCGTTACTTGCGTGTTGTTTTTAGTTTCTTAATTGAAATATTAATCAATTGAATGCTTATATATGGCGAAGCTGTACATCAGTTGTTACAAAGCTGGTTTTAATATTTCCTTTTGTATGTAAATTAGGGCATAAAAGACGAATGTTTTATATCCCATTGCTATATCAAAACAGTTGAACGATATTTGGTATATCTCATTTTCGAGTGTCGGGGGCATAGAATGGATCAACAAGGAAAGACGTGCATTGAATTCGACTACACTAGCTTTTTAGGAGCGACAGGTAGTAAAAAATGGACCTTTTTAGAGGCATTTGCCACCATCGCGCCTATTTTCGGTTTGATGTGGAAACAGAACATTGCGGAATTGCGCAAGCCTGAAGATCGGTTGTGGGATGCCGCATTAAAATCGATGTCTTCTCGTAAAAGTGATGAATCCAATTTGGTCCGCTTAACCCAGCTAGCTAAACATGAAGGGATCAATGAATTGCGAGTCGTTATGCCATATTCGCTCGATGTTCAGCAAATCGAGTACATAGAATCTCGCAGTCAGTTGAAGGTGGATACGTCAGAACAAGATGTCCTTAACATCAAGTTTTAGGCTGAGCATTTCCACTTCATCGATGTACCACTTAACAATAGTGCAATGAAAAGCGACCTCAAAGTAGGTCGCTTTTTTATTTTGAGGTTTTTGTCACAGGTCTTGGAAGTGTGATGAATATAGAGTATTTGCACTTAAATTAACAAAAATGTAACGTTTGGAAATGCAATTGTCATAACTAGCTTCTAACTTTGTGTTTTTAGGACAAATTACCGACTAAGTGGTTGGTACTGTAAGTTCGAATTAACGTCCCTTATTGGCACACAAGGATGATTGAGTCACCACGTCATTTGGGCATAAAAACAAACACAATAAGAAAGGAAGTCAATATGTCTTTGTCTCGTCGAGACTTTATGAAAGCTGCCTCTTCAACGGCGATTGTTACCGGGCTGGTGGGCTGTGGTAGCGATGCTAGTGAATCTGTTGCGGTTACCTTTGAGCACGGAGTGGCGAGTGGAGATCCTACTCAAACACAAGTAATCATTTGGACTCGTGTTACAACCTCAGCGAGCTACGCAGATGTAAGCTGGCAAGTTTCATCTAACGAAAATTTTACTGATATCGTGCAAAGTGGCACTTTTGCCACAGACACGAGCCGAGATTTCACGGTAAAAGTCGATGTTCAAAATCTCAACGCAAATTCTCGTTACTACTATCGATTCATGGTTGGTGATGTCACTAGCGAAGTCGGGCAAACTCAAACATTACCAGAAGATGGTGTAGAAAAGGCATCCATGGCGGTTGTTTCTTGTGCAAACTATCCTGCTGGCTATTTCCATGTGTACCGAGAGATTTTAAATCAACATGAGCAAGACCCGTTTGATGTGGTGCTTCATCTCGGTGATTACATATATGAGTATGGTGCTGGTGGCTACGCTAATGAAGATGCTGAGGCACTAGGGCGAGAGCCAAGCAAAGGCACTGAATGCATTACCTTAGATGATTACCGAAAACGGTATGCGCAATATCGCCAAGATGCTGATCTGCAAGCGTTACATGCGAGCCTACCAATGATTGCTGTCTGGGATGACCATGAGCTTGCAAATGATACTTGGAAAAATGGTGCGGAAAACCATCAAGAAGAGGAAGGCAGTTTTAATGATCGTCGTGCAGCTGCGGCTGCCGCGTGGACAGAATGGTTGCCCGTTCGTGAAAACACTTTCTCAAACATGCTGATTTACCGTCAGTTTTCGTTTGGAAGTTTAGTCAATTTGATGATGCTCGACACGCGACTTGTGGGGCGTGATAAACCGTTGGATTATTTCTCGCTCAGCTCACCAACGATGGAAGCTATTGGCGGTTTAGTTGCTCAGTCGCGCAGTCAAGACCGAGAGCTGTTAGGCGCTGACCAACTCGCTTGGCTGATGGATGTGTTCAGTACGCACGACGCAACTTGGAATGTGCTAGGGCAACAAGTGTTAATGTCTCGTATGGAGTTGCCAAGTTCGGTTATGACCGCGATGTTTCAATTGTTTACTGCCACTGAAGAACAAAAAACAGAGGCGTTATTAGCGGTAAACTCTGCGATTACGGGTTATCTCTCTGACCCAAGTTTAGATACCATTGCTTTGCCATATAACCTAGATGCATGGGATGGTTACTACGTTGAGCGAGAGAGCGTTTATCAACTGGCCAAAGCCAGCAGTGGTAACTTTGTCTGTTTGGCAGGAGATACGCACAACGCATGGGCAAGTGAGCTTAAAGACATATCTAAGCATCCTATCGGGGTAGAGTTTGCGACTAGCTCGGTGAGTTCCCCTGGGTTAGAGGCCTACCTCGCGTTAGACCCTGTCGCGATCGCTCAAATGGAATACACGCTGCCGCACTTAGTGTCAGAATTACAGTGGGCAGACATCAAACAGCGTGGCTTTATGCGCGTTACTTTTACGCCCGACAAGGCAGAGTCGACCTGGTATTTCGTATCAACGATTAAAGACAAAACATATCAGGTGACGACTAAGTCAGCCTTTACAACAGATGGCACTACGTTAAACATCAGCTAAACTGAACCTAATATGAAAAAAGTCCGCAAGCTAGTGCGGACTTTTTATTGGAAAGCGTTTAGCAATCTAGCGACAGTGCTAGTCAATCAATCCGTATTCTTTGCTCAGAACTTCGATGATTTCCGCTTTCGGATTCTCACTCAAATGAATCGGCTTGCCTGTAATCTTCTCGGCAATACCAATGTAGGTGCTCGAAATCGCCATCAAAGATTCGACGGGTAAAGCATTATCACGAGCGAGTGCTTCACGCTCTGGCATACGTTCTTTGTTTAGCAAGATATCTGGGTCAGGGAAGTGGTTAAGTAGGAACTGGCGGAAACCTTCTTTTGAGTTCTCTACGATGTGACCTGCTTGGTACTCTTTAGCATCCCATATACGAGACGAGTCTGGTGTACCCACTTCATCCATGTAAATCAGCTTTTCATTGCCAGCAGCATCATGAACATAACCAAATTCGAATTTGGTATCGACAAAGATTTGGTCGATTTCTTCTAACGCTTGGCTGATAACGTTAAAGCCTTCTTTCAGCAATTTTTCGTAGAGTGCGATATCGTCAGCGCTTGAGAAGTTAAATGCTTCGTAGTTGTCTACGATGTTTTGACGAGTAATATTTACGTCATCCGCTTCTGGCACACCGGGAATGCCTTTTAGAATGCCTTTTGTGGATGGGGTCATTAGCAACTCTGGCAGTGCTTTGTCTTTTCCTAACCCTTCAGGAAGTTGGATTCCACAAAACTCGCGCTCGCCATTTGCGTAAGCGCGCCACATCGAACCCGTGATGTATTTGCGGCAGATGGCTTCGATTTTTACCGGTTTGGCTTTTTGTACAATCCAAACAAAAGGGTGAGGAATGTCTAGAATATGGCTATCTGCTAAGCCATTTTCTTTGAACAGTTTGAACCAGTGATTAGAAATCGCATTAAGCGCAGCCCCTTTACCCGGGACACCATTAAGACCACCTTCAGCATGCCAAATACAATCGAATGCAGAGATTCGGTCGCTAATCACCATGATAGCCAAAGGCGCATCTGGAGCGACATCGTATCCTTTTTCTTTGATCAGTCGGGCGCTGTCTTCTTCAGTTAACCAGTAAACTGAACGAACTTTTCCACTATGAACGGGTTTATGGGTGCGAATTGGCAGGTCGTCATTGACGGCAAGTACTTGATTAGCAAGGCTCATTGCGACATTCCTATCATCTTAATCAAACGTCAGAAAGAGAAGATATTCAGCAAAATGTGGGCGCTGAATAAATCGAATGTGGGCATCATACCAGAACTATTTTAACTCGCCAGAGAAAAAGCAAACGTTTGCTTGTTTTCTTTAATACAAAAAAATGCCCCCTTAAAAAGGAGGCGAGATGCAGGATGGATAACGTCGAACTTATTAGTGGTACTTATTAACTCTGCCTTCGACGAAAAAGACTTCACACTGATAGCGCTGCGCCATGTCGCGCAACATAGATTGATTCATAAGTGCAATTTTATTTGATGCAACAACAGCACTGGCATTGCCTGATCGGATGGCTTTGATCACGATCTCGACTTCTGAAAGCTGTTGAGAGGGCTTCATTTGAATAACGTTTTTACAGCAAATATTAGAAGCAGTGAGTTGTTCAAAGTCTGGACGAGGGCAGTCTGCTGTAAACAAAATCCATTGTTTCTGCTGCGATAAAACAGCCAGCTTAGATAGAAGCTGATCCGAAACGGCCATGGGCTTAGTTGCTTGTGCCAATACGTTGTAACGAGAGTATGTATGAGATTGACTTTGTAACTGCATCTTACTGTTCCTTTATACATGCTGTATGTGTATACAGTAGTTTGTTTTGGTGACCTGATCAACCAGTTTCTCAAAAGTTATTTGCGGTTTTTTGAGAAGGAAATAAAAGGATTTGATTCTAAGTAATTGAATTTATGTGGTTGTTTTTCATTTTTGATATGTCTAACATCAATTTAAAAATGTGAGGTGAGTAGAAAACTGGACGAGAGACATACAGGGGTTTACTACTGTATATACAGGTGTTTTTCACGGACAATGGTTTGTATACAGTGGGAGAGGGCTGATAACCGATGCGACGTGCTATGTAAGATAGGAGGGAATACGAGATAGAGATTGGAAATAGGGCTTGGCCGATCAAAAAAGCGCCTTAAAAGGCGCCTTTGAAAATCAGTTCCGTTGATTCCGTCTTGCTTAGCTCGCTCGTTGCAAGCGTTCGCGCATTTGTAATTCGCCTTGGTTAAATAGGCGCACGTCGATTTTCGCCATATCGTAGCAAGCTTTACATGAGTAGTGGTGCTTGCCATCTAAATAATCGTGACGAGTTACAAGGCTAGGTTTTTTACACCAATCACAGGTGCCTTCTTCAGTGAACATTGATTTTCTCCCCACCTAGATTAATTTGAGTCGTTAGGTGTTATTTTGCGCCGGGCATTATCGCATAAAAGCGCGACTTAAGTTAAATGTCTGTTAATTTGTTTGAGAGGGAGATCGATTGCGGCGCTTGATTATATAGGTCTAAAAGCATGCTAGCCAAAGTATCCTGACCTATTTTTACTGTTTTGTAACATTTTGTGAGACGAGCTTAAAGGCATGATTGAGTCGCTTCATTTCTTCTTCACTGCCTCTTGTGTCAGGATGATAAAGCTTTGATAGCTGTCTATAGCGTAGCTTGATTGCTTGTAAATCAGGGATGTGTTGTGGTGTGTAGCCAAACATAGCACACGCGACGCTTAGCTTATGGTTCTCTGCCTGGGTTTTGGATTTCTTAAACTCTTTGAATACTTTCTCTAGCTGGCGTTTCAGTTGCTTGTTCGTAAACTCTAGCTCTTTTATTTTTTTCGCCATTCGTTGATTTTGGCTTTCCTCTTTGGCTTCAAGCGCTTTTCTATTCTGCTTAAGTTTCTTGATTACGAGAAAACTTAAGCCGCTGATGATGAGTATCGCCGCTAGCCAGATCAGCCATAAAAACTGCGAGTGTTCTACTTTGGGGTTTGCAACTGTGCTTTTCTCTTCCTGTGCTTGCTCAGCCTTTTTATCGAGCGACTTTATTTGCGAGACTTGTTTAGCTCGCAGTTGGTTGAAGCGCTGCTCTAACAGTTGATTATAAGCTTGTTCTGCTGCTGGATTATGCTGAGAAGCCATTTGATACAAGGCTTCAGTCAATTGAGAAGTTGTGACCTTATCTGGATTGCGCTGAATAAAATCGGCGAGAAGAAAGCCACGATCGGTTGGGTCATTGAGTGCGATAGAGGTTAGCCAATATAACGCTTGTGTTTCATTTTTTTCGCCATTTATCCCTTTAGCAAAGTCGTTCGCGAGCTGTTTTTGTGCAGGGAGGTAACCTTGGTTGGCGGATTGCTCTAGCCAGTAGCGCGTTTCTGGTGAGGCTTCAGCTTCGTTTGATGCCAATAATTGTTGTGCGTACTCGTATTGTTCGATGGGGTCATTTGGAGCTTGAGAGGCAAGTGAGTAGCCAGAAAAGCTGAGGCTAAATAAGCAGAGTAGGGCAGACGTTTTGACAGACATTAATATGTCAGGCCTAACGATAATGGTTAGGCCTGCTCCGGTAATTTTTTATTATTACCGTTATGGTGCAACCAAATTACTTCAGTGGCAAGATCTGGATTTCAACACGACGGTTGCACGCACGACCTTCAGAAGTTTGGTTTGAGCAAATTGGGTTACGTTCGCCGTAGCCGCGTGCAATTGCACGACCAGGTGCAACGTTTTGAGATACTAGGAATTGACGTACGGACTCTGCACGGCGCTCTGACAACGTTTGGTTGTATGACTCACTACCTGTGCTATCCGTGTAACCGTCAATAACGAGACTGGTATCTGGGTACTCAACTAGGATGCGAGCAACACCGCGTAGAGTGTTATGGATACTAGCATCAAGCTGGTAAGAGCTTGAAGAGAAGCCGATACCGTTTTCCATACGCAGTAAAAGCTGATTTTCACCAACACGCTGAACTTGTACGCCAGAGTTTAGCAAAGCGCGACGTAATTCCGCTTCTTGTTGGTCAAAGTAGTAACCAACGCCAGCGCCAGTCGCTCCGCCTGCGGCTGCACCAATGAGTGCATGCTGACGACGTTCTTTAGCATCATCACCCGTTGCTAGGCCGATTGCTGCGCCAGCGATCGCACCAATAAGCGCGCCTTGCGTGGTGGAGTTAGTTTCGTATTCACCCGTTGTTGCATTTTGGCGTTGAGTGGCTTGACAGCCAGTAAGAGCTAGCACTAGAGCTAGTGCAATAGGCATCTTTTTCAAGGGAAAATCTCCGTATAAAACTGAGGCGAAACCATGCCTCATAATGGGATGCGAATTATGAATAAACAAGCATTAATATTTGTTATGAGAAAGTAAGATTGATAAGAGTTTCTGTAAGAAAATTCCTATCAATACTGCCAAAGCTCTCAAAGTAAGCCCTATAGACATCGAAGTCATGGGTGCTTATGTGAATCCTTTACTATTCTGGCTATTTCGATGAATCGCCCAACATTTTGCGTGCTTGTTCGCCGCCCACTCCACGGTTAACTGAAACCTTTCTACCTTTCTTTAAGCCCACTTCGTAGTCTTCAGTTAGGTTTTTCATCGCTTCTTTCAATTGCTTCTTGAACGTTTCGCGGTCAATGTTTTGGAATTCTTTATCAATATAGTCATTAATTTTATTGGCCGACTCTTCATCTGGAGAAATAATTGGCAATTTTTCAATCGCGCCTTCCACCCAGCCAGATACAAATGAGTTCACACGGCGAGTCACTTCCTGAGAAGAGGTGCCGGTGCCAGCAAAGCTGTTTCGGAATTGTCCGGTACTTTCGTTCATCTCGCGATAAACAATATCGAAAGCAAATGCAGCAAAAATAGCGCGATCTGCTTCACCGATAAATTCGACACGTTTGAGCCCTTTGTGATTCAACAATACTGCTTCGACACCGAATTTTGTGTTAATGCCGCGAATCACTCGCAATATGGTAGAACTGATGTTCGCTGGTAGCAGATGAGAAGATTGTGTTTTTCCCATTCTGATGAACTCAATATCGTCTTTATCGAGACCATATTTAAGCATGAGGCGATGTGCCATTTTGATAGCATTGGCAGCCTCATTAACATTAGCGGAATTGCCCAGTTCTAAGCACTTGGCGATTTTTTTCAGAGCTTTTTGTTTATCCATCGACAACCAGTAACGAAAGCAGAAAATTTATGAAGTCAGATATATTACCTTTTTTGACATAAAAACGAAATACAAGGTGGGACTGAAGATAATTTCTGCACATAAAAAGAAGCCTCGCATTAAGCGAGGCTGGCGTTTTAGTTCGTCGTAATCAGTATGAAGCCGTACTTGTGTCTAAGAAGCCATTCTTCATTAAGATTCGTTAGAATTACAACCCGAGCTGGTTGAGCAAGTCATCGGCATCATCGTTTGATCCCAACGATTTAGATTCTTTCTCAGCCAACTGTTTACGTGTTGCCTCTAAAATGTCGTCTGGGTTTTCGTCTTCAGCAACTTCAAACTCTTCCAGTTGGATGAACTCAGTTTTATCCATTGCTAGCTCGAGATAGAAAATATTGTTGTTTTCGGTGGAGAACGTCACTCTGCGCGCTTGAGGGCGGTCAAGGTTGGTATCAACTTGTAAGATAACTTGCTTATTCAGCGCCAGCATTTTTGGTTGGTTTTGTGTGATGTTCGTTTGCAGGTCTTTACGAATTTTATTAGTGAAGTCTCCGACCAGTTGATTCATGAGTTCACCCAGAACATCGCCTACCTCGTCAGAAGTATGAGATATTGCCAGTTCTTCTTCTGGCATGCCCATATTACGCATGTAGTTGGTGTAGATCTCCAGTGCGGCTTTTGCCGTAAAATTAATCACAACTAGCCCGGTAAATCCGCCATCAAACAGAACAAAACAGCCAAAATCTGGTTTGAGGCTAGTCTTGTGGATTTTTTGCACCATTGCTGAATAATTTACTTGAGAAGATGTCGCCGAAGTAAGTACGCCAGAAACAGACTGGCAAAGTTTGAGAAGGATATCTTCAGTGGTCACAATTTTATTTTTTTTCATTCTGAAAACTCATCTAGAAACGCGATTCGTTCCCCAATGTAAGGCATCAAGCGTGAAAAAATAAAGCATAAGTTTAATTATTGTATCGAGATTCTGATTTGCTCGTCTTTTTAAATGTTGTAAAGTGACGAAATTCAAAGAATATTACTTCACTAACTCTTTTGTGGTGTTTTTTCGCTTAGCGCCAATTTGTATGAGAAGTGAGCAAATGATTACACAACCCGCAGCTGATCGGATCAGCGTCGTAGGGGCAGGAAGCAAATGTTACCAAGATTACACTCGCAAACTGATGTCGATCCTCTTGTTCTTAGTTTTCTGAAAGAGCTTGAGCACGCCGGATTCACTGGTGATATCGAAAGCCAATATTCAAGTCGACTAGCGGTTGCCACTGACAACAGTGTTTACCAGCAACTTCCTCAGTCTGTCGTTCATCCCAAAACGACAGAAGATGTTTCTCTCCTCGGGAAACTGAGCAATAAAGAAAAGTACGAACGAATTACCTTTTCACCTCGTGGTGGCGGCACGGGGACCAATGGTCAGTCGCTAACCAAAGGTATTGTGGTGGATATGTCTCGCCACATGAACAAAGTGCTTGAGATTAATGAGAAAGAAGGCTGGGTTCGTGTACAAACTGGTGTAGTGAAAGACCAGTTAAATGACGCAGTTCGCCCTTATGGCTACTTCTTCTCTCCAGACTTATCTACCAGTAACCGTGCAACGATTGGCGGCATGGTCAACACCGATGCTTCTGGTCAAGGTTCTCTGAAATACGGGAAAACATCCGATCATGTTTTGTCGCTACAAGCGGTGTTTGCTGATGGCTCAGTTTTAGAATCAGATCTGTCCAACGGCTACCCAAAAGAAGGCGAGTTTGCTGCCAAGGCGCTACGAGTAACGGAATCCGTATGTCGTGAAAAACGCCAGCAGATCGTAGATAAGTTTCCTCCTCTTAACCGATTTTTAACGGGCTACGATTTAAAAAATGCCTTGAATGAAGACGACGACCGTTTCGATATCACACGAGTACTGTGCGGCGCGGAAGGTTCATTGGCATTTATTACCGAAGCAAAGCTTAACCTGACGCCAATTCCGAAAGCACGTACTTTGGTTAACGTTAAATACAACAGCTTTGATTCTGCACTGCGTAATGCACCGTTTATGGTAGAGGCGAAAGCGCTGTCTGTAGAAACCGTTGACTCAAAAGTGCTTAATCTCGCGAAGCAAGATATCGTTTGGCACACCGTGAGCGATTTACTTACCGATGTTCCAAATAAAGAGATGCTTGGCATCAATATGGTGGAATACGCAGGTCAGGACGAAGAGGAAGTTGCTGCTCAGGTTGCAGCGTTGACCGCCAAGCTCGATACCATGTTGGAAACAGAAGAAGCGGGCATTATCGGCTACCAAGTTTGTAATGATGTAGCGAGCATTGGGCGTATTTACAACATGCGTAAAAAAGCGGTGGGTTTGTTAGGCGCAGCAAAAGGTCGTGCTAAACCGGTCGCATTCGCTGAAGATACCTGTGTGCCACCAGAA
Organism: Vibrio sp. 970; assembly: GCF_033339075.1. Classification (NCBI taxonomy): domain Bacteria; kingdom Pseudomonadati; phylum Pseudomonadota; class Gammaproteobacteria; order Vibrionales; family Vibrionaceae; genus Vibrio; species Vibrio sp. 970. Next base: position 326,964 of record NZ_JAWOTW010000004.1, read on the forward strand.
AACCTGGCGGACTTTATTGTAGAGTTTCGAGAGCTGTTAGACAGCAAGTCTCTGAATTACGGCATGTTTGGTCACGTCGATGCTGGGGTGCTTCACGTACGTCCTGCGTTGGATTTGTGTGACCCGCACCAAGAAGCATTGATGCACGAAGTGTCTGATGAAGTGGTCAAGCTGGTGGCGAAATACGGTGGTTTGATGTGGGGTGAACACGGCAAAGGTTTCCGTTCAGAATATGGCCCTGAGTTTTTCGGCGACGAGTTGTTTACTGAACTGAGACGTGTGAAAGCGGCATTCGATCCACACAACAAAATGAACCCGGGCAAAATCTGTACACCGCTGGATAGTGATGCAGAGCTTGTCAAAGTTACCGATACCAAACGTGGTTACTATGACCGTCAGATTGACGTTCAAGTACGTGACAGCTTTAAACAAGCGATGGAATGTAACGGTAACGGTTTGTGTTTTAACTACGATACTAGCTCGCCAATGTGTCCATCGATGAAAGTAACAGCCGATCGTCGTCATTCACCGAAAGGTCGTGCGGGTTTGGTTCGCGAGTGGTTGCGTCAGCTCACTGAACAAGGCATTGATATCCTTGACTTAGAAAAGCAAACGCTAGAAAACAGAACATCAATCAAAACCATGATTGACCGTGTACGTCATTCTATCAATCGTCGTCACGAATACGATTTCTCCCACGAAGTGTATGAAGCGATGAATGGTTGTTTGGCGTGTAAAGCATGTGCGAGCCAGTGTCCGATTAAAGTCGATGTTCCGAGTTTTCGCTCACGCTTTTTAAACATCTATCACTCTCGTTATCAACGTCCTGCAAAAGACTATCTGGTTGCGAACATTGAGACTATGCTGCCGATGATGGCAAAAGCGCCAGGTGTCGTAAATGGTGTTTTGAAGCAGTCGTGGGTGAAAAGTTTAACGGCATCTACGGTCGGGTATGTCGATGCGCCGTTGTTATCAGTACCCACCTTGAAACAACGAGTAGAGTCGCTGACAACGCCTTATGATCTGCAAGCGCTCAGTGGTTTGTCTTCGTCTGAAAAGAGCAAGCATGTTTTAATTGTTCAAGACCCATTCACTAGTTACTACGACGCTGATGTCGTTGAAGACTTCGTTAAGTTATTGAAAAAGCTGGGTATGAATCCGGTGCTTCTGCCGTTTAAGCCGAATGGTAAAGCACAACACATTAAAGGGTTTTTACGTCAGTTTAAGGACACAGCAGCCGACACAGCGAAGTTCTTGGCGATGGTAGCGGATCTGGATATTCCATTAGTTGGCGTCGATCCTGCTTTGGTGCTGTGTTATCGAGATGAATACGCTGAAGTGCTTGGCAGTAAGCGAGGTAATTTCGATGTACTAACAGCCCACGAATGGCTTTACCCAAGACTAGAAGCGTTTGAAAGCGGAGAGCATAAGGCGCAGGAACCTTGGTATCTGTTTGCGCACTGTACTGAGAAAACCAAAATGCCAAATGCGGAAAAAGAGTGGGGCGCTATTTTTGCTCACTTTGGTGCAGTTTTGAATACGGTACCTGTTGGTTGTTGTGGTATGGCGGGTACGTTTGGTCATGAGGTTGATAAGTTGTCGATGTCGAAAGATATTTACAATTTAAGCTGGAAGCCAAGCTTAGATAAGTTGGATAACGAGAGATGTTTGATTACAGGCTATTCTTGCCGCAGCCAAGTGAAACGCTTTGAAGGAACGAAGCCCAAGCATCCCGTTCAGGCATTGTTAACTTTGTTGTAATCGGACTAGATCAAGCCCAGTTTTACTGGGCTTTTTAGAAACCGTATTTAGACCCTTTCAAAGGATATGAATCTTGAGAAAACTTGAACTCAAAGTCCCACCTGTTGTGGTGTTTTTGCTAGTCATACTTTTGATGTACGGACTTAAAGTTTTGACGCCGAGCATGAACATTCGAGTACCCTTTGTTGAATTTGTAGTAGGTGTATTAACTTTGTTGTCTGGCTACATGGGCATTGCTGGCGTGTATGAATTTCGCAAAGTAAAAACCACAGTGAACCCAGTAAAACCTGAAGCGGCATCTTCTGTTGTAAGAACTGGTGTGTTTGCCTTTTCACGCAACCCTATGTACATGGCATTATTGCTTCTAATCATAGCAACTGGTTTGTGGTGGCAGCACTTGAGTGTGGTGCTTTGTGGCGTGATATTTGTCAGTTATATGAATCGGTTTCAAATCAAGCCTGAGGAACGCGTTTTAGAGCGATTGTTTGGTGAAGAGTATGTGGATTATAAAAACCATGTTCGTCGTTGGCTCTAAGCATTGCGTTTAGTTTTGTTTGGATGAGACATAAAAAGAAAGCCCAACGGTCGACGTTGGGCTTTCTTTTAGTAAACACGTTTTTTGTGCGCTTCTGATAGGGCAGTCTACTAGGCTGCCTTAACGAACTTTGCTAGGAATGCATCCTTACGTTCATTAAAGCGGCGTACAAGGTCATCAACCGCTTCTTGGTCATATGGCTTCAAGCCACTTGCAACCATGCGCTTAATACCTTTACCAACGACTTCACCGTCTTCTTTAAACGCAAAGTTTAAGGTGACTACACCTCGTTTTCCTTCTACGTCGAATGTTGCGCCAGTGAAATCCACCTCTGGATGCGTAAGGTCTAAGCGTGAAAATTCGACTTCCATGCTTTCATAAATAACTAATGGACGCTGGCAGTTGATCATCATTTGCTTCTCTTCCATAAGAGGAACCATGATGTGAGGGAAGTTCATACCAGAAAATTGCACGTAATTTGTCACTACATGCTCAATAAATGCCGGATCGTGGTTAGTTTCACCTTCACGGGACATGTGTAAGTATTCTTTACCTGCCTCGTCAACAACAGCGCTTTCTTTGTCACACTTATTTTCAATATGAAGTGCTACACCATCGTTTACCATGCCAGAGAAGTTAAAACGCATCTTTTGGCTAACGCCTTCTTTACTGAGAAGCACAGCGAAAAGTAAATCCCCAGGGACACAAAAGCGTTTGTTGTCTTCATCATGAATTGGGTTGTAGTCACCTGCGACACGTTTTGCAAAGTGGCTTGCTTGTTCGCGAGTGAACTGAAACTGGTGATTAGTGTTTGAAAAATAAGGTGTTAGAAACATAATTTTTACGTAGTAACCAAAACTGTGTGGGATTATATGCGAATATCTGCGTAGCAATGGTCCATCCAGTGAAAACTTCACCGTATCCTAACAATAAGACACTATTTCGGCGGATAAACCGTTAAAAACGCATACTTTAGCAACGCTTTTATTTGTGAAAACAATAAACAACGACCTTTTCGCTCGCCTATCTTGTAAAGTATAGCCATCAAAGTAGACAGGCGTTCATAAATAGTGCCATCAATATGTTTAATCGTATATAAAAAGGCTCCACGCAGAACGTAGAGCCTTCAAGTCATTATCTGTTTATTCGATGAAATCCAGTTATGCTTGGTTATTGAACACTTGGTAACAAGCTCTCTGGCATGAGCGTGTTGTGAATAGCCAGCTTAAGCAGAGTATTTGCCTGTTCAATGTCTGGAGCAAAGTAGCGATCTTTATCGTAGAACGATACTTTTTCACGCAACATTTGTTTCGCAATCTCAATACGCTCAGAGGACTTGTTTGGCGCTCTAAAGTCTAGGCCTTGTGCTGCTGAGAGGTATTCGACAGCCAGAATACCGCGAGTGTTTTCGCCCATTTCTTTCAATCTGCGAGCCGCGAATGTTGCCATTGAGACGTGATCTTCTTGGTTTGCAGATGTTGGCAAGCTGTCTACTGACGCTGGGTGAGCGAGTGTTTTGTTTTCACTTGCTAACGCAGCGGAGGTAACCTGAGCAATCATGAAACCAGAGTTCACACCACCATTGTCGACTAAGAACGGTGGCAGTTTTGATAGCGCGCTATCGATAAGTAATGCCATACGACGTTCAGACAAGCTGCCGATCTCGGCAATCGCAAGTGCTAGGTTGTCGGCTGCCATTGCAACAGGCTCCGCGTGGAAGTTACCGCCAGAGATGATGTCACCATCTTCAGCAAACACCAACGGGTTATCTGATACGGAATTCGCTTCTACTTGTAGTACTTCCGCCGCATTGCGGATTTGCTGTAAACACGCACCCATCACTTGAGGCTGACAGCGCAAAGAATACGGGTCTTGTACTTTTTCACAGTTAGTGTGCGAATCACCTATTTCACTCGATGTGTCTAACAAATGACGGTATGCGAGTGCTGCGTCCATTTGGCTGCGATGACCACGTACACGGTGAATGCGCGGATCGAATGGACGTCGGCTGCCGAGAGCGGCTTCAACAGACATTGCACCACAAACGGTTGCTGACGCGAAAAGGTCTTCCGCGATAAACAGGCCTTCCAATGCGAACGCTGTGGATGCCTGAGTCCCATTTAGTAGCGCTAAGCCTTCTTTTGGCGCCAGAGTGATAGGCTCTAGACCTGCGATTTTTAAAGCTTCTTGCCCGGAAATGATATTACCGTTGTGGCGAGCTTGTCCTTCTCCCAGTAATACTGTGCTCATATGGGCTAGAGGAGCTAAGTCACCTGATGCGCCAACAGAGCCCTTTTTAGGTACGCAAGGGTAAACTTGTGCGTTGACTAGGTCGGTCAGCATATTAATGACTTTTAGGCGAATCCCAGAAAAGCCACGAGACAGACTATTGATTTTTAATACCATCATCAGACGAACCGTTTCATCTGACATAAACTCACCGATACCTGCCGCATGAGAGAGAACGATACTGCGTTGCAGTGTTTCTAAATCTTCTGGTGCTATTCGTGTGTTAGCCAATAGCCCAAAACCAGTGTTAATTCCGTAAACCGTTCGATCTTCCGCGATGACTCGGTCTACGACCTGTGTGCTTTCTTCAATGGCCGGAATGGCTTCAGGATCCAAAGTAAGGTTGACTGGTGAACGGCTCACTTGGCGTAGTTCGTTTAAGCTAATATGACCTGGCTTTAGCGCTAAATTTAACATCTCTTTCATCCTTACTTGAGCTTCTTCAGTTCTTCGTTGAGCATTGGCAAATCTAGCCCTTGCTCTGCTGCACATTGTTTAGCGATATCGTATCCCGCATCAGCATGACGCATCACGCCTGTTGCTGGGTCGTTATGCAGCACGCGGGCAATACGTTGTGAGGCATCTTCACTGCCGTCACAGCAGATAACCATACCTGAGTGTTGCGAGAAGCCCATACCTACGCCACCGCCGTGGTGCAGTGAAACCCAAGTTGCGCCGCCCGCCGTGTTGAGTAGCGCGTTTAATAATGGCCAGTCTGATACGGCGTCAGAACCGTCCATCATACCTTCGGTTTCACGGTTCGGGCTTGCTACAGAGCCAGAGTCTAAGTGATCTCGACCAATGACAACGGGCGCTTTAAGTTCGCCATTTTTCACCATTTCGTTGAATGCTTGACCAAGACGCTCACGATCTTTAAGACCAACCCAGCAAATACGCGCAGGTAAACCTTGGAACTGGATGCGTTCGCGAGCCATATCTAGCCAGTTATGTAAGTGCGGATTATCTGGAATTAGCTCTTTTACTTTTTGGTCGGTTTTATAAATGTCCTCAGGATCGCCAGAGAGAGCAGCCCAACGGAAAGGACCGATACCTTCACAGAATAGAGGACGAATGTAGGCTGGAACGAAGCCAGGGAAATCAAATGCGTTTTCTACGCCTTCTTCCAAGGCCATCTGGCGGATGTTGTTACCGTAGTCGAGTGTTGCGGCGCCGCGATTTTGCAGCTCTAACATCGCTTGAACTTGCACAGCCATGGATTTTTTCGCTGCTTTTACGACCATTGCTTCATCTTGCAAACGCATTTCTGCTGCGTGAGACATGCTCCAGCCTTGTGGTAAATAGCCATTGAGCGGGTCGTGTGCAGACGTTTGGTCTGTTACTACATCAGGCGTGATATTACGTTCTACCAGCTCAGAGAAAACGTCTGCTGCATTACCTAGTAGACCAACCGATACTGGTGTGTCTGACTCTTTAATGATAGCTAGCGCTTCATCTAAAGAAGTCGCTTTCTTATCGACATAGCCTGTACGTAGGCGGTAATCGATACGTGACTCATCACACTCTACTGCAATCATGGAGAAGCCCGCCATTGTACCAGCGAGAGGTTGAGCACCACCCATGCCACCGAGACCACCTGTTAGAATCCAACGGCCCTTTGCTTCACCGTCAAAGTGTTTTTTTGCAACAGATACGAACGTTTCGTATGTGCCTTGTACGATACCTTGCGAGCCAATGTATATCCAGCTGCCAGCGGTCATTTGGCCGTACATCATCAAGCCTTGTTTATCGAGCTCGTTGAAGTGTTCCCAGTTTGCCCAATGCGGAACAAGGTTTGAGTTTGCGATAAGCACGCGTGGAGCATTTTTATGAGTAGGGAAAACACCAACAGGCTTGCCTGATTGAACTAAAAGCGTTTGGTCATCTTCGAGTCTTTCAAGTACTTCAACAATCTTGTCGTAACATTCCCAGTTTCGCGCTGCTCGGCCAATGCCGCCATATACAACCAGTGAATGTGGATGTTCTGCAACATCAGGATCAAGGTTGTTCATCAGCATACGAAGAGGGGCTTCGGTTAGCCAAGATTTTGCGCGCAGTTTATCTCCGTGAGGTGCACGAATTGTTCTGCTTGTATCAAGTCGTGGATCTTGTCCCTGGCGCTGTGTCATTTCAGACTCCTTTAGTTTCTCGTGATGACCAAGTACTTGCTTGGTCGTAATAATCAGTGGCATCTGGGATGCATTATGGTTTGTGCTGTTTTTCCGCCATTGCGTTGGCGATATCCCAACACAAACGGGCAGCTAATCGTGCTGTTTGACTATCGACGTCATAATTTGGGTTGTATTCGGCGATATCAGCCAGCATTAACTTATTTTTGTAATGAAGAATTCGATCTAAAAAGGGTGCAATAGTGTCGTAACTCACTCCCCGAGCTGCTGGTGCGCTGACTCCAGGTGCGGTTGCGGCAGGAAATACATCCAGATCAATGGTCAAATAGAGGTAGTCACAGTCGTCAATAAAATGCTGAAGCTGAGTTAAGTGATAACTGTGGTTTAAGTAGCAGAGCTGATTGTCCTCTACATACCAAACATTTAACGCATCTGCTTTTTCAAATAGCGCTTTAGTGTTGCTACTACGGCTTACACCAATACAAGCGTAATGAAAGTCCCAATCGTTACGTTGGCAAAAATGATGAATTTGGTTGAAGGGGGTGCCAGAGCTTGGTCTTATGTCGGTGAGGTTGCTCTCAAATGCGCGCAAATCGAAATGCGCATCGAAATTAATAATGCCGATTTTAGGCTTCTTCTCTGGATGGTGCGCTTTAAAATATTCCGCTAAGCCGGAAAACGAGGCCCACGCAATCTCATGCCCACCACCTAGCACGATGACTGGCGTATGGGGCAGTGCGCTTGAAATGGTTGCTGCACATAGAGCTTGGCTCTCTTCCAGTAAGTCGTCTTCACACACCACAGTACCTAAGTCATATAGTGGGGCGTCTTGGTGCCATGCTAAATTAGCGAGTGCTCGTCGGATTAAGTCTGGCGCTTTTTTCGCGCCAATGCGTCCTTTGTTTCTCGCAACGCCAGCGTCGGTAGCAAAACCGAGTAATGAGACGCCATGCGCAACGGCACGCAACTCATCTGCTTTTTGGCGTTGAACAACGTGATGAATTCGCTGACCAAGCTTGCCGTCCTCGGCATCATGACGGCCTTGCCAATGAAATAGGGGAGAGTGTAGGTCGAATTGAGACATATTATTGGCCTCCGTGTGAAATGTATTCACCATTTACTATACGACCTACCAGACGTTTTGCTCCGACTTGATAGCTTAAATCCGCAGGGCTTTCGATATCCCAGATAGAGAAGTCCGCATCAAACCCTACTTTGATTTCGCCACGTGAGTTTTGATAACCCAGAGCTTTGGCTGCATGTTGCGTTACACCACGCAATGCTTCTTGCGGTGTAAGGCGAAATAGCGTGCACGCCATATTCAGCATGAGTGTGAGATCAGAAAATGGTGATGTACCTGGGTTGACGTCCGTAGCAATTGCCATCGGCACGTTATGCTCTCTCAACAACTCAATCGGTGGTAACTGAGTTTCTCTTAGAAAATAAAAAGCGCCAGGCAATAGAGTGGCGACGGTGTTTGATCGAGCAAGTGCTTTAACACCTTGCTCATCTAAAAACTCGATGTGATCCGCTGACAGACCGTTGTATTGCGCAGTGAGGGCTGTACCACCGAGATTAGAAAGTTGCTCAGTATGCCCTTTAACCTTTAAGCCGTGGCGTTTTGCAGCTACAAACACTTTTTCTGTTTGTTCAAGATTGAAACCAATCGATTCACAAAAAACATCGACACTCGTAGCTAATTCTTCCTTTGCGACAACAGGGATTATGTCCTGACAAATGTGCTCAATATAATCATCTGCACGACCTTGGAACTCTGGCGGAATGGCGTGAGCGGCGAGAAGTGTAGTGGTGATTTTAACTTTGCGCTCTTGTTCAAGCATTTTGGCTGCACGGAGCATTTTTATTTCATCATTCAGTGTCAATCCGTAGCCTGATTTCACTTCGACAGAAGTGACGCCGCTCGCGAGTAGCCCGTCTAAACGTGGCAACGCTAACTCAACTAATTGCGCTTCGGTTGCTGAACGCGTCGCATGCACCGTTGAAAGTATCCCACCGCCTTGTTTGGAAATTTCTTGATATGGCACGCCGTTTAAGCGCATTTCAAATTCGTTGGCACGATTGCCCGCGTAAATAAGATGAGTGTGGCAGTCGATCAAACCTGGCAGAACTAACTTGCCTTGAAGGTCGATACTCTGAGCGTAATGTTGGGCAGACAGCAGAGACTCGGTTTGCGGTGCGTCTTCACCAATGGCACAAGTACTGATCGCAACGATTTTTCCAGATTTAATACCAATGCGCGCTGGAGGCGTTGGAAGGTATCCGCATTCTCCCGATTGCATGGTAACTAGACGTGCGTTTTCAATCAGCAAATCCATGTTTGTGTCCCTGTGTTTATTTGTATCATTAAATGTATATACAAATAAATAGAGCAAAATAAGAACACTGACAAGATTGATGTTGCTAAAATGTGATCAAAACGTAGATCTAGAGGATAAATCTTGTCCTTAAATGAGCACTTTTGAGCTCAGCTTATATTTGTTACCAGGGTGATAAAGTAGGGCGGTACTGACTAACTTATCTTGGCTCCACGTTCTGCGATTCAAGAGAAGGCAAGGTTCATTGGCTTGCATTTTTAAGTCTTGCTTAATACGGCTTTCAGGCACAATTGCCTCTACAGTATGTTCTATCGCGCTGAGTGGGCAATTATCTGACAGGTATTGATTTGGAGTGATTTGTGTGAAGTCTTGATTTAAATAACTCGGGGCATATTGGCTATTCACCCAGCGGAGCTCCAATTGAATCGGCGTTTGGTCTTCATAGTGAATAATTTCACTGTAAAACACTGTCGTGCCTAGCATAACGCCGAGTTTTGTCGCAATGTTGTCATCTGCTTTTATGGCAATCTGTTTGAGCACTTTACTGCCATACTTTCGCCCTCTATCGCTGACTTCTTCGGCAATGTTTCGAATGTCTAGCAGGGGAGATTCTGACTTTTCACCAGGATCACACACGAACGTGCCTAAGCGTGGGCGACGTTGTAATCGGCCCTCATTTACTAAATCCCGAATTGCTTTGTTCACTGTCATTCTACTGACACCAAATTGCTCGGTAAGCTCAATCTCGGTGGCGATGCGATGACCAACTACCCACTCTCCAGCATCAATTTTATCCAGGATAAATTGTTTAATTTGAATGTAGAGTGGTGCAGACATAATGATTTCCCTTTATTTGACTATACAAATACTGCTTAATTTAGGTACAAATTGCAAACATTTCTCGACGAATGTACCGCTTAGTGACCGAACAATCCTATAGCAGGGCTGAATGACTCTTGCTGCTGAGCATTATTTGGCTTGATGATTGAATTCAAACATTTTCTTGTGGTCTATTGCTTGCACAGCAGAAAACAATTGTGTAAACAAACGATTATTAGAAGAAAAGTCGCTAAAAAAGGAAAAATATGTTTAAAAAATTGAAAGCATCACTGGGGATCGGCTCTGCAAAAGTAGATACCATTTTGGACGAAATGAGCGTGTTTCAAGGAGCGACGCTGAAAGGGCAGGTTCATATCAAAGGTGGAGACGTCGAACAACAAATTGATGCTATTACGATTAAATTGAACACGGAAATGAAAGTCGAAGTGGATGATAGCGTAAGTTATCAAACCTTCACTATCGATCAATTGAAAGCAGTTGACCCTTTTGTGATTCAACCTAATGAAGAAAAGCAGGTTCCGTTTGAGCTAAAACTGCATGATGAAACGCCAATTACTGCGGTTAGCGCACTTAAGAATCAATGTCATGTTTGGGTCGAGACGACGTTAGATATTGATTTTGCGATTGACCCGCGTGACCGTGACTATATTGAAGTGAAACCACTACCAGTAGCATCTCGGGTTATTCAAGCGATCGAGCAAGCTGGCTTCACTATGGTTAAAGCCGATGTTGAAAAAGGCTTTTTGCGCGGTGGCTCGTTTGCCTCTCGCTCTGGTATTTATCAAGAGCTAGAGTTCCGTAACAACGGCTTTATCTCATCAAAAGAAATTGAGCTCTCTTTTATTCTGGAAGGGCAGGTCATGCATTGTTTGGCAGAGATTGACCGTTCGCTCAGTTTGGCTGGTGACCAATATCGCTCGTTTACGTTGCCGATCAATGCAACCGATGCTCAAGTCGCTGCCGCGGTTGCACCAACGCTAAATCTATAGTTCTCATCAACTTGATGAGAATATGTACCGATATCCTATTGTGAAAGCGATATCGGTACTGTTATCCATGTTTCGTGCGTTCTCTACGGCTAAAAACTCAAGCGCGGAGTTTTCCATTAGATATCGATAGCCTAATACCAGTTCATTAGAGGCATCAGCAAACTCTGTGGGTCCTTCTGTTGAGCCTTGATACCAATGATATTCCAACATCAGGTGATGGTTATCTTCTAAGGCATAACGGTACCCACCTGCAATGGCAATCGTATTATGTCGATAAGGCAGATCGAGCAAGGCACGGTCATCCGAACGAAAAGTCATGCCAATCATCGAATAAAATGCATGAGCATCACTTAAGTAGCTGTAGTTTAATTGGAAGCCTTGCTCGAAACTGCTGCCTTGAAAAGTGCCGTGAGCCACATCGTTAAAATACAAACTGCCGCCAATCGATAGGCCGTGATGTTCATTTTGGAACACTTGATACTGTAAGTAAGTAGATAGGTTATTGGCCAGTGTTTGTCCTTCGAAATCATCTTCAAGCACATCATATTGCGGCATTGAAATGTAAAAACGATCTCTGTCTACTTTATCCCGCCCATTTTGTCCGATACCGAAAAGTTTATGGAAGCTTTTCGTCAGTCCATCTAAATGGTTGTCAGCGGCAAAGACCCATCGATAGTTGAGCTCCCACTGCCAACGGTTGCTGACTTGCCATTTGCTGCCTAATTCGATTTGATTGTGGTAATAATCCAGTGCGTATTCATCAGTATGAGCCCAAACACTTGCCACGGTTCCTGAACCATAGGCTTCGACAAAACCATAGGGCAGACTATGTCCTGAACGCAGTATGTTGGTGTGACTAACCACTTGCATTGGGGATTGTGCGTAAGAACGCAGCGGGCCATATAAGTCATTTGATGCGAAGGCTTGCAAAGAACATATCGAGGTGCTTAGAAGCACCATAAAGCGCGATTTGAAATAGACCATGATGAATACCTACATACAAACTACTCTATAAAACAACTATATACCTAAATCGCACGTTGAGCTCTCGCCCAGCGTGTTAGGCTTTGTATCGGTTCACACGTAATAGGGGATATTGTAATTTGTTGTGTAAGTTCATTGAGGGGCAATTCCATTCATCAGCTATGCGGTCTCTTAAAAAAAGCATGATCAGATTGTAGTGACGGGTCTGCGGTTAAGTTCTTATGACAAAACAAAATCGCGCTTTGCATTCTAAATGTGAGCTAGGTACAATCCCATTTTCGATAACGGTCCGGTATTCGTGTTACCGAGAGGCCTTTATTGACTCTCAACTATTTTCAACAAATAGCTTCTAATTTGAATAACATGTGTTGCTTGGTGTGCAACACCACTGTAAAGGACATAGCATGCCTATTATTACTCTTCCTGACGGCAGTCAGCGTCAATTTGACAACCCAGTTTCTACTATGGAAGTTGCGCAATCGATCGGTCCTGGTCTTGCAAAAGCAACTATCGCTGGTCGTGTAAACGGTAACCGCGTTGATGCGTGTGATCTAATTGAAGAAGACGCAAGCCTTGAAATCATCACAGTTAAAGATGAAGTAGACGGTCTAGAAATCGTTCGTCACTCTTGTGCTCACCTTCTTGGTCACGCTCTTAAGCAGCTTTACCCTCAAGCTAAAATGGCGATCGGTCCAACCATCGACAATGGCTTCTACTACGATATCGACTTAGACGAATCTCTAACGCAAGAAGATCTTGAAAAGATTGAAAAGCGTATGAAAGAGCTAGCGAAAACCAAGTACGAAGTGGTTAAGAAAAAAGTAAGCTGGCAGGAAGCGCGTGATACGTTTGAATCACGTGGCGAACCATACAAAGTGGAAATCCTAGACGAAAACGTATCTCGTGATGATCGTCCAGGCCTTTACCACCATGAAGAATACATCGACATGTGTCGTGGTCCTCACGTTCCTAACATGAGCTTCTGTCAACACTTCACTTTGCTGAATGTTGCAGGTGCTTACTGGCGTGGTAACAGCGACAACAAAATGCTTCAACGTATCTACGGTACGGCTTTCCACGACAAGAAAGCACTGAAAGCGCACCTAACTCGCCTAGAAGAAGCGGCGAAGCGTGATCACCGTAAGATTGGTAAGCAACTAGACCTATTCCACATGCAGCAAGAAGCACCGGGTATGGTGTTCTGGCATCACAATGGTTGGTCTATCTTCCGTGATCTAGAAGTATTCATCCGCGCTAAGCTAGATGAGTACGGTTACCAAGAAGTGAAAGGTCCACTTATGATGGACCGTGTTCTTTGGGAACGCTCAGGTCACTGGGATAAATACGCTGATGCAATGTTCACAACTTCTTCTGAGAACCGTGAATACGCAATTAAGCCAATGAACTGTCCAGGTCACGTACAGATCTTCAACCAAGGTCTAAAATCGTACCGCGACCTACCGCTACGTATGGCTGAGTTTGGCTCATGTCACCGTAACGAACCATCTGGTGCACTACACGGTATTATGCGTGTACGTGGCTTTACTCAGGATGACGCTCACATTTTCTGTACTGAGAGCCAAATTCAAGAAGAAGTAACAAACTGTATCAAGATGGTGTACGATACGTACCAAACATTTGGTTTCGACAACATCGTAGTGAAACTGTCTACTCGTCCAGAGAAACGTGTAGGTTCAGATGAAATCTGGGATCAATCTGAAGAAGCATTGAAGCAGTCTCTTGAATCGATGGATATTCCATACGAAATTCAAGAAGGCGAGGGTGCGTTCTACGGTCCTAAGATTGAATTCACACTATACGATTGTCTAGACCGTGCGTGGCAGTGTGGTACTGTCCAGCTAGACTTCAACCTACCAGGTCGCTTAGGTGCAACTTATGTAGGTGAAAACAATGAACGTCTTGTACCGGTAATGATTCACCGTGCGATTCTAGGTTCACTAGAGCGCTTCATCGGTATCCTTATCGAAGAATATGCTGGTTTCTTCCCAACTTGGTTGGCGCCAGAACAAGCAGTTCTTATGAACATTACTGATAAACAGTCAGGTTATGTTCAAGAAATAGTACAAAAACTACAAAAAAGTGGAATTAGAGCTAAAGCGGACTTGAGAAATGAGAAGATTGGCTTTAAAATCCGCGAACATACTTTGAAGCGTGTACCGTATATGCTTGTTGTTGGTGACCAAGAAATGGAAGCTGGCGAAATTGCAGTGCGTACTCGTAAAGGTAAAGATCTTGGTAAATTTAAAGTGGATGATTTTATTGCATACATCCAAGACGAGATCTCTAGCCGTAAGCTCAATCTGGAGGAATAAGCTATTAAAGGCGGAAGACGTGGCCAACAGCCGGTAAAACAAAACCCGCACCGTATCAACGGTGAAATTCGTGGTATTCGTGAAGTTCGACTAACAGGCGCTGACGGTGAATCAGTTGGTGTTGTATCGATTCAAGAAGCCATTGCAGCTGCTGAAGAAGCTGGTATGGATCTCGTTGAGATCAGTCCTAACGCCGAGCCACCTGTTTGTCGTGTGATGGACTATGGTAAGTTCCTCTTCGAGAAGAGCAAAACTGCTAAAGAGCAGAAGAAGAAGCAAAAGCAGGTCCAGATCAAGGAAGTAAAATTCCGTCCTGGAACTGATATTGGAGACTATCAGGTAAAACTACGCAACCTGACGCGTTTCCTTGAAGAAGGCAACAAAGTGAAAGTAACAATTCGCTTCCGTGGCCGAGAGATGGCACACCAAGACATCGGTGTTGACGTTCTAAATCGTCTTAAGGAAGATACTGCAGAAATTGCTGTAGTTGAATCTTTCCCTAAGAAGATTGAAGGTCGCCAGATGATCATGGTGCTAGCCCCTAAAAAGAAGTAATTAACGGCTCATCAAGTAATTAAAACCTAGCCGCTTTCCTTTATATAAAGGCATATGGCTGGGTTTTGTTCGCCCTAATTACGTTGTTTATTAAACCTACTCAATGCGGAGTTATTCATCATGCCTAAGATGAAAACCAACAAAGGTGCTGCTAAGCGTTTTAAGAAAACTGCTGGTGGTATTAAGTACAAGCACGCTACAAAACGTCACATCCTGACTAAGCGTACTACTAAGAACAAGCGTCAACTACGTCCGAATGCAATCCTTCCAAAATGTGAAGTGGCTGCAGTAATCCGTATGTTGCCATACGCTTAATTCTTTTTAGTTATCAATCGTTTAGTTTAGGAGAAGCATAATGCCTCGCGTAAAACGTGGTGTACAAGCTCGTGCACGTCATAAGAAAGTTCTAAAACAAGCTAAAGGTTACTACGGTGCGCGTTCACGTGTTTACCGCGTAGCTTTCCAAGCAGTTACTAAAGCTGGTCAATACGCTTACCGTGACCGTCGCGCTAAGAAACGTCAATTCCGTCAACTATGGATTGCACGTATCAATGCGGCATCTCGTCAAAATGGTCTATCTTACAGCCGTTTCATCAACGGTCTGAAGAAAGCATCTATCGAGATCGACCGTAAGATCCTTGCGGACATCGCAGTATTCGACAAAGCTGCATTTGCAGTTCTAGTTGAAAAAGCGAAAGCTGCTCTTTAATTAGCAGTTTAGGATTAAGAGAAGGAGAGCATTAGCTCTCCTTTTTTATTGCTAAAATTTATACCCAAATGACTTTTAGCTTGGCTATTTAGAGTATTGTTTATCAGTCTTCTCAATTTATTGGTTAGCATCTTATGTTAGTTATAAGGTAGCTTGGGTATAAATTTTTACGTTTATAAGGGATTAAAAATGATCTACACAACGACCGAAAGCATTCCTGGCAAGCAGATCTCTGAAATCAGAGGGGTTGTAACTGGTAATGTTGTTCAATCAAAGCATATTGGCCGTGACCTCATGGCGGGTATCAAGAGCATTGTTGGCGGCGAAATTCGTGGTTACACGGAAATGATGACCGACGCGCGTGATATTGCTATACAGCGCATGGTGGCGGACGCTGAATCTAAAGGTGCCGATGCAATAGTAGGGATTCGATTTACCACAAGCTCAATCGTAGATGGTTCTTCGGAAATTTTGGCATTTGGTACTGCAGTGAAACTAGCGGACTAGTCTACTTGAATAGCATTGCAAAAATGCTAATAGAGATCGGTGAATTATTATGCATTTACCGTTCTGTTCCTTTTAGGTTAATTATTCTAGATTTTTGTAGAGAGAATAGGTTTATATTCTCAACTTTACGTTACTATTAAAATTAATCACGATGATTTAGAGTAATTGCTTCACTTTTATTTTGCATATTATTTTATATCTATAATGAAATTGAATTCATATTGAATTTTTCATTTGTTGTGTGAATTCTCTTTTCGGTATATTAATTCATGTTTTTCTTATAAAAATATGAACCTATACCTTGCCAAGCGGTTCTAAATTGTTACAAATACTATACAGCTGTAACATTGCCAAAAGGAATTGTAGATGAGAGATCTGACTCCCGAATACTTGCTAGCCGCATTACGCCAAGCGATTAAAACAAAAGGGCTAACATATCGAGAGCTATCTGAGAAAATGGGTATGCCACTATCTACCTTTAAGAGACATCTTACAAGCACGAATCTCGCTTTAGATAAGTTGCTGGAATATTGTAGAGCGGTTGATTGCACGTTAGATGAACTACAAAAGCTCGCAAATCAATTGCAAGGTGAAGACGAGGATTACTTTAGTCGCACACAGGATGAAGTATTCTTTCAATTCCCTCACCTTTACGACTTTTATCGTGAATTGAGAATGTTACGAGGTAAAGACGGCTATTCTATTTTAAAGAAAAAGTATGACTTGTCTGAGCAGAGCATGTCCGATTACTTAAAAGCATTAGAGTTGTTGGATCTCGTTTACGTTGATGAAGATAAAAATATAACGCTGCACGGGCCTTTATATTATAGCTATGCAGAGAACTCCAAGCTCAACGACAAATATACAGAAATCATAAAAGAGCAGACGACTACCCACGATAAGTGTGTTCGCGTTGCTTTGGCGCGTATGAAAATTACCGAAGAACAGCTTTTGTTACTGGAAGATCAAGTCGCAAAGACCGTCATCGATTTTCATTCCAAAAATGTTGTAGCAGAGAACTTTAATGTCTCTGATTTTACTAATATTGTTCTACTTGCTGGGCCACATCAGCCAGTCACATTCTCTGACGGCATTATTGAGACAGAGGGGCGATTTATTGATGATATTCGTTATGCCATCGCAGCTGCAGGTGATAAGCCAAGCCTATCGATATAGATTTTGAGCCTTTTTTGAAGAGAGTTTCTGAAAGGGCGTTGCAAAAGAAAAAGCCTAAGACAGCAAATACTTTGTAAGTAGGGCATTCAGCGGTGTTTGCTCTTAATTCAGACTTAAAGTGTTTTGGGCTTATTTCGAATAATACCTGTTCAGCATCTACTTTCGTTATTTTTAACATGCTGATTTCCTTCGTTGTTCCTCCCAAAGCCTCTCTCGCTTCCTCTACAAAGAAACCATTCTCGTTGAACCAAGCATCCAGTAGCTACTTGGGTATGCATAATTGGTAGCTATTTATCTTCTAATTATAAATTCATACTTGAAATGTTTGTTTTTTGATCTATTATGACGAAGTGTCATTTATGACGGTTCGTCAACTTTGGTTGCGTTCCTGTATTAAAGAATCGTGTTACAATTATTGGGAGTGTGTTGGTATACGGATCAAAGGATTATGTTTAACTTTCGCTGTAAAAAATATAGCAAGCAAGACGGATGTCGTGTGTCTTCAGGGCTAACAAAAAAGCAACAGGCGATTGCTGATCGTGAGATAGAGCTTATTCAATTGGCTAAGTCTTTAGTTCAAGAGCAAGGCTTTGCCAACTTAACGATGGACAAGCTTACAGCGTCAAGCCCTTATTCTAAAGGGACGATCTACAATCATTTTTGCAGCAAAGAAGATGTGATTCTTGCGCTTTGTATTCATTCGCTGAAAAGCGAAGCAATATTTTTCGAACGTACCGCCAAATTTAATGGTAATACCAGAGAAAAAATCATTGCGATGCATGTAGGTTATCGTATTTACGCTCGTATGGAGCCAGTACTATCAACCTGTGCGATTGTTGCAAAGACGCCTTGGGTTCTAGAGAAGGCTTCGCCTAAACGTGTGAATGAACTGAATAACTTGGAAGAACAAGTAATAGATGGTGCTGATGCGCTGGTGAACAATGCGGTAGAATGTGGTGATCTTAAGTTTTCTCCCGCAATTGGTTCTGATGCTATTGTATTCGCCAACTGGTCTATTGCATTCGGTTCAAACGCTTTGGCGCAAAATGCATCGAACAGTCGATGTATTCAGCGAATTCAGGACCCATTCTCAGTACTGCACAATGCGAATATGTTACTTGATGGTTTAGGTTGGTCGCCTTTATCTACAGAATGGGACTACCGTAAAACCTGGCGTCGAGTGGAGCAGGAATTATTTAGTGAAGAGCTTGCTTATTTAGAGTCAGTGAATCGCTAATAAACTGGAAAGGCCAATCTGACGTTATGGTTGGCTTTTTTATCGCACTATTGTGACGAATCGTCATTAAATCTCGAAGGTTGGCGTTCAGCCAATGATCACGAGAAGCATAGGAAGTTACTAAAAACTAACTTATGTAGCCAAATTCATTCGATCTAAAGTTTGCATGTCGAGTTTGTCTGGTTATTTACAGCATTTGCTGTTTTTTTAGTTTTTAAATTTGACGAAACGTCACAAAAGGAGAGTGTGATGCCACATCACAACGTTCAACAATACGCCCGTTCAGGGTGGGGTAAGCTACCAACGAATTACAGTGTATTGGTGATGCTTGCTACCGTTTTATTGATTGTCATAGCAACTATTGGAGGAAAAAATCTTTACTTTAGAGGAGATTACGACATCTTCTTTGATGGAACAAATGAGCAGTTACTTGCGTTTGATGAAATTCAAACCACCTTTGCAAAATCTGACAGTCTTGCTTTGGTTATAGCGCCAAAGAGCGGCACTGTTTTTACTCCTAGCACATTATCTCTTATTCAGCAGATCACTGACGAGGCGTGGCAAGTTCCATACTCGACCCGCGTTGATTCCCTCGCCAACTACCAGCATACCGAAGCGTTTGAAGATGATCTTCTTGTCGAAGATTTACTGTATAGCGAATATGAATTGACACCTCAACGAATAGAGAAAGTCAAAAGTATTGCGTTGAGTGAGCCGGTTTTGAAAAGTTCACTGATTTCTGAAAAAGGAGATGTCACGGTCGTAAACATTACGGTCCAACTCCCTGAAATAGATAAAACTGCTGAAGTACAAGAGGTGGTTGCTTACATAAACGGAATGATTGAGCGTTATCAGCAAGTGTACCCAGACACGGAATTCCATAAGGCTGGTATTATTGCAATGAACTACGCGTTTATGACTGCAGCCCAAGATGATAGCGCAACATTAGTGCCTACTATGTTACTAGTGATATTGGTGTTTCTGACCATCATGTTGCGCTCATTGCTTAGCGTCATCGCGACACTCATCGTTATTATCGGCTCGGTTATGGTGACAATGGGCTTGTCAGGATGGGCTGGTATGTTCTTAAGCACGGCGACCGTTAATGTGCCTACCTTGGTGATGACGCTTGCCGTCGCAGACTGTGTACACATCATCGCGACAATGCGTCAGTCTATGCAAAACGGCTTTAGTAAAGCCCACTCTATTGAGCGAAGTATTGCGCTCAATTTCATGCCTATCTTGATTACCTCCATTACCACCGCGATCGGCTTTTTAATGATGAATATGTCGGATTCTCCAATCCTGAGAGATTTCGGCAACCTATCAGCCCTTGGCGTCATGGTTGCTTGTTTCCTTTCCATCACGTTACTTCCCGCCTTGCTTAATATCCTTCCGGTTACGGTGAAGTCGGATACTTCTGATGAAAGAAAGCACTTTATGGATCATTTAGGAGATTTCGTGGTGTCAAAGCGACATGCGTTATTGCCGTTGTCGGTGCTTGTTATTGTCGCGAGTGCGAGCTTGATTCCGCTGAACAAAGTCAATGATGAATCCGTCGAGTACTTTGGCCATAGCAATGAATTTCGCCGAGCGGCTGATTTTATGGAAGAGCGAATCAGTGGCATGGCGAACATCAGTATCGCGATAAAAACCAACGAATCGCAGGGCATTGCCGATCCTAATTTTCTCAATTCCGTGGGTAAATTTACTGACTGGCTAAGGTTGCAGCCAGAAACGGACCATGTTGCGACCTTGAGCGATGTTTATAAGCGCCTAAACAAGAACATGCATGGAGATGATCAGGCTTATTACTCGCTCCCTCAAGACAGAGAATTAGCGGCTCAATATCTGCTGCTTTATGAAATGTCACTACCGTATGGTTTAGATTTGAACAACCAAATCAATGTAGATAAGTCGTCGATCAAGATGGTTCTCACCGTGGAGAACTTGGGCAGCGTCGAGCTTGTTGATTTGGAAAATCGCATTTACCAATGGTTTAACGAAAACGCGCCTCAATATGATGTTGTTGCGTCTAGTCCTTCATTGATGTTTGCGCATATTGGTGAAACGAATATGGCCAGCATGCTGTCAACCTTGCCCATTACTCTTGTCTTAATCTCTGCATTACTGATCTTTGCCTTGCGTTCGTTCAAGCTTGGCTTAATTAGTCTTGTCCCGAATATTGCTCCTGCGCTTATTGGTTTTGGTATTTGGGCGCTGGTTTCTGGCGAGATTAACTTGGGATTGTCTGTCGTTGTGACATTAACGCTTGGTGTTGTTGTCGATGACGCCGTTCACTTTCTTTCTAAATATCAACACGCTCGTAAAGATGGCCACAGTGCGGAGCAAGCGGTTCGCTACGCCTTTCGTACCGTGGGGCGCGCACTTTGGATTACGACGGTCGTGCTTGTTGCTGGTTTCTCTGTTCTGGCGATGTCGAGCTTCCGTTTAAATGCCGATATGGGACAGCTGAGTGCCATTGTCATCTTTATTGCTCTTGTTGTGGATTTCATCTTCCTACCGACTCTACTGATGTTGTTTGACAAAGGCGTTTACGACGAGGTGGAGCGCCGAAATAAGCTTAAATCAACTGACTCTCAAACCAAGACTGTTACTCAGTCATAACGAATTAAAGGATTGAATATGAATTTAGTAAAAAATGCCTTAAAAGTATCAGTACTTTCTGTCTCGCTTATTATGAGTCATGCGGTGTTGGCGGATGAAACCAAAGGACTAGAAATTGCCCAAGAGCGCAAAGCCCGTGATGAAGGGTGGGGGGATTCTGTTGCTACGATGCAAATGATTCTGCGAAACGCGCAAGGAGAAAGCAGCACACGTTTAATGCGCTTACAATCACTTGAAGTTGATGGCGATGGTGACAAAGGGCTCACGATATTTGATGAACCGAGAGATGTAAAAGGCACGGCGTTTCTCAACCATTCTCATACGGTGGGTGCCGATGACCAATGGCTTTACCTTCCTGCACTGAAACGTGTGAAACGTATTTCCTCGCGTAACAAATCAGGTCCTTTTATGGGCAGTGAATTCGCGTATGAGGATCTCAGTTCCTTTGAGATTGAAAAATACCGTTTCAACTACCTAAAAGATGACAGCATAAACGGGCAAGATGTTTTCGTCGTAGAGCAAATTCCGACCGATAAGAACTCAGGTTATACCAAGCAAACGGTATGGTTAGATAAAGCGCATTATCGTCCACTTAAAGTTGAGTTTTACGACCGCAAAGGCTCTTTGTTAAAAACGCTTTCTTTTTCCGATTACAAGCAATATCTCAACCAATATTGGCGAGCGCACACTATGGCGATGACAAACCATCAAACAGGAAAAAGTACTGAGCTAACGACTAGCGAAATGCGTTTTAACACTGGATTACAAGACAATGACTTTCATAAGAATGTGTTGAAGCGAGTGAGGTAGTGGAGGAAAAATGAAGCGATTAAATGTTGGGTTGTTGCTTAGTGCAGCAGCCTTTTTTTACTCAATGCCTCTGACTGCCGTCGAGCTCGCAGGACAAGTCAATATTGAGCATCGTCAGTTTTTTAAAACGGGCTCTCAGGGTCAGAGCAAAGCGCAAACGTCATTGGTTTTGCAGCCAGAATTTTACTGGGAGATGCAAAATGGTGATGCAAACTTTACTTTCACACCTTTCTATCGTCTGGATGGTCTAGACGATGAGCGAAGTCATGGCGACATGCGAGAGGCACTTTATCTGACTTATTGGGATGATTATGAGCTTCGAGTTGGGATTAGTAAGGTCTTTTGGGGAGTGACTGAATCAGCCCATTTAGTTGATGTAGTAAACCAAACAGATGCCATTGAAGCCGTCGATGGTGAAGATAAACTCGGTCAGCCGATGTTACATTTTACCTCTTTCAAAGACTGGGGTACCGTCCACGCAATGTTGTTACCTTACTTTAGGGAACGAACGTTTGCGGGTACAGATGGCCGCTTGCGAACCGACCCCGTTGTCTCTGATGATGCTATCTATGAATCAAGCAGAGAAGAGAAGCACGTAGATGTGGCTTTTCGATATTCGAAAATGCTTGGCGATTGGGACGTAGGCCTGAGCTATTTATATGGAACAAACCGGGATCCTTACTTTCGTTTTGAGTACGGAGAATTAAAGCCTTACTACGCTCTGATGAATCATGTCGGTCTGGATGTGCAAGGAATCGTTGGCGATTGGTTATGGAAACTGGAAAGTATTTATCGAGATAGTGCTGATAATCATGTCGGTCTTGTGACGGGCTTTGAGTATACCTTCGTCGGTGCATTTGACACGGTTTGGGATGTGGGGGTTATTGGTGAGTACCTCTATGACAGTCGTGGGAACAACGCACAAACTATCGGTCAAAATGATGTGTTTGCAGGTATTCGTTGGGCGCTCAATGATGAGGACGGAACGGAAGTATTGACGGGAATTACGAAGGATTTAGATAACGATGATGTTTACAATGCTAAGTTAGAAGCATCGAGCCGAATATCGAATCACGTTAAGTGGCAAATTGATGCTTGGTTGTTTAAAAATGAAACACCAAATGATTTGCTCTACTTCGCTAGAGATGACGATTTTATCGAGCTATCTATTCAATACTATTTCTAAAACAAAAGGGCACACCTAAACGGCAGATTAACTAAAGATGACATTTTTGACGTTTTTGTGCTCTTTTTATTCAATAACCTCTTCTTTTCGTAATTCAATTTGGCATTGGTGCCCGGTTTGGCTACTATGTACAGCTATCAAAAAACCAATCACTCCCTTATGGACACTACCTACAGGTAGATGAGGAAACGATGCAACATCTAGAAGAGATCATTGCTAGCGCGAGCACTGCAATTGAAGCTGCCGAATCGCTAGTCGCACTTGATGAAGTGCGTGTTCAGTATCTGGGTAAAAAAGGTGAGCTAACTGCTCAACTTCAAAGCCTAGGCAAACTACCACCAGAAGAACGCCGTGAAGCTGGTCAAGAGATCAACAAAGCGAAAGGCGTAGTTCAGCAAGCTATCGCAGCTCGTAAAGATGCACTACAACGTGCTGAGCTTGAAGCGAAACTAGCAGCAGAAACAATCGACGTAACACTACCAGGTCGTCGTATTGAAAACGGTGGTTTACACCCAGTAACTCGTACTGTAGAGCGTATTGAGAAGTTCTTTGGCGAACTTGGTTTTAACACCGAGGCAGGCCCAGAGATCGAAGATGCATTCCACAACTTCGATGCGCTAAACATCGCAGCTGATCACCCAGCGCGTACTGACCACGATACTTTCTTCTTCAACCCAGACTTGATGCTTCGTACTCATACGTCAGGCGTACAGATCCGTACGATGGAAAATGGTAAACCACCATTCCGTTTCATCGCACCAGGCCGTGTATACCGTAACGACTACGACCAAACGCACACGCCAATGTTCCACCAAGTGGAAGGTATGCTGGTTGATGAGAACGTAAACTTTGCTCAGCTGAAAGGCATCCTGCACGATTTCCTATGTAACTTCTTCGAAGAAGAAGTAGAAGTACGTTTCCGTCCATCTTACTTCCCATTCACTGAGCCTTCAGCTGAAGTAGACGTGAAAGGCAAAAACGGTAAATGGTTAGAAGTACTAGGCTGCGGTATGGTTCACCCGAACGTGCTACGTAGCGTAGGTATCGATCCTGAAAAATACTCTGGTTTCGCATTCGGTATGGGTGTTGAGCGTCTAACAATGCTTCGTTACGGCGTGAACGACCTACGTGCGTTCTTCGAGAACGATCTTCGTTTCCTAAAACAGTTCAAGTAATCCAGAGGGTTCATCAACATGAAATTCAGCGAATCATGGCTTCGTGAGTGGGTAAACCCTGCGGTTACTACTGACGAGCTAACTCACCAAATTACAATGGCCGGCCTAGAGGTAGACGACGTTCTTCCTGTAGCTGGTTCTTTTACTGGCGTTAAAGTCGGTCACGTTGTTGAATGTGGCCAACACCCAGATGCAGACAAACTGCGCGTAACTAAAGTTGACGTGGGTGAAGAAGAGCTTCTAGATATTGTTTGTGGCGCACCTAACTGTCGCCAAGGTCTGAGAGTAGCAGTAGCAACAGTTGGTGCTGTTCTTCCAGGCGATTTCAAAATCAAAAAAGCGAAACTACGTGGCCAGCCATCTCACGGCATGCTTTGTTCGTTCACTGAACTAGGTATCGACGTTGAGTCAGACGGCATCATGGAACTAGCAGAAGACGCAGTAATCGGTACTGATTTCCGTGAATTCCTAGGTCTAGACGACGTAACAGTAGACGTAGACCTAACAGCAAACCGCGCAGACTGTTTCAGCATTCGTGGTCTAGCTCGTGAAGTTGGCGTACTAAACCGTGCTGACGTGACAGAGCCATTAGTAGAAGCAGTTGCCCCTTCAATCGACGATAAAGTGTCTATCGAAGTGAAAGCGCCAGCTGCGTGTCCACGTTACCTAGGTCGTGTAGTTAAGAACGTAAACGTTCAAGCTGAAACGCCACTATGGATGCAAGAGAAACTGCGTCGTTGTGGTATTCGCTCGATCGACCCTGTAGTAGACATCACTAACTACGTGCTTCTAGAGCAAGGCCAACCAATGCACGCATTCGATCTAGCGAAGATCGAAGGTGGCATCGTAGTTCGTATGGCTGAGCAAGGTGAGAAGCTAACACTTCTTGACGGCAGCGAAGCAGAACTAAACGCAGATACACTAGTAGTTGCTGACCACAACAAAGCACTTGCAATCGCAGGTATCTTTGGTGGTGAAGAGTCTGGTGTAACAACTGAGACTAAAGACGTTCTACTAGAGTGTGCATTCTTTGCACCTGACCATATTCGTGGTCGCGCACGTAGCTACGGTCTGCACACTGATTCTTCAATGCGTTTCGAGCGTGGTGTAGATTACGCACTGCAAGTAAGCGCAATGGAGCGTGCAACTCAGCTTCTAGTTGAGATCTGTGGTGGTGAAGTAGCACCTGTTGTTGCAGTAGAGTCTGAAGCAGACCTACCTAAGCCAAACAAAGTTGCTCTACGTCGTACTAAGCTAGACAACCTGCTAGGTCACCACATTGCAGATAGCGACGTAGTAGAAATCCTAGAGCGACTAGGTTTGACTGTTGAAGCTTCAGAAGAAGGTTGGATGGCAGTTGCGCCAACATGGCGTTTCGATATCGCTATCGAGCAAGACCTGATTGAAGAAGTTGGCCGTATCTACGGTTACGACAACATTCCTAACCAACACCCAGCAGCAGCACTTAAGATGCACAACCACGTTGAAGCGGATCTTCCACTGAAACGCGTTCGTGATCTTCTTGTTGACCGCGGTTACCACGAAGCAATTACATACAGCTTCGTTGAGCCTGAGCAACAAAAGCTAGTTGTACCTGGTGTTGAGCCTCTAGTGCTTCCAAACCCAATTTCTGCAGACATGTCAGCAATGCGTCTTGGTCTTATCCAAGGTCTGCTGAACACGGTTGTTCACAACCAGAAGCGTCAACAGCCACGCGTTCGTCTATTCGAATACGGCCTACGTTTCATCCCATGTGAAACTGCAGAAAACGGCATGCGCCAAGAGCCGATGCTTGCAGGTGTTATTGCTGGTACTCGCGGTGAAGAGCACTGGGATATTGAAACTAACACCGTTGATTTCTTCGATCTTAAAGGCGATCTAGAAGCGATTCTAGAGCTATCTGCAAACGAAAAAGCGTACTCTTTCGCTGCACTGTCACCTGAAAGCAAAAAAGCTAACCCAGCACTTCACCCAGGTCAATCTGCGGCAATCATCGTAGACGGCAAAGAAGTAGGCGTGATCGGTACCGTTCACCCTGAGCTTGAGCGTAAGTTCGGTCTAAACGGTCGTACTATCGTATTCGAAATCGAATGGTCTGCAATTAACAGCAAAGTGATCCCAGAAGCGGTAGCACTTTCTAAATTCCCTTCAAACCGTCGTGATATCGCGGTAGTAGTGGATGAAGCTGTTGCATCTGGTGACATCGTTAACGCTTGTCTAGAGCAAGGTGGCGAGTTCCTTAAAGATGCGAAACTGTTCGACGTTTACGTAGGTAAAGGCGTTGAAGATGGTAAGAAGAGCCTAGCAATTGCTCTGACTCTACAGTCACTTGAGCGTACGCTGGAAGATGCAGATATCGCTGGTGCGGTTGACGCTATCGTTGCTCACGTTTCTGAGAAGTTTGGTGCGTCTCTACGTGACTAATCTCGCGTAACGTATCTTCTTAAGAAATGAAAACCCTGCCAGTTTGGCAGGGTTTTTTATTTTTAGGATTACCTTATCGTTGTTCAAGTTCCTTACTGCTCGCACCACCCCTCATTATTTTAAAATACTAGACCAAACTAGGGATGGCCCTTACCCGAGATTAGGAACGTATTGTTTTTCAGCTAATACACGCTAACGATAGCTTATTGGCGGTTAGGCAGCGAGTGAGAGGGTATAGCTAAGCAGAAGAGGCAGCGTAAGAATGCTGAAAAAGTTGCCAAATAGTACCATTGACGCCACCTTCATGGGTTCTATATTCAGTCTTTCCGCAAATAGGTAATTCATGACGGCTGGCGGCAGCATTGTGAAGAGCACCATCATTTGCAATTGCATCGTTGGAAGGGGAATTAACCAATAAATAAGTGCAAAAGCGACAGCACCAGTTGCCAGTGACTGCACGGTACACAACACACCAATCTTTAAACCGTCCAACCTTAAATGACACATTTGTGCCCCCAGAGATAAAAGCATCACGGGTACGGCCGCTTGCCCAAGTAGAGCAGTGGCTTCGTATAAAGGCGCCCATGCACCCACATTTGACACGTTGAGAAACAGAGCCAGAGACGCTGCTAAAAAGATTGGCATCTTGACTATTTGCTTAAAAGGGTTGCCATGACTAAGCAGCATTACGCCTAAGCTGATATGCAAGCATGCTGACACGACAAATAAAAGCACTGCTGACGACAGCGCAATTTCTCCAAACGTATAGGTAAACAAAGGAATAGCTAGATTTCCGCTATTGCGAAACATATGTGGTGGCGCCCAGGTTTTAAACGAGAGTGACGTCCATCGACATACCGGGATCATGAGTAGTGCGGGAATTAAAACCGCGACAATTGCCGCCAAAAGAAGCGGCCCCTGATTTGAATCGAGCGGCATACTAACGAGTGACGAAAATACCAGTGCTGGCGTAAATACCTCAATATTAATGCGGTTTATTGGGCGAAAGTCAGGCTTGATGTAACGACCGACCAAATAGCCAACTCCGACAAGAGCAAAAACAGGGAAAAGAATATTTATGATTTGATTAATCATGGTCGCCTAGAAGCAGTGTAAGAAGCTAATGAGGAAATACACGAACTTCCACATTATCAATCTTTATATATGGCGTCATCGTTAAACAGCGAGAAGCGTGGGTTTAATCAAGCTTTCTAAGCACAGTTGCAAAGTACAGGTGGTCATACCTTTTAATCTAATTGTTACGTATCGAGTTACATACAAATCACTGAATTTACGACAAGTTCTATGTCAAGTGTCTGTTAAATAACCAATATCTGATATTTTTATTAAATAGTGTTTAATGTTGATATTTAAACTACTTTTAGTTTTATAATCTGGATGTTTTTCCTGATAAAGATGAAACAAAAACAAAAATATCAAATTTCTGGCGTTTAACAATAATTTACGTAGTGCTATTCCTTTTGTTCGCCAAGAAAAAAGTTGGCGAAAATCATAAGCTTGTCATACACTTCCTGATGTAACCCCGATATGTTGTTGAATTGGTAGGGTAAAACTGCTCTGGCGCTACACTAACGTAGCATTGTTTAACATAGCTTTGAGGAAAGTTTTATGGCGCTCACAAAAGCCGAACTGGCAGAAAACCTGTTTGATAAATTAGGATTTAGTAAGCGGGACGCCAAGGAAACGGTGGAAGTGTTCTTTGAAGAGATTCGTAAGGCACTGGAAAGTGGCGAACAGGTAAAACTGTCAGGTTTTGGTAACTTTGATCTTCGTGACAAGAATGAACGACCTGGTCGTAACCCGAAAACTGGTGAAGATATTCCAATTACTGCTCGACGTGTAGTGACTTTTCGCCCGGGTCAGAAGTTAAAAGCTCGTGTAGAAAACCTGAAGAAAGTACAGTAAGCCGAATAAATGGATCACGCTAAGGCGTGGTCTTTTTTTTGCGTAAAATTCGTGTGCATACAAATGAAAACCACCGCAATGCGGTGGTTTTTCTGTTTATGAGAGACGCTTAATGATATCGGTTACGCCGCTTCTAGATGCGTTGTTAAGTATGGTTGCCATGCTTGTTGGTACAAGTTCTTAGACTGTGTACGCATGTTGCGAATAGAGGCAAGCTCTATTTCGCTTAGCTCACGTTTTTCCAACATCGCTTGACGTTCTAGTTTCTGGATTTTTTCGTATAGGTCGTGTTCGGGACCGCTTTTTACATCTGCGATTGCTTTCAAGTGCAGTTGAACTTCGGCTACTAGGTTTGTTTTTGGTAAACGAACGAGCAAGTTCAAGTCTCTATATCCTGAAGGGCCAGGTTTTTTGAATCGATTTTTTACTTTCACAATAGTTGTTTCACGCTCTAAAGTTTCATAAATGGAGACTAAGCTCGCGACGTCTTCAGCTACAATCGTTGCACGTGCTAGGTCAGTAATACGTTCAACTTTCCCACCTAATTCTAAAGCTATCTTTTCTTCTGCTCGTTGTTTGGATTTCACGCCTGCGAAGTATGGCTGAGCGTCATTAAGAAGTGCGGTACTTTTACAGATAGTTTCAAGTTCAAATTGCGCTTGGTGAGCTTTGCTGTAAAGAATGTCGAAGTCAGAATATGGCTGAGTTGGTGTGGTGTCGATTGACTGAATGCCATATAAACCGCTAAGGCTGTGTTTAAAAAGTTTCGAACAAACTTCGTTTTGGCTGGTTGAACGATTTTGTTCGCCATTAGGCGCAGGGGTAATTGGAAGTGCGGCAAATGCCGGTGCACGGCTAAGTACCAAAAGCATCAATGCTGTAGTACGAAGAAATAAGCTCATTCACTCTCCTTAACTTGCTTGTACTTAGAAAATAGGGAACATAAAGGTCGCTAAGTTCGGCAAATCAGGTACTAACTTATAAATGGGGCCATTACGAAAGATTCCAAGGTTTCAGTTTTATCTTGAAGTAGAATCGTGCGTTAGATCACCATTTCTCTTTTCTTTATTCTGATTATCAGATAAAGGCGCGTCTCCTATGAGACCGATTACATCCTATCACCGCAGTATTAACCAAAGATGAACGGCATAGACAAATTGAAAAAAAACGTTAGTCTTACCTCTCAAAATGAAAACAGCCGACAAGTAGAAAGTAAAATGAGAGACCAAGAATTTTGGCATAACAAATGGGCCAGCAATCAGATCGGATTTCACTTGGAAGATGTAAACCCGCTATTACCAGTATATTGGAAACACACTAATCCAAAGCGTGAAGATAAAGTGTTAGTTCCTTTATGTGGAAAGTCAGAAGACTTGATTTGGCTAGCGATGAAGCATGATTCGGTTGAAGGTGTTGAGCTAAGCCATATTGCTGTGCGTGCCTTTTTTGCTGAACATTTTTACACGCCAACGGTAACGCCTCTTAATGGCATGCACGAGCTTTATCAATTTGATGAGCTCTCTATTTATACTGGGGACTTTTTCACTGCACCAGTATCTCAAGCCGATATCATTTATGATCGCGCCGCGTTGGTTGCTTTACCGCAAGATATGCGAGAGGAGTATGTAGAGCGTCTCAAGCAACTTTTGAACCCAGGCGGTCGTATTTTGCTTGTTACACTCAACTATCCTCAAGAAGAGATGGCGGGGCCTCCATTTAGCGTGCCGGTCGAAGAGATTGAGCAGTTATTTTCAGGTTACAAAGTTACTTGTTTGAACGTAGATGAAGCTGACGAGAATCATCCTAAAATTGCGAAAAAAGGCTTAAGTCGCTTCTCTGAAGAAGTGTACTTAATCGAGAGTGAATAGGCTCTCTTCGGTTTGGAACACGAAATAGCGCAGCAATTTGAGCTGCGCTATTTTTGTATGAGTGGTTCGTATTTAATAAATGATATTCACTTTTGAAGCACTTTCAACAGCATCTTGAACGGCTTCTTCGGTGGTTTTTCGTCGCGTAAGGACAACACCTAAACGGCGGCGACCATCGATTTCTGGCTTACCGAATAGACGAACTTGTGTTTGAGGTTGAGCTAAAGCTTTGCTTAGGTTTTCAAAGCGAATGTTTGTGGAAGTCCCTTGTCCAAGAATAACAGCAGACGCAGATGGGCCATATTGTACAATATTATTAATTGGCATTCCGGTAAACGCGCGCACGTGGAGAGCAAACTCAGACATTTCCTGCGAAATCATTGTAACCATACCCGTATCGTGAGGGCGAGGAGAGACCTCATTGAAAATGACTTTATCGCCTTTGACAAACAGCTCTACACCAAAGATGCCGTAGCCACCGAGCGCGTTTACCACTTTCTCAGCCGTGTATTCAGCCGCTTTTACTGCGTTTTCTGACATAGTTTGCGGTTGCCATGATTCGCGGTAGTCGCCATCTTCCTGACGATGACCAATTGGAGCACAGAAATGCACACCGTCAACGGCTCTGATGGTCAATAAAGTGATTTCGTAATCGAAGTCGATAAAACCTTCCACGATAACGCGACCTGCACCCGTACGCCCGCCTTCCTGAGCGTAATCCCATGCTTTTGTAACGTCGTCTTCGGTCTTGATAACACTTTGCCCTTTACCTGAAGAGCTCATCACAGGCTTCACCACGCACGGAATACCCACATGCTCAACCGCGGCTTTGAAGTCTTCAAAGTTATCTGCAAAACGATAAGGTGAAGTCGTCAATTCCAGTTCTTCTGCTGCCAAACGTCGGATACCTTCACGATTCATTGTTAGCCTGGTTGCCTTAGCGGTTGGAACAACATTCAGTCCTTTTTCTTCAAGCTCTACCAGTTTGCCGGTTGCGATGGCTTCAATTTCTGGTACGACGTAAGTAGGTTGTTCCTTCGTAATAACTTCTTCTAAGGCGTTCCCATCTAACATGTCGATAACATAACTACGGTGAGCGACTTGCATCGCTGGAGCATTGGCATAGCGATCACAAGCAATCACTTCTAAACCAAGTCTCTGGCATTCAATGGCGACTTCTTTACCGAGTTCGCCAGAGCCTAAAAGTAATACACGGGTAGCATTTGCGCTAGTTGCAGTGCCAAACATAGTGTTCCCTTACAAAATAGAGTGATGAGACATAAATTGCAGGAGATCATACTGAAGTTTTATGACAAAGCAAACGTTTGCTTTTGGTTTTTAGGTAATAAAAAAGCTCTACATGTTGTAGAGCTTTTTGTTGAATTTGTCGTTTATACGTTGACAAAACTAAGCGGAATATCTGGATTCAACGCTTCCAACGTTGATTGCGTATCGGCTAAGTGACTGATCTTACCTTCAGAGTTTTCTACCAATGCAGCGGCTTTGATGCTGTCAAAGGTTTCACCCGCAAGTAAAACTTGGATTAGCGCAACTTGTAGCGGTGGCAAGCTAGGATTAAACGCTGCATTTTCTGCATAAGCGCCTTGGAATACACGGCCGCTAGTCATCTCTAATGCTAAACCACTCAAGTTGTTGGTGTATGGAGAGTGGCTCATGTTCATCGCTTCAACTGCACTTTGGATGAGTGCGTCTTCATCATCACATGAGAATTGGTGTTTAACTTCTGCCATTAAGCCGGACTCGATACCGAGATCGTTTGGTCCAAAGGCTTCAGGCAGGTATTCATGAAGTGACTTTTCTTCACGTTCTGGGAGCTGGATTTTAAGCTCGTTTGCGGTAGATAACTCATTCATGAACTGGCGGCAGTGACCACATGGGCTGAAGTTGATAGTGATATCCTTAACACCACGTTCGCCTTTCATCCAAGCATGGCTAATCGCAGACTGCTCTGCGTGAACCGTTTGACCCAACTGTACACCAAAGAATTCCATGTTGGCACCGAAGTAAAGGCGACCTGAAAGACCACGAACGATAGCGCCGACATAAAAGTCAGAAAGGGGAGCATAGGAGTACGCTGCGGCAAAAGGAAGTAGCGCAACACGAAGCTCTTTGTCTGATAGACCGGTAGCTGAAAGCAACTGCTCAAATTGTTGAACTGAAAGCGTAGCATCAAAATCATCAGCTTGGATGATAGGAGCAAGTTGTTTGGAAAGTGCTTCTGGAGCGCCTGCTAGCGCCTGTTCAATGCGACTTTTCATGTTGAATCCTTGTTATTGCATGGACAGTTATTCTATGTGAAAGATAGAAATGTTCCGTGCGTTAGATCACGATAAATAATGCAATTGATAATTCTGTTACATAATTAGAGTGAGCTCACACATGTATTCGATTGCACAGGTGTGAAGCGTTATCTCCGTCTCACAATTAACCATATCAGTATATATTCATATGACCAAGGAGCAGGAGTATGTTACTAACGCGACTTTTACCGCTATGCTACTTTATACCTACGTAATCTAGAGCGAGTGGTAGCACCTAGAATGCTAATGCTATGAATGTATATCTCGATCAAGTCCCTTCACGATATTACTGGGTGAGGTTGATAGATAAGATAGGGTTTTGAAAAGGGTAAGGAAGAAGCGGAAAGGCTACGGCCTGCCGGAAGGAGGGCAGACCGAGAGCGCTTAACTATTGATATAGCCAGACAGCCAAAGCAAAAAAGCTTGGAGCCAAAATAGAAGTTATGATCCCACATAAAACCAATGCGAGTGATGAGAACGCGGCATCTATGGGCTGTTTCTCTGCACAAGTAGCGGTGCCTAAGGCATGAGAGACTGTACCCATTGTCAGACCACGTGCAATCGGGTGTTTAATTCCAATCAAATTGTAAATTGGGTATGCCAAAATTGCGCCCAATAAACCGACAATCAGAACCAAGATCGCTGCAACGGCGGCTTCACCACCGAGGTGACTCGATATTTCCATCGCTATTGGTGTAGTGACGGACTTACCCACTAGACTCGCGATTAAACTGATATCCGCTTTGAAAGCGACTGCGATCAAGGTGGTTGTCATCATCGACATCACACTGCCTACTGTGCAAGCAAAAGTGATGATTCGCCAGTTTGCTTTAATTTGTGGTAGTTGTTCATATAGTGGATAAGCCAGAGCAACTACGGCTGGTTGAAGTAAAAAACTGATCCCTTCGTTATCCGCATAATACGTTTCAAACGGTACATTTAAGTAAGTAAGCAAAGGAATGAGCACTGCAATACTGATCAGCAAAGGATTTGCTAGAGGATTATTCACTTTGATTGCAATTTGGCGCGCGACAAGAAAAACCGCAATGGTAACAACTAACCACATATCAGTGCTTCTCCTTTAACAAGTAGTCCAGCAGCCAAGCGAGGCTGACTAGTACAATGAGTGAGCCTCCAACTGCGCTAGCAATGATAGGGAGGGCATTAGCGAGTAGCATATCGAAATGTTGCATTAATCCCACGCTAATAGGAACGAACAATAAGATCATATAGCGGATAAATAGCGTGGCGCCCGGTTTGACCCAGTCGACTTTTACAAGCCCAAGAGTCATGGAGAAAAACAGTACGAGCATACCGATGACACTTCCTGGAACGGAAACGCCAGTGAACTTTTGAATGGTAATTCCGATGCCAAGTGCTCCCATGATGAGGAAGATTGAAATGAGCAGTTGGATCAGTTGTAAGAATCGTTCTTTAATCATTTTGACAGTATATAAACAACAAGCACACCATAAGGTGCGCTTGTATTAGGAGGAGTTAGGAAGCTAAGCTCTCTACATAACGGTACACGGATTTTAATATCGCAATCTTCTTTTCGTCACTTTCATGTTCGTGAACTAAGTTTTCTAAATTCAGCATGTACTCTTCAATTTGGCTTTCAAACACTTCTCGACAGTGTAGTGCCCAGCGTCTTTGTTCTTGCTCGTCTAATGTGCCTGGGAAGTTACGCGCACGATAGCGGAACAATAGAGGTTTAATGCGCTTGTCATCAAATTCAATGTCTAATGCAGCAAGATTATTCGGGTCGGTTTCTCGAATGATATCCATAGCTGCGCGATCAGCCGGAGAAAAGAACCCGTCGTAAAGCTGTGTATCGACGTCATCACTTTTATCGAATTTACGCTCGACGGAAAAGAGGCTAATCAGCTTTTCTCTAATTTCAGGATGTTGGCGCAACAAAGCGAGATTGGCGAGACATTGTTGGCGATCAATGCCAATAGACTCTGCATTTTCAGCCGTTAACGTTTTTGCAGGGGCGAGAATAGGGCATTTGTTCAAATGAACTAGTTTAACTGGCACTGGTAGCAATTCACCAAGATCTTCGCGCTTCGTGTAGAGTCTTTCGTGCAGCTCTTCTGCGGATAGCTCAAGAATAGGTTGAGGGTCTTTCGCTAAATCGATGGTGATAACGGCGTTATTATTGGTTGGATGCCAAGCAACAGGCACAATCCAGCTAGTGTACTGACATTCGCGCCCTAGCATGCCTGAAACGTGCATCACCGGTGTCATGTTGACGATGTCGACTAAATCATTGAGCTTGCGCTTTTGGCGCATAGAAAAAAAGTAATCAAACAATTTTGGTTGCGCTGCTTTTACTTTCTTTGCCATTTCGATAGTCGCAACCACATCTGCCATGGCATCGTGCGCGTTACTATGTTCTATGCCGTTAGCCACAGACAAGTGTTCTAATTTAAAGCTAGTGAAGCCATCTTCGTTTTCTGGCCATTCTACGCCTTCTGGGCGAAGGGCATGGCACGCGCGTAGTACATCGAGTAAATCCCAACGTGAGTTACCGTTTTGCCAACTCCATGCGTATGGATCGATAAAGTTGCGATAACAAGTATAACGGGTCACTTCGTCATCAAAGCGAATGCTGTTGTAGCCTAAACTGGTGGTATTTGGTCTCGCGAGTTCAGTGTGAATCTTAGCGATAAACTCTGGCTCAGAAAGGCCTTCTTGAACCGTTTTTTGCGGAGTAATACCAGTAATAAGCGCAGCTTCAGGAGACGGAAGATAATCAGCCGGTGGTTGACAGTACATGACTAAAGGCTCGCCGATGATATTAAAGTTTTCATCTGTACGAACACCAGCAAACTGGCTTGGGCGATCTTTCGCGGGGTTGGTTCCCCATGTCTCATAATCAAAGAAGAAGAATGTAGGCTGTTCGGTATTATTCATGGATGTCTTTTTCTGTTCGTTGTTCTTCAAAACTAGCCTTGTATATCAGTCGATTAGCAGTGTTCTATGTGCTATCTTTTCGTTAGGTTTTAATTGTTTTTACGCGTTTTACATTTGCACTTGCGTCTAAATATGTGTCCAAATTTTGTAAGTGCTGCGTCCTAATTTAAGGTAGACAACTTGAGCATTACAGACAAGCAGCTAAAAGCTATTGCAAAACTAAGCGAGTATAGCGGCCCGGCAGAACTGAATGACGGCGAAGGACTAATAGCGAAGATATCACCCAAAGCAAACATCACGTTCCAATACCGTTGCAGGTTTAATGGTAAAAACAAACGCATTCGTATAGGCAAGTATCCGATAACCACCCTCAAGAATGCAAGGCAAATCCATAAAAGGATGCTTGAACTTAAAGAAGAGGGAAGAAACCCAGAGATAGCCCTTACGGGTGAGACGGATTTTGTTACCCTGAAGGACTGTCTCGACTACTGGTTTGAGCACAAAGTCTCGACTCAGAAAGAGGGGACGCAGGTGCTTTACCGCTCGGTGGCAAACAACTACTTTTACAACGCCTTTCCTGATGTCGATGTAGAAAAGATCACCGCGCGCGAATGGATGCGTTGGTTCGATGACATTGCCAAGAAGAATCCGAAGACGGCAAACTCTGCATTTTCTAAAATGCGCGCCTGTCTTAACTTTTGTAAATCCAAGTTCCTCATTGATGGGACGCACTTTGAGAAAATACGCCAGCAAGATGTTGGTGAGTCACCAAGTGCCGGTGACCGAGTTCTATCACTTCCTGAACTTGCCAAAGTTTGGATCGCGATTGAACGCAGCAAAGCAGGAACATCGACCAAGAACCTGCACTTAATAACAATGTTATGGGGTAACCGGTTATCAGAGCTTCGCTTGGCCAAGCGTGAACACTTCGATATGGTCAACGACATTTGGACGGTACCACCAGAACTAAGCAAAATGGGTAACACCATTCGCAGACCCATCCCCAAACACATCAAGCCGATGCTAGAAAGGTTGATGAACATCTATGATGAATACCTTTTCCCTGGCGCATCCCTTCATAAGCCCATCTGCATATCCGCAGCAAACCGCTACATTAGAAGGTTACGCGATAACCTGAACCTACCTCACTGGAGAACCCACGACTTCCGCCGCAGTATTTCCACCACTTGTTCAGAACTAGGCACCATGCCGCACGTAACCGAGAAAATGCTCGGGCATGAGCTGGTCGGCGTAATGGCCATTTACAACAAGCACGACTGGCTATCAGACCAAAAAGAAGCATACGAAAAGTTTGCAGATGCGCTGTTTGCTCAAGTGCAAAAAGAGCTGGAGCATGAAAAACTAGTTGTGACTTAGTGTGATGGTTGCTAAACAATTAGTCGCATAGATCACTAACTCACTGATTAACTTTTGAACCTATCCGTAAAAGGCGGCATGATAATGGAAGGAATGACGCCTTTAAGGTGAATATTAAACATTAAGCTCGTAGGAGGAATAGTGAAATACGAAGATTTATTAAATATATCTAATGCATTGATTAGTGCAAATGATAAAGCGATATTTCTAAACGTAGTGATAGCATTGTTAGCTATAATTGCCATTTATTATTCTTCCAAGTGGAAGAAGTCAGGGGAGTTGGATGCAATTAAATCAGGTTTTGAGGAAATAAGAAATCAGAATAAAGCCATTACTACCGATACTGAAGATATAAAAAGACATATTGAGAAAGGGACGATTGAGTTTCAAATTAAATTATCAAAGTTTCATGATAGAAAAATAGAAGCAATAGATATTGTCTACCAACATTTATCCGTTATATATCGAACTAGCACGAAAATGCTTTTAACGACTGAAGAAACTCAATTTGGTGATTTCTATGAGAAAGTAGAAAAATTTAGAGATGTTCTAGAATCGAATAAAATTTGGTTGTCCTCCGAACTATGTGAAAGTATTGAGAATTTTGCTATTACCATTGATATGCAAGTGAGAAGGTATCAAGGGGCTTTAAATGTTGCTAGGATGCCTGGATTAAAGCAATCTAATATTGAAAAAGTATTTGATAAACAAGAAGACTTTTATGACTTTTGTGTATCGAAATCAAGTGAGCTTAAAGGCACTTTAGAGGATGAACTTAGAAAATATGTAGCACCTTGATCGTAGATTATCAACGTATTATGCGCCAGGAGAGCAAATGAAGAAAGAGCAAGCATTGTACAGAGATAGAACAGTCGGGATACTGACTAGTTTTCAGCTTCTAGAGTTGTCATTGAAGCTGTATATCGGCAAGTCATATGATTTTATTCATGCTCTTGTCGGTGACCGAATTCATTTCGATTTCTCGATTGAAGATGTTGAAAACTATCCGTTAGAAAGGTTGCTTAATACATTTGTAAAACTAAACGGCAATAAAGAGCTACATAAACGTCTTAATAAGCTAAGAAAGCAGCGAAACTACATAGCTCACGAGGCATTAATTGTTACTATTGGCGACAATCCAAATATGGATACCCTACATGAAAAATCTCGTGAATTTTTCGAGTTAGAGGATGAGCTGAGTGATTGCCTAAAGGCTTTGATTACTGAGTTTGAGAATCTTCATGTGAATTACGTGGCAAATGCATAACAAAGTATTTAAGTCGGAATTACAATGTTTGGCACTTGCGGTTTTAGTGTCTATAGGAAAATGAATTAGGTCAGGTTATAACGTTGCTCTACACTTGACGGGCGCTATATTTTTAGAGGTATTCATGCATCAAATTAAGAACAAAATTATTTTGGATCCTGATGGTCCATTGATGAAAGGGAAAATCAACCCAGAAGAAGGTAGTGTTGATGTATCGAACTACTCTGATATTTACATGTTAAATTGTGGAAAAGCATTGAGTTCGCTCGATTATGCCATTGAAAGTGCGAGGTTATCATTGTCGTTGTTAAATACTTCAGCATTAGACTCTATTGCGTCAAATAATAACGGTGACAAAGCGGAGTTAATTCAGCTATGGGTGGAAAATAGTATAATTCGTGTGCAATCAATTTATGACCGAGCGTTAATCTTAGTAAGCCGAGTATTTGATTTAGGTTTAGCTAACGAAAGTATGTCTCATAATACTATTGTGTGTAACGAGCATATTAAACGTTTCGGCGTTGATAATCTCATGAAAGCGGTAAACAAAAAATGTAATGAATATCGTTTTGTACGCAACAGCGTAATTCACCATGATCGATACAGTGAAGAAACTTTGGACAACGTAACCCTATTTTTACAAGCTAGTCACCTATCAGTAGAAAATGGAGGTAAGCCAATTCTTGAACAGCGTATCCTCAACCGTATTGTTGAAGAATACCTCAATACAAAAAAAGGTGAGTTAACAACATATCTCGACGACATCGAAGTTAAACTGAACGCACTTTACGATGCTTTGATTCCTGTCTATGAACTAAAAAAAATACATCTGGGGACTATAGAAATAAAACAAACTGATAAAGAGTGATTCGCTACGTACGGCATTAGTAATCTGCGGTAAATTTAGTGATTAAGGTGGTGTTTGGAAGTATTGCGTTGGTCGTCACTTAAGCAATATTAGTCATGGGGTCTAGATCGAACCAAGGTGAGATAATGAAAATAAGTGAAATATTTAACTTAGGAACAACTCAATTTGAGGTAGATTTCGTCGATATAGATATTGATACTGATACACCGTTATTCGTCGACCCATTCTTCTTAGGTACTCGACCTGATTTTTTATCAACAGAAGCGTCAAGGACTCTGAGAAGTTTTTTTCAAACCTTCGTATCACTTGTACGAACTGGTTCAGAAGCTCAAGCCAGAAGTCTATTTAACAATTTACACGAACCAAATGAGACGTGTTTGGGTTTATCTCGAGGACGACCTCGCGGTAACGCCATCGGGGAAGTTGATGGAGATAAACTTTTTCAGAGTAT
Organism: Vibrio sp. 970; assembly: GCF_033339075.1. Lineage (NCBI taxonomy): Bacteria > Pseudomonadati > Pseudomonadota > Gammaproteobacteria > Vibrionales > Vibrionaceae > Vibrio > Vibrio sp. 970. The sequence continues at coordinate 366,561 of NZ_JAWOTW010000004.1, forward strand.
TGTTCAAAGCGATGCTGTTAAAACTGGAATAGTTGAAGACTTAGAGGATTTTAGGCTGTTTATCGATGGTATCGATAAAGATAAAATTTCAGATATGACCACGAATATAATTCGTCGTCACCTTATCGAGTATACACAGGCTCAGTGCAGGCTTTGGGGAATCCCACTACAAGATAATGTCCAATCCGGGATTTGCTGGGATGCATCTACTCGGTCATGGATTAACTTCTACACTGAGATGCTTGTGATTGAAGGTAGAAAAATTCTTCTAACGCCTAAAAATATAGTGTCATACGCCAAAAAGTATACTCCACAAAAATATTTCAATCACTTTGTCTTAGAATATCTCCAACGTGAACATATAACATCAGGTTCATTTCTGGTTCAGCATAGGCGAGATGGCACCCCTTATGTTACCAAAAAGTCTTTAAAGGAGACCGTTGCTGAATATTCTAAAGATTTTTTAGCAAATTTTACAGATAGTCATCCCGACGTATTCGCTGATTTTAAAGACTGGGTAACACATAATAGTGAAGCGATAAAAAACGAAGAAATTGTTGAAGAAGACCCGATAGCCATTGCGGAATATTTAATTGAAAAATTAAATTCTGTTCCAAGTGGGAGTAACGATGCTACTTTATATCATCGTGTAGTGGTAGGCATTCTAGAGTTTCTGTTTTATCCAGACGTAATTTCACCCATTGTTGAACAAGAAATTCATGATGGTAGAAAGCGTATTGATATTACATTTGATAATGCTGCAATTAATGGCTTTTTCTATCGCTTACATACAACTTATCAAACACCCGCTCAGTTTATCTTTGTAGAATGTAAGAATTATACGAAGGAAGTTGTTAATCCAGAATTTGATCAATTGGCTGGGAGGTTTTCTGTCAATCGAGGTAAGGTTGGCCTGCTGTTGTGTCGTCAAACAGATAATATGGATTTGCTACTTGATAGATGTAATGACACATATGTAGACGGACGAGGTATCATGCTACCAATAGTTGACGCTGATTTAGTTGCTATGTTGCGTAATGTTATTGACGAAGTCATTAATCCTTATGAGCAACTATTATCTGATAAATTTAGATCTGTAGCTCTTAGGTAAAGGTTTAACAAGCAGCTTATGAATTTTCATTGTTGCATTAAAACCCTTCACAAAGAATTTAACACTGCTCCCTAACGCTGAAGTAATTTAGGGCAAAAACACCCTAAACTCCAGCCTTAAACCCGCCTTCATGCTCTACCCATTCCATCACCGCTGCGCGAATCCAACGCAGCGGTGATTTGCTAATTGGCTCTGGGAAGTTGCGGTTCTTGCGCCATGCAATGATGGTGGTTCGCTTTTTATTGAAGAAATCTAACACCTCTTGATGGCACATGATCTTGTTGGAAGATTCTGGATAACGCTCTACGTCATATACAGGCTTGTCTGCTTCTTTCGCAGATTCAACTACGAAAGCGGGGGCAGAGTATGTAAAGCTCATAGGTGATGTATTAAGGTTCGAGTAAGTCATTGCACAAAGCTCCTGTATCTTGTTAGTCGTAAACCGTGGTCAATCGGTTGTGTTGGTTTAGTGCTTTAGTTCTGGCGAATGCCTAAATAGACAGTCATTTTCTTGCCGTTGATTTCAATCTCTCCAAGGTCGACTTCGTTTACCGCGTAGTCACTCAGCGCGGTTTCATCTACCATGTCGTCAAATTCTTCCTTGGCCTTAACTGCCACTTGGTCTGCTTTCATTGTCTTTCTCCGATGGTTGATAAATACGAACTCGATTAGCGGTGTGCCAGCAAGTCGCGTCACCTTTAAATAAACCGCCTTCGCTTAACTTTGCGCACCCTTCGGGCAGCTGTTCTCCACACTTACTGCATTTCCCCAATTGCGCTTCAATCACTGGAATTTCGCTATAAATACGGTGGATCAGTGACTGAAGCGCTTCTTCCTTGGTGTACGGTTCAGCAGGGTAGGCGAAGAACTGACAGATTTTCTCTAGCTTCGCCTGTTCCTGAGGGTTCAGAGATACGCGCAAATCATGGTTGTTGTTGGCTTTACGCTTATCTCTACATTTTTGAGCGCGCTTGGCGTTTTGTTTACGTTTGCGCTCTTCAGGTGTCATTTTATTTTGCTTTTTCTAGTGCGTTTTGGCTTCTTAGGAGAGAGCATCTGTTTAGCTCTGGCTAGGCATTCATCGAACACTTTACCTTTGGCAAATCCAGCGGTATTACGATAGTGATCGATTCCGCGTTCAACGGCTCGTTTAATGTCGAGTTCTTCATGGCCGTCTTGCTCTAACAGAGAAGTTATGTGTTTACCTATAAATGCCTCTTGGCTGTTGCGGTAAGTTAAAATACTCATTGCACATGTCCTATTGGTCGTGGGGTGAATACCCGCAATCAGCCTAAATCCTTGATATTGGTGGTCAGCCGGATATATACTGATTGCGAGGCGTAAGTCTCATTGCACAAAGAACACCCCTGTTGGTTTGGTCACCGATAGGGGTGTTCTCTTTCTAGTGGGGTAGTGTTCTTGCTTCCACTGCGGCTTGCAGGCTAACCAGCTGGCTGAATAGCTCTTGCGCCTTTTCAAAATCTTCTTCGTTTACGTGAATCTCTAGCCCTTTAAAATCCTCAGCTCCTTCAAAGATGGAAGTCGCAGCGATACGGAGCGGATCATCCTTACTTAGCTCAGCTGTCACTTCTTCAAACTGATGGCTGCATACATTGAGTAGTTGCAGGTTGTTCAGCAGTTGATGGGTTTGGTCTAACGTCATTGTTTTCATCTTTAAGCTCTCATTGCACAAAGTTCTCGGAAAACCGATTGGTCAGGTCGGTAAGTTACTTGAATGATTAAAATGTACATTTCGTACATATTTGTGTCAATACAAAATGTATATTTATTTGTGAGAGATAAAAAAATACCGCTATCAAAGCGGTATCTTGTAATTAACTAAACTGAGGAAAGAATCTAGAAGAGTTTCATTTTTGCGTCTACTACCACGCCTATGATTTTGCAATTACCATTGATGGGCAGTTGTGGGTAAGAGCTGTTTAACGGCTTCAAAAACTTTTGTCCTGCATCGATAACTAGCTTTTTAAATGTGGCTTCATTTACATCAACTAGTTTTGCTACAACTAGAGAGCCATTCTCTATTTCTTTCTCTGTATCGACAAGAACGAGAGTTCCTTCTGGAAAGCTAATACTTGTTGGAGACGTCATGGAGTCGCCTTTGACTCTTAACCAAAAACAGCGACCACTTGTACGTTCGGTTGTTTGGTGCCATTCACTAATCTCTTCGATAGTATAAGGCTCGACAGCCTCTGACCAGTTACCTGCTTGAACTGAACTTAGCACGGGAAAAGACTGTGTAAACGATGGTTGTATGTCTATTACAGAGGTGTTGCCCAAAGCATCATCTGGATACTCAAGTGTACCATCTGAATGCAATACCAACTTATCAAGCTGAACAGCTTTGAGGATCTTAGCTATTTGTTCTAACGTTGGTTCTCTTCGTTTGTTCAACCAATGACCCATTCCGCCAGGAGTTACTTCAACTAACTCAGCTAGTTTTTCTTGGGTAATCCCAAGTTCTTTAATTCTGGCTTTAACCAGATCTGTCCAATTCATCTTCATTCCATAAATGTACATTTCGTACAAAATGATGCAATTGACATAATGTACATTGTGTTGATCTTGATATATACATAATGTACATTGTAGTTGTTTTTTGATTTAGAGGTGTACATGCAAAGAATACGAGAAATACGGGAGCAGTTTTCTATCTCAGTAAAGTCTTTATCAGAAAAGTCAGGGATAGAACCAGGCTCTATTTACCACTATGAGAAAGGACGCCGTTGCCCAAGCTTCAATCAGTGTTGGGACATCGTAAATTCACTGAATGAGCTTGGTGCCAACTGTACTTTTGAGCAAGTGTTTCCAAACCCTAATCAGATGGTCTCTATAAACGACCACTTGCGTTTATGACCAAGTCTATGGAGTGCATTTATTCTCAAAGTGACCGTTAGAAGAATAACGCAACTTACAAAATTTAGGCTGATTCACAGCATTCTGTACAAACAACCAGTAAGGAAAAACCATGAATAATAGTTTTAAAAGCGTTATGCGTAACGCAATAGAAAGTTGGCGCACGGAACTGAGTAAAGAGTGTATTGCTCACCGCGTCGCGAGCTTATATCACAAACTCGATCTTGAACATGAAGTCGATGCTCAGCGTAAAGAACTACTTAAAGTACCGGGCGCTGATGATAAGAACAATGCTCAAAACTTTTTCCGTTACGTTGAGCGCACAAGCGTAGAAGCCAAAGCCACGATGATGGATTTGTTACCTGCGGTACTTAAGGCGATGCCTGCCAAACGCGCAAGCGACATGCTTAACCAATTTCTCAACCCGCTTGGGTTCTCTGTTACTTGCATTGGTGCGAGTGATGCAAACTTAAGCCGAGATTTGCTCTTGCATAACCACAACAAAGAAACATCTGAAGCATTCCGTGCGGTGATCTCTTTAGGGGAGAACGCGAATATTGACCAGCTGCGCGATGCGTATCGAGAAGTTCAAGAAGCTAAAGAATCTCATGCGCCACTTCTGGAATACCTTGAGTCGTTAATGGCGAAGAAAGCAGCCTAATCAAAAGCGTAGTGGCTGACCACCACATAACACGCATCTAACTAGGAGAACTTTGTGCAATGAGCCTTAGCTTACAGAACTATCACGGCTGCTATATCTGGGTGGCCAATAACGGTGTTTGTCGTTTCGTCGTATCACGGACTAAAGCGATGGAAATCTTTGAATCCATGAAAGCGGGGACTGCGGTGTGATTGAGTATTTGGATAGACCCATCGCTTTTCATCGATCGTTTGTGAAGATGGGTATTGGTATCACAGGCGCATTAATGCTTAGCCAGAGCATTTACTGGAGCCGAAGAACGAACGCTTCAGGGTGGTTTTACAAAACTCAGGAAGAGTGGCAAGACGAAACGGGCATGACTCGAAGAGAGCTTGATACTGCACGTAAAAAGCTGCGTCAGTTAGGTATTTTGGAAGAGAAAAAGCAAGGTGTTCCTTGCCGAGTTTTCTACCGCATTAATGAGCCAAACTTGATTGCACAAATGGAGCAAACTAGAACGTACAAATGCGCCAAGCAGTGCTGTACCAATCAGCCAAACTAAAACAGAGACTACACAGAGATTACCAGAGACTACTACAGAAAAAGTAAACAAAAAGTCTCCCATCACAAGTAGCTTGGTTCCTGAGGAGCAAATTCCAGCCATGCTCGATCACGATGCTTGGGCTGAGTACCTAGCATTCCGTAAGCGAATCAAAAAGCCTTTCAAAACTGAGCGGGGCGAGCGCACCAAAATGCTCGACTTGCTCAAACTCTCCCAGAACGTGGTGAGCATGCAGCGCCAAATCATTGAGCAATCCATCGACAACGAGTGGCAAGGGTTGTTTAGCCTTAAATTGTCCTCGCCAAACTCGAAGCTGATTCCGGTGGAGCAGTTTTCAGACCAAACCAACCCTGATGATTACGGACCACCTCAGTGGTTCAAAGACCGCCAAAACGGAGGTGACCAATGAACAGCTTTTTCCAAAAACTGCAGCAAGCGATGCCTGCGAACGTTGTGCCGTACACTCCAGAGCAGATGGCTCAACTTGCTCAGCAGGAAGCTGAGAAGCAAAGCCATGCGGTGTATCAGAACTACCAGCAGAGCAAAGTTCAGGATTTACTTGGCCGCAGTGGAGTAGGCAAGAAGCACTTGAAGTGTCGATTTGCCAATTACGTGACGGAGAACCAAGGCCAACGTCAGGCGTTTAGTGTTTCTCGCCGTTGGGTTTCTGAGTTCTTGGAAGGTGATGAGAAAAACTTTGTATTTTCTGGATCGACAGGAACGGGTAAAAACCATCTGGCTTGTGCAATGGCGAACTCGTTGATGACGCGCAATCGTACGGTGTTGGTGATTACGGTCGCTGAGTTGATGATGAAAATTCGCGATAAGTACAACCGCCAATCGAACGTTACAGAAGCTCAGTTTCTGAAGTATTTAGCTCAGGTCGATTTGTTGGTGTTGGATGAGGTTGGGGTGCAGCGAATGAATGACCACGAGGCGATCATGATTAACACCATCATCGACTCACGCTATACCAACGAGAAGCCAACCGGCATTCTGACCAATCTGAAATCTGATGACCTGACTCAGGTTCTTGGAGCCCGAGTGATGGAGCGTTTGTTGGAGAGCTGCGAGTGGGTGAGCTTTACGTGGGAGAGTTTTCGCAAACAGGTGAGGAACAGCAAGGAGGTAGCATAAATGCGACCAGAAACGTTATTGGCTAAGTTCGATTTAAAAGGCATAAATTACGAACCGCATAAGGGCGGCAAAGGATTATTTTCTTTGGAAGACCAGCTCGGCATGGTGGGAATTACCTGGAAGGAATCTCCGGTCGGTTTTCTGGTGTTGTTTGTGGAGTTACTGGATAACGCGCAATCGAGAAGAGCACTGGAAAAGGCGGTACTCGCTGAAGTGTTTACGCTGACCGATGACTGGCGCGGCCAAAAGAGCGAAGCCGCATTCGCTGCCATTGTGCGCGCAGCTGTGGAAGAAGCGATCACACCACAAGGCCGTATTTGTTCTTGCTGCGGTGGAAGCGGTAAGTACCGAGCTCCAAACCGTCACTATCGAAAATGCATGCATTGCAACGATGGCCGAGTAGCGTGGGACCTAGAAAGCCGCTTCGCTGCAATGTGTTCTGGTAGCTTCGTTTGTACGTTCTCAGTATTCAAACGCCAGTACCATCCCGTCCTCGATGGCCTAGCAGATTGGCTGGCTGCTAAGCGTAATGCTGCGATGCTGGCGCTAATGGAGAGAATTGATAAGGAGCGGGTGGCTTGAATAACTGGGTAATTAAATTAACAATGACTTACGCGATAACATTAGGGGGAATATTGTGTCTCAGATGGTAAAAGTCACTCCAAAAGCAATGTCTGCGATGGAATCTATTCCTCGTGATGTACGAGTGAAAGCTCGCCGCGCGGTAGACTGGCTGAAGTCCGATAATGAGAGGTCTCTAAAGCCTATTACTTTGTCTAAGAAACAAAGACTATTTCGGAGTGCGTTAGGTAAAGGATATTGGCTCGTTTATGCAAAGCAGGATGGCACTACGAGGATTGTAGATATCGTGCAGGAAAGTAATGTGTCCACAGTGATGAGGTCTAATAAATGATTCTCATGAAAAGTGGGCAATTGGAAAGCCAGCAGTGTCGCAAAGAACTTGATGAATTTAATGAGCTTCTTAACTCAAAACCTGAGCTTTCAGAAACCGAGTTACTTCAGTTTTTTAAGGACAGAGATCAGCTTGTGCTATTGATGGGTAGGGTCGTTGGCGTTGATGCCCCATCAATGTTTAACGAAGAGTTGCCTATTCTTGGGAAGTATCGTGCAGACTTTGTTGTCGCGGATAAGAATCAAAAAACATTTTCGTTTATTGAGTTTGAAGACGCGAAGCTAAATTCAATTTTTAACCAAAAAATCAACAAGAAGACATCGACGTATCCGTGGGCTAGCCGATTTGAACACGGATATAGCCAAGTTATCGACTGGTACCTGCACCTCGCAGTTAACGATAAGACTCCAAACATGCAGTCTGAGTTTGGACACTACTCCATTAAGTACAACGGCGCTCTTATCATTGGCCGCAGAGATGGGTTGAAACTTGGTGATTGTCAGGAGCGCTTTGATGCTCGAGTGGAAAGGTTATTAGTCGATAGCAAGCACATTGCCTGCTATACATTCGATGACTTGTATGAAGCTATGGACGACCAATTCGTAATACTTTCGCAGTTTTAGAAGTAAGACATGGCTTAGTACTGAAACAAAAAACGCCCTGAGGGGCGTTTTGTATAGTTTATGCTAGGTTAAGCATGGTTTTATAAGCTCCTGAAAATTTTGCGGCCCAATGTAATAATTCATGCTCAGTATCAAGAAAGTATTCACCGATACCATTTTGTGTTGCAGTAAGAAAATCTGGTTTGTTATACATTGGGGGGATGGATTTTGCTCCATACATCACAATGGCAAAAGCACAGGCTTTAGCACTCCTGTCTCGTTCGAAATGGTTGCTACCTGAGTAATTAATAAGGTGTTTAACTATCTGATCTCCGGTGTATTCAGACTTTTCCAAGTTTTCAAACTCACTTTTATAAAACGTATATGCTGTTATACCCAACATAGCCATTTGGCTGTCAAGATCTTCATCCCACACTATTCTTGTTAATGCGCTATAAATGGCGATATTACGTGCGAATTTTTCGGCGTCTCTTAAAGTAAATGTTGGTACGCGTTCTAACAGCTCTAAGAAGAAAGACGGTCTCGACTCCCTCATCGCAAAAAGTGATGCTAGGTTTGTTAGGTTGTAGCGTTGTAGCTCAGACTTTAAATGACTAATGGATACTCGATTAAATTCGAAGTCTCTTCCTGATGTACCACGTTGTGCTCTCGGTAGCTCGATCGAGAAATCCATAAACTTATCTAAGTAGCGAGTGGAGTCTTCGACACCGTAGTGGTGCCTGATAGATTGTTCCAAAATTTCTTTGTTAGCACAAAAGATAAAGCTAACGTTATCTTGGTCAAAAGCGTGTTTTATCGTCTCTAACATGGAGATGGCATAAGGCGGTCTGCAACGGTCAAACTCATCTATGCATATGATAAGCGGTTTACCATTCTCTCCTTCAGTTAACAACTTTAGTGCAGCACAGAGTGATGAGATACTTTTTTCGGCTTCGATTTGTTCTTTTAGTGCGCTCTCCACCGCTAAATCAGAAAGTTGCTCCGCTCCTTTTTGAAGTTCTTTTTCGAAGTCGTCACTTATAGAATCAGTACTTTGTTTGAATGCCCAAGACACGGCTGCTTTTCCTGCAGTTTTAAAACCTACTTTGCAGGCAGGGATTGCTTTTTTAACGAAGCGCGCGCGAGTTTTACCTTTGGGGATGAGTTTTGCTATTTCCGCGGTAATTGTAAGGAGAGGGTTGTCCACACTGTCAGACGCAAATGCATCAATATATACAAGGTGGTAGTCTTCACCAAAATGATTAAGTAGTTTGTGGCAAAACTCTGTTTTACCTTCACCCCAGTCACCGTTTATCAGTAGTCGGGAAATGTGTAGAGTTTCATTCGACAGTAGCTTTTTTATACCGCCAGCGGTTTGGGCTCGGCTGTATTCATCACGAGTACGGAATGTAATGTTCTGAATAGACATAGGTATCCTTAGTTGTTTTTGTTAGCCATAGTTATATGGAGTGAGTTAATAGCTAATTCAATGGTTTAGGTGAAATGCTTATAATGTTACGCTATATCTTGATTGGCTGTTTAACGTATTACTCAGCGCTTAATTCTTAGAATTTAAAAAATATTAGTGTATTAGGAAAAGCACAAATGCTTAGTGAACACCCAGAGTTCAAGTACAAAAGATTTCGCGGATCAGTTCAAGTACTAGAAGACGGTACGTTTTCTGGGAAAGTCGTCAACATGAATGGCGATCGCACTTACCAAGCTAGCTCTATTGAAGAGTTAGAGAAGCAATTTAAAAATAGGGTAGATTACTTCTATGAGAATTGCGCTATGTTGGGAGTAGAGCCAGAGCCTATTGGAAGGCGTAAGCCATCAAAAGTTCCTTATTTGGCTTTATTTTTCAGTGCCATATTTATTATGTGTTTCCTTTGGTGGTTTTATACAAGTGAATTCCCATTAAATGGCGCTACCAGTAAAACCGATGTAAATGTCGAGTGGTTTGATAAATCAGGCTCCTTCTTTAATAATTTTTCTGCTCCTATATTGTCTTTTTTCTCTTTTATGGGGCTGTTATTTACCATCTACCAGCAGAATAGAAGCCATCAACTATCACTGAAAGAGTTGGCCTTAACTCGCGAAGAGTTGGAGTTAACACGAAAAGAGATCGAGAAAACAACAATAGCTAATGAAAAGCAAGCAGACGCATTACGTCAACAAGTAGACGAAGCTCAAAGCGCTGCCGCAGAGCAAAAAGCGCTAGCTACAGAACAACGATTGGCGACTCAGATACAGCAGTTCGAAACAAGTTTTTATGCCCTGCTGTCGGAGCATAATAGAGCTCTAGACGACCTCATATCGAGTAATAAAGAAAATAGAAATGAAGGCTTACATTTAGTCAACCTTGGAGAAATAGAGTTTTCTTTTGTTAAGAGGATGATTGAAAAAAATAGCCAATTGCGTCGCTATTTTCGGATGCTATATCAGTTGTTGAAATTTGTAGCAACAAACCATGTTGAGAATACAGAAAGGAACTTTTCCGAAGAGTACTTGAACTCTAATGTGTCTTTAGAAGAAAAACGATACTCCAGTCTTGTACGGTCCATGATACCTAATAATGTTTTATGTCTATTATCTGTTAATTGCTGTCAGGGAGGGAAATTAACAAATTCATTTAGAAATTATTTTCTTTTGCTCGAACGATATGGTTTTTTAGAGCACTTAGAGTTTAGCCCATCCCTGTTGTTTCGGCCTGGACAATTAGGGTCTGTCACTCCCAAAATGAAAATGAACGCGCAATCAGAAATAATATGTAGTTATAGTTTGAAAGCTTTTGATCAAAATGAAAGCTTAAAGTCCTTAGAAGGTTATATTCAAGATACAATCTGTTCTTCACGTAAAGCCCCTTTACCGCTACAGGCAATGAAGTATTTAGAAAACAGTGTCTATCACGAATGTATTACTAAATGCCCTACTAAAGATTTAACTATTTTAAATCGTGTTCAAAGTAGATGAATGATATGGTGGGTGAGTGTTGACATTCACCCCTAAATGGCGCACTCTTCCCAATATGAAAAACCTCGCCCATTCGGCGGGGTTTTTTTATATCTCAACAAAACTGTTTCGGAGCACCTTCGGGTGCTTTTTTGTTTCTAAGAGTTCCACATGGTTAAAACATTTCTTGAAAACCTCCATGAATGGAAAGGTAGGCTAATCGCGTATTGTGGCGGCACTGGGGTTAGCATATTCAGTGAAACCGTGGCTGCTAAGGCCCAACAATCCAGTGAATTGGCTGCCAGTAGCTCTGATATCACCATTGCTAATTTAATTTCTATCGGTGGTCTTGTCGTTGTCATTGCGAGGCTAATTTTTGATATCTGGGTTCATTTCGATAAGCGTAAACAGAGGAAGAAAATAGATGGATGCAAAGCAACTGACCGAATTGGTCGTTAGGCCGACTTTAAAGCAGCTTGGCTTGTATAGTACATCGGCAGAGCAATTGGTGGTCGGCACTATCTTTGTTGAGAGCCGAGGCAAGTACCTTAAGCAAATTGGTAAAGGTCCGGCTCTGGGTATCGTGCAGATGGAGCCCGCCACTCATGACGATATTTGGCAAAACTATTTGGCTTATCGCGCTGAGTTGAAAGAAAAGGTAAGTCTGCTCGTAAAAGAAGGTACAGCACAGGAACTTATCACGAACTTAGCTTATGCGGTGGCGATGTGCCGAGTGCATTACTTACGCGTTCCTAAGTCTTTACCTAGTCCAGGTGATATTCCTGCCTTGGCACGATATTGGAAGACGTATTACAACACACATAAAGGAGCAGGAGAGGTCTCCGACTTCATCGATAAATTCCCTAAAGACATACTGAATTAGAAGCGGCCTATAACGGCCGCTTTTTTATTGGAGCTAATACTATGAAAGTTTTCTTGTTTACCTTCTTTAAAAGCTTGCTTGGTTACTGGGCTGCAAAGCTACTTAGCCCTGAATCGGTGACTGAGCTGCTTATCACGATTGCTGATGCTCATGCCAAAAACACCAAAACCGACACGGACGATCGCTTGATTGATATTGTGAAAAAGCACCTCGGTAAAGAGCAGTAACCCCATTTTTACCACCAAAAGCAAAGACGTTAACGATTTGCAATGTCGTCGAGCATTGCCAGGCTTCGGCCACTTAGTAACAGTGCTTACGGTGGTGACCCTATTCCTAATGTCTTCACGGACATGCGTTGGTGCCTCGCTGTTTCTCTGTGTTAGCTATGACCATGAAGTAACCTGACCCGTTGCTTAATCCTTAACATGAGAGCGCACGAAGAAAATCAATAAGGCTCAAGCTGAGGGGCGAAACTCCCCTTCATTACTGGAAACGTCAGCCACAGGCGAAGAAGCGGCGTGACACTGGAGAGACAGATTTAGCGGTTTAACTCTATGACTACAGTACGGTTGCGTATCTCTGATACGAAAATTAAAAGCTATTTGAAAAGTGATACTGTCACGAGGCTTAGGGATGAAAGGTATGCTTTAGAGCTTCGTTTTCACAAGTCTCGCGAGAGTGCTACTTGGTGGTTGATTGATAAACGAAAGAACAACGGAAAACACGGAAAACCAAAATGGGAACGGCTTGGACTTTGGCCTCGTCTAAGCGCTAAGGCACTGTTTGAGTTGTTACCCCAAAAGATTGCTAGGATGGCGACGGATACGGACCAAGTGGTTACAGACTGGACCTGTTTTAGTGATTGCTTGCGCTGGTATGTGCAGCATATTGAGTCGAACAAGGATATCTCTTCAGAGAGGAAAAGTGCCGTTAAGTCGGTGGTCTTTAATCACTTGTTACCAGCTCTTGGGGAGTTGCCTCTTGCTAATATTCGGAAGCACCATATCAAGGACTTATTGGTTTGGCCGCTGCGTGAGCGCTATGAACTTAGAACGGTTAAAGGCTACTTTGCTATTTTAAAAGCAGCGTTTAATCAGGCATATCGAGAAGAGCATATCGCTTCAAACCCAGTGGCTGCGATGGTATTTACTGATTTTATCAGCAAGAAAATCACACCTAACGAGGGGAAAATTCAGTCTGATGATGTGAGCCAATTACTTGATAGGTTAAAGACACACTCAGTGCAAAAGCAGGTGTTTGTGTTGATGCAGTTAGCTCACGGGACACGTATTCGTGAAACCCGCTTAGCTCGATGGAGCCATATCGATTGGGACGAGAATATCTGGAGGATACCCGCCTGTAATGCCAAGAACGGTGAAGCTTTGATGTTACCGATGACCTGGCAGATTAAAAACCTACTTCAACAGTATCGCCTTACCCAAAAGGAAGGACAGAAGTTTATATTTCCCAATGCGAAAGGGGATGCACCCATCTGTAAGGACACGGCCAACAGTACATATGCGGAATGGAGTGAGGGTGAGTTTACTAGCCACCATTGCCGTAAGTTAGTTGGCACTAGGCTGACTGACTTAGGTGTCGATAAGTTTGTACGTGAACGCATTCTTAATCACAAGATGTCAGACCTAGACCAAGCTTACATACACACGACAACGGAAGCCTTGAAACTTAAGGCCTTGCAGACTTATCACAATTGGTTAGATCTGCAGGGCTTTATTTTTTTCCATGGGAAGATCGCGGGAAGATCCTAAAACATGATCATCTAGTGTGAGCTTAGAATCGATAAGGCTTCACGCATCGCTGACCGATTTAACTCTTAAGAAAATCTGTTAATTGTGGTGATAGGTGTTTATTTGGATGTTTGGACGTCTAAATGACCAAAAAACCGAGAAAGGAGTAGAAGGGAGTTTTACTGGTTTTGACCCCAAAAACGCCTGATTTCAGCGTTTTTTGAGTGGTTGAAAATCACAGTGAAAATTGGGTTTAAAAACGCTGTTCAATTAATTTCAAGTCAAATCCCACTCACGCCTTGTCCCACAAGGGCTGCGAAAGATTGCGGGTCCTTCCCAGAGGTTCAATAACCCACGGGGCTGAGACTCGCCGATTCCGCCTCATTTTAATGTCCGGTTTTTACTCCCTTCTATCGGGTGGGTCGAGAAGGGAGTGAACCATAACGCGTAACGCTAGAAGAATGTCGCTATGGCTGAAGTAAACCGAAATGAATTTGCTCGAATTATGGGTTACTCACCGAAGTGGGTGGGTGACCTCATCAAAGAGGGCTTGCCACACCAAGGCGGTGGTGGACGAGGTAAGCCTCTAATCATTGAAACAGATAAAGCCATTCAGTGGATTATCGACCGTGAAATCAAAAAGCAAATTGGCCAGTACGAGAAAGAGCACAGTAGCCCCAAAGTTGGTACCAAAGATGGTGAAGACTTATTGCTCACTGCTGCCAAACGCCGCAAAGCTGAAATTGAAGCTCAAAAGGCCGAAGAAACAGTGATGGATTTGGGAGAGTTAGCCCAGTTCCTTTACATGGTTGGAAACTTATTTGGTAGTGAGCTGGATGGCATAGGGGCTCGAACAGCTTTAGAGGTAGCGTCAGAACATGAACCCGCCAAATGCAAAAACACAATTGACCGAGAAGCTCGACGTATACGCACTGCCACCGCTGACCACCTCAGTGCGTTCGTTGCTGAGTATCTTGCAAAACGTAGCAGAGATGATCAGAGCGAAGCCGCTGAGGAATGCTGCGCAGTGGGCAACTGAGAATAGAATTATGCCTCCGGGTTCGCCAATACCTGGTCCGTTTGATACGACTTCAACACCATACATGATTCCTGTTTGTGTCGCGTTTGCCGACCCTGCTTATTCAAAAATCCCCTTTGTTATGGGAACGCAGATGGGAAAGTCGGCCACGATGCAAAACGTGATTGGATGGCGCCTTGATGACCAACCTGCACCGATCATCTATGTGGGGCCGACCGAGTCGAACATTAACAACGTCGTTGAGCCCAAAATAATGGAGATGCTCCGAGAGTGCTCAACGCTGTGGTTAAAGTACGATGATAAAAGCCCCAAACATAAAAAGCGTATTGGGGGCGTGTCTTTGCGTTTTGCATGGGCTGGTTCGGCAACTGAATTGGCATCGGATTCTGCGGTTATCACGCTAGTTGATGAGTTAGACCGTCCTGATACCAATGCAACAGGTGAGGGCTCATTAGCGGAAATTGCAGAAGCGCGTGGTGATGCTTATATCGACTCAAAGCTTGGGTTAACTAGTACGCCAACGCATGGTAAGGCAAGTACCTATGCACACCCTGAAACAGGGATGACTCATTGGGCAGTTGCACCAAAAGGCAAAGTGTCGAGCCCGATTTGGTTGGAGTGGGAACAAGGAACTCGACATGAATGGGCTGTCCCATGCCCTGACCCAGATTGCGGTGAGTATTTCATACCACGAAGTGATCTACTTTGGTGGCCAGGCAAAGGCACAGAGAATGAAAGCTCTCCCGCAGCTGCATCGCGTGAAGCCCGTTTAATCTGCCCTCATTGTGGGGGACAGATTGAAGACAAACACCGCAAAGTAATGAACGCTCAAGGCATTGCTATTGCTCCTGGGCAATACGCTAAGAAGTACGACGATAGCTCTGTATTAATTACACAAGGCGGTGAATCAACCGTTGTCCCATTTCATTCCATGCTTCATCCACTGGAAGACAACAACCACTTCAGTATTTGGGTGAGTGGTCTTTGCTCGTTCTCCGGTAAAAAGAGTTATGGCTATCTAGCCAGAAAACTCCTTCAAGCGCAGAGAAGCGGTGACCCACACCAATTACTCTCTGTTTATAACACAGGGTTTGGAGAAATATTTGCTGTTGTTGGTGATGCTCCTGAGTGGGAAGAAGTCTACAAGCTACGCTCGACGTTCTCATCAGGTGAAGTTCCTGATGGGGTACACACACTAATTTGTACTGTGGATGTCCAGAAAAACCGTCTTGTTTATATCGTACGCGGTTGGGTTGATGGTATGTCCTCACGCCTGATTGAGTTTGGCGAGCTATGGGGGGATACCGATAAGCCGGAGGTATGGAGTGAACTAGATGACTTGATGGAGCACGAATGGGGGAACTTAAAAATCAAGCAGTGCGGTGTCGATGCAGGCTACAGAACTGATGAGGTTTATGCCTGGGTTCGTCGCCATAAAACTCGTGCACGAGCGTTAATGGGTTGGCAGAAGCTCCCCAAACCTTTTCGTGTCACTCGCGTTGAAGTTGATAAGCAGGGCAAGGTTAGAAAGCGTGGTGACAAGCGATGGGACTTTGATGCCAGCTTGGCGAAAGCGTGGGTACATAACCGTGTCCGTTGGAAACGCGGCACCGTTGGTGATTGGTTACTGCCTTCCGATGTCTCAGAAGATTACTGTAAGCAGATTGTTGCTGAGGAGTTTGATGATGAAAAAGGAGAGTGGAATCGAGTCAGTAAAGACAACCACTTTCTCGACTGTGAAGGTATGAACTATATGGTGGCCAGAATGCTACGACTTGACCGAAAGAAACCAAAACCGATTGATGATGAGGAAGAAACTCAACCTGAATCGGTAGCCGATGAGGCAGACGAGCAGGAAGACGAGGAAGAGCGTAAGCCTGTTAAGTTGAAAAAACGCAAGCGCCGCTTAGTACGGCGAAAAGGAAACTTTGCTAAATCATGGTAATACCGACAAAGATCACTTCAGGTCTGTCGGTCAACTTCAAACTCTCTTATCCAGATTACCCCGCTAGTTCTTGGGTAGCCACTATCTATCTACGTTCCGCATCCGGTAAGGCAGACATTGTCGGCACACCGGAGGGTGATGCGTTCCAATTCTCGATACCAGCAAGCGAGACAGCGAACTGGCCCGCAGAAGAATACAGCGTTGTGTTGCGTGTAACTGATGGCACCGATGTACATCAGCCTCTTACCAGCCGATTAACTGTACTGCCAGACTTGGCAGCATTGGATGTACATGACCCTCGCAGCGAAGCAGAGAAAGCATTGGCAGCTATTCAGGCTACGTTAACCAATCGTGCTACATCTGATCAGCTTAAGCTGTCGTTTGGTGGTCGTAGTCTGGAGAAGACCCCGTTGAGCGAACTGCTGCAGTTAGAGCAGCGATTTCTCAATAGGGTGAATCAGGAGAAGCGTAAGAAGTCTGGCCGAGGTCTTCTGACAGTACATAAAGTGAGGATGCGCTGATGTGGAATCCTTTTAATCGCAACGCTAAGCCAGAGGCCAAAAAGAAACGTCGCAAGACGCCATATGTCAAATTGAGTCCTGTTTCTCGAAGCCTATTCTCGGCAGCTGATCCAGACAGAAACAATAGTACTTGGGATTCTTCACCTGTGCCCATTGGCAAGGTGATTGATCAAAAACTCTCGGTTTTAGTCGCTCGCTCACGCGAACAGATCAGTAACAATGACTATGCCCGAGGGTTTGTCCGAGAAGTTCGTAAAAATGTACTCGGACATAAAGGTATTGTTCTTCAGGTTCGGGGCAAAGAACCTGATGGTTCATTGGATACCAACGGAAATGCCGCCGTTGAGAAAGCTTTTAAAAAGTGGGGACGACGCGAAAACTGTACCGTTGATGGGCGCCTTGATTGGCGCAGAGCCAAGCGTGTCATTCTCAATACGGTAGTGGGGAGCGGTGAAGCGTTCATACGAATCGTTGAAGGCCCACATGCTGGTCCCTGGGGATTTGCTATTCAGCTCATAGACCCTCTAAGAGTACCGATTCAGGTCAACGAAAGCCGACTAGCAAACGGAAACGTAATTCGAAACGGCATCGAAATGACCCCTTATGGACGCCTGGTTGCTTACTTAGTTGAAACAAAAGCAGGTGTTTTAGCTGAAGCATTTCGCCATGGAGGTAAAGAGTTTGAACGTGTTTCCGCTGAAGACATGCTGCACGTTTATGACCAAGAGCATCCTGAGCAATTCCGTGGTATTCCATGGAATCACACATCATTAAGTCGAATGCGTAACCTTTCTGGGTTTGAAGAAGCTTCTGTTGTAAACGCCAGAGCGGGTGCTAGTAAAACACTGGTACTTCAAGCAGACGCTGATGTGTATGAACCGGATGAATCCGAAGAGTTTGAAGAGCCAGAGATTGAGTTAGAACCCAATACGGTTGTGACTTTGCCTCCAGGCTTTACTCCTGTTGATTACTCGCCGGATTTTCCTTCAACAGAGACGGCAACGTTCTCAAAGCATATGTTGCGAGGAATGGCTACGGGTCAAGGTATGGCTTACAACACGTACGCCAATGACTTGGAAGGTGTCAACCTTAGTTCAATTCGCCAAGGCAAGCTTGACGAGCGTGACGGGTGGAAAGAGTTACAAGAATGGTTCATAGAGTCGGTTTGTCATCGAGTTTATGAACGTTGGCTTCAGTATTCATTACTTGCCGGAAAAGTCATTAACTCCAATGGTAATCCTATCCCAGCTAGCCGCTTAGGCAAATTCCTAGAAGCAGATTGGCAACCTCGCCGTTGGGAATGGATTGACCCTCTTAAAGAAGAGAAAGCCATTACCGAAGCTCAAGAAAATGGTCGTAAGTCCCCTGGTGAAGCAATACGTGAATCTGGTCGTGAGCCTGTAGATGTCTGGAAGGGATATGCAGAGGACATCAAGGCAATAAGAGCGGAAGGGATTCCAGACGAAATGATAGCCCAGATTTTGGGAATAAAAGCCACCGGGCAACCTGCAGGAGTAAATCAAAGTGAGCAAGAAGAAGACGAAACTGACGACGAGTGATCTGATTCGTCAGGTCACAGGTCAACCTGTGTATCGAAACTACACGGTTGAGTCAGTGGATGAAGAAAACCGTACGGTTGAACTGGCTTTCTCTAGCGAATATCCAGTTGAGCGTTGGTTTGGCTATGAAGTCCTCGACCATTCATCTGGTGCAGTACGCATGGCACGTTTTGATGCTGGTGCTTCTGCCTTGGTTAACCATGACTGGGACGATCTAGTTGGTGTCATTGAATCAGCTCGAATCGAAAAGAATAAGGGCCGAGCGGTTGTTCGGTTCGGTACTAGCCCAAGAGCTGAGGAAATTTGGCAGGACGTTAAAGATGGCATTCGTAAGCACGTTTCTATTGGTTACATCGTCCATGCGATGGTTCTTGAAAGTGATACGGATGATGTTCGCACCTATCGTGTGACAGATTGGGAGCCGTTCGAGCTGTCTTTTGTCACGGTTCCCGCTGACCCTTCCGTTGGTGTTGGGCGCAGCTTAGATACAACCAAATACCAAAACCACCTGCGTGATATGGGGATCATCATCCCAACTGGCGCAACAGAAAATGAACGTGAAATTGAAAACCGGAGTGAATCCAATATGAAGACTAAAACCCTGCGTGATGCCAGTGGCCGCTTAGTTCGTGCAAAAGTTGATGAGAACGATGTGATTGTTGAGATTATTGAAGTTCTTGAGGAGTCCAACACAGAACGTCAAGCTGGTATTGAAGCAGAACAAAACCGTGTGCGTGATATTTTAGACCTGTTCGAGCAATACGGAAGTCGTGGTGTTGATCCTAACCCTTATCTTCGAGACAAAAAGAAGACAGCTGCCGATTACCAACGCGCCTTACTTGATGCAGCGTCGGAGAATGGCGGTCAACCAGCGGGAGTACGTAGCGCAACACCAACGGTTGCAGACAGCCCAGACATTGGCTTGTCTGACAATGAAATTCGTCAGTATTCATTCCTGAACGTTCTGCGTTACCTGTCTCAGCCAACGAATGAAAAGTATCGTCGAGCAGCTGCATTTGAGCTTGAAGCCTCTGAAGCCGCAGCCGATAAAATGAAGCGTGAAGCACAAGGTATTATTGTACCTAACGATGTTCTTCGTGCAGCTGCGCCAGTAAGTGCTAGTGGTTCCGGTAGCAACTTGATTGCTACTGACCATATGGCGGGTAGCTTCATTGATATGCTCTATAACAAATCAGCAGTCATGAACTACGCAACTACGCTAACAGGCCTAGTCGGTGATTTATCTATCCCGACTCAAGAGGGTGGCGCTACGGGCTATTGGCTTGGTGAAGATGTAGATGCAACCTTATCTGAAATCACCTTTGGTGAGCGTGGCCTACAAAACCGTACTTGTGCTGCGCTAGTAGAAATGACTCGTAAGATGCTGATGCAGTCTTCACCAGATGTTGAGATGTTGGCTCGTGCGGATATTGCTAAAGCTCTGGCTCTTACTATTGATAAAGCTGCCTTGTACGGCACTGGTGGTGATCAACCGCTTGGTCTAGCAAACATCACGGGTGTGAACGGTGTAGATTTCACTGCGGTTAATCCGACGTTCCAAGAAATTGTAAACATGGAAACAGAGATAACTGCTGACAATGCTGATGTTGGTTCCATGCTTTACATGATGAACGCTACTGGCCGTGGTCACTGTAAGACAACGCAAAAGTTTGCTAATACCAACGGCTCACCTATTTGGGAAGGGGGTAACACTGTAAACGGCTACGGCACGCACATTTCTAACCAGATCAACAACGGTGATTATTGGTTTGGCGTCTGGTCCGAAATGCTGATTGGTTTGTGGGGAGGCCTAGACCTGACTATTGACCCATACACTCATAGTGCGAAAGGGCGCTTGCGTGTTGTTGCATTCCAAGACGCTGATGTAACTGTTCGCCATCCTGCTTCTTTCTGCCTAGGTAAAAAACCAGCAGCCTAATCAACCAAAAACTACTAGCTAAGCCACTCAATCGAGTGGCTTTTTATTTGGAGAAACAAATGTCAGTTAAAGCAATTTTAGTTACACAACCATTTCGTTGTCGCGGTCAATTATTGAAGCCTGAAACTGCACTTGAAGTGGGGCAAGGCTGCGACATTACACCGTCTGAAGCACGTTCTCTGGTTGGCCAAAAGAAAGCAGTCTGGATACCAGAAGACGATCTTGAAGTCGAAGAGGACGAAGATGAGTAATTGGTCTCAATCTGTGGCTGAAATGGATGCTGCTTTATTTAGCGCATTCGGAGAGTCAGCCACCATTGCGGGTCAGTCTGCAAAAGTGGTTCCAAATACATCACAAGATCAATTTGGGATGATGGCTGCCAATGTGACCCGTTTGTCTATCTCTGGCTCATCAGGAGTGAAGGTTCGCAAAGGTGACAAAGTTACCTATAAAGGCCGAAGCCATGTGGTTGCTGATGTGCCCGAGTACCATGATGGCTTAATTAGTTTTGATCTGAAATGAATGAACTAGACCGCCAGTTGGCAACTGCAGTAAAGAACCTCAGTGCTTTAGACGAAAAAGCGGTACCTCGTGCAGCTTCTATGGCAATAAACCGAATCGCTAAGAGAGCTATTAGCCATTCAGTAAAAGACACCTCTAAGGTGGTTAAGGTTCAGCAAAAAATCATAAGACGCTATGCCAGAGTATCCAAAAAGGCATCTCCAAAGCAACCTGTTGCCTACGTCAGAGTCAGACGCAATGACATACCAGCCATTCACATAGGGGAAGCCCGTACTCAAATCCGCCGCAAAAAAGGGCGTTACCAGGTGCAAAGCGCAACCCGTGGCAAGGATGGTCGCTATACCAAGCGTGAAGTATCCGGCTTTACGTCCATAAAAGTGGGTAAGCATAAGTTTGACAATGCCTTTCTTCAGAAATTGGAGAATGGAAAGTGGCATATCATGCAACGTACCAGCGATGCTCGTTACCCAATCAAGATGTGCGCAATTCCCATCAAAAACGAAATCACCACTGCCTTTGAAACAAATAGCAAAAAGCTCATGAAGACAGATATGCCGAAAGAGCTTTCTTATGCCATGGGGCAGCAAATCAGGCTTGTAATCCGCAGAGAGGTAGGGCGTGGAAATTAACAAACAAATTCGAAAACAGGTCATTTTTGACTTGGAAAAAGCACTCATTGACAGTGAAGGGCACCCTCTTATCGCTGCTTATTTTTCTGGCCGAGGTGAACCAGTTACAGCCAGTGATGACGGTGAGACAGGATACCTCGAAGTTCCAGCCATTTCAGTCTACTTGCTTGATGGTGAATCCACTGGGCAGGATTTTGATGAAGAGGAGTGGAGCTCGGTACTTGCTGTAGAGATTATGGACTTAGCCACCAATCAACTGGATGACGACCTCGATACCTTTAGTGAGAAAGTTCGGGGCGTAATTGACCGTCACTACACCGCTAATGGTTTGCTCAGTCTGTGTAATCGTTCTGGTTTTTCTTATGTACGCGAAGAGGGGGCCCCATGGGGTTCCTCGGTTTTAACATTTACTATTGAATACACCGAAGAGGTTTAATCATGTCGGACCCAACTCAATCAATCAAAGGCGCTGGCACTACGTTCTGGCGATTGAAAGACAACCAAGAACTGCAAACGCCTGCAGATTACCTTAATGACGACAAATGGGACAAGTTAGGCGGCGTTAAAGAGCTTCAACCAGGTGAAATCACCGTAGAAGACGAAGAAGATAACTACCTAGACGATCCTGAGTCTGATTGGGCTAAAACAACGCCAGGTCAAAAGTCAGCAGGCGAAACCAATTTAACTATCGTTTGGAAGCCAGGAGAGCCTGGCCAACAGCAGCTCATTGATGATGTCGATAAAGGAGTGGTGACCGAGTACCGCGCCAAGTACCCGAATGGCACTGTGGATGCGTATTCGGGCTACATCAACTCATTGGGTAAAGCGGTGACGATTAAAGAGAAAATCACTCGCTCAGTTAAATTCAAAAACATTGGCAAGCCAAAACTCGCGGAAATGCTGATTGCTGAACAAGCCGCTGGCGCAGGAGCATAATCATGACGCAACTTTTTTTGAAAACAAAAACCGTACCTGTCGATGACATAAGCGTCACCATCACTCAGTTGTCTGGTTTAGAAAGACT